>NZ_CP008953.1:6600000-6900000 GCF_000732925.1 Amycolatopsis japonica
AATCCGACCTGATCCCCGGCGACCTCAAGCGGATCCACCCGATCATCACCCGCGGCGCGAGCGACTCGGCGTCCTTCGACGAGGTGCTGGAGCTGCTCCACCTCGGCGGCCGTTCGCTGCCCCACGCGGTGCTCATGATGATCCCGGAGGCCTGGGAGAACCATCAGGAGATGGACCCCGCGCGCCGCGCGTTCTACGAGTTCCACTCGACGCTGATGGAACCGTGGGACGGCCCCGCGCTGGTCTCCTTCACCGACGGCACCCAGATCGGCGCGGTCCTCGACCGCAACGGCCTGCGCCCCGCCCGGTACTGGGTCACCGAAGACGGCCTCGTCGTCCTCGCCAGCGAGGTCGGCGTGCTGGAGCTGGAGCAGTCCACGATCGTCCGCAAAGGACGGTTGGAGCCGGGCCGCATGTTCCTCGTCGACACGGCCGCCGGCCGGATCGTCGAGGACGAGGAGATCAAGAACGAGCTCGCCACCGAGCACCCGTACGACGAATGGGTCGAGGACGGCCTGCTCCCGCTCGACGGGCTTCCCGAGCGTGAGCGCGAGATCCCCCCGCACGCCGCGCTCGTGCGCCGTCAGCAGGCGTTCGGCTACACCGAGGAGGAGCTCGACGTCCTGCTCGAACCGATGGCCCGCACCGGCGCGGAGCCGATCGGCTCGATGGGCAACGACTCCCCCATCGCCTCGCTGTCCAGCCGCCCGCGGCTGCTCTTCGACTACTTCATCCAGCTCTTCGCCCAGGTGACCAACCCGCCGCTGGACGCGATCCGCGAAGAACTGGTCACCTCGCTGGGCACCCAGCTGGGCGCGGAGCCGAACCTCCTGCAGGCCGACGCCAAGTCGTGCCGCCGGATCGTGCTGCCGTTCCCGGTGCTGGACAACGACGAGTTCGCGAAGCTGGTGCACGTCAACGACGACGGCGACCTGCCGGAGTTCCAGGCGGTCACCGTGCAGGGCACCTACGACGTCCACGGCGGCGGCGAGGCGCTCGTGCGGCGGCTCGACGAGATCCGCGCCGAGGTGTCCGCGGCCATCGCCGAGGGCGCGCGGCTGATCGTGCTGTCCGACCGCGGGATCGACGAGGACCACGCGGCCATCCCGTCGCTGCTGCTCACCGGCGCGGTGCACCACCACCTGGTGCGCGAGAAGACCCGTACGCAGGTCGGCCTCATCGTCGAGGCGGGCGACGCGCGCGAGGTGCACCACATCGCGCTGCTGATCGGCTACGGCGTCGCGGCGGTGAACCCGTACCTGGCGATGGCGACCGTCGAGGAGATGGCCGAGCAGGGCCTGATCGCCGGCGCCACCGCCAAGCAGGCGACCGCGAACCTGATCAAGGCGCTGGGCAAGGGCGTCCGCAAGACGATGTCGAAGATGGGTGTGTCCACAGTGGCCTCCTACACCGGCGCACAGATCTTCGAAGCGGTCGGGCTCGGCGACGAAGTCATCCAGAACTGCTTCACCGGCACCACTTCCCGGCTCGGCGGCGTCGGCTTCGACACGCTCGCCCTGGAGGTCGCCGAACGGCACCGCCGCGCGTTCCCGCGCGACGGGTTCCGCGCGAACCACCGCGAGCTGGAGACCGGCGCGGACTACCAGTGGCGCCGCGAGGGCGAGCCACACCTGTTCAACCCGCAGACGGTGTTCAAGCTGCAGCACTCCACGCGTGCCGGGAAGTACGAGGTCTTCAAGGAGTACACGAAGTCCGTCGACGACCAGGCACAGAAGCTGTACACGCTGCGCGGGCTGTTCGACTTCAAGGTCGGCCAGCGGCCGGCGATGCCGATCGACGAGGTCGAGCCGATCTCCGAGATCGTCAAGCGGTTCGCCACCGGCGCGATCTCCTACGGGTCGATCTCGGCGGAGATGCACGAAACCCTGGCCATCGCGATGAACCGGCTCGGCGGCAAGTCGAACACCGGTGAGGGCGGCGAGGATCCGGATCGGCTCTACGACCCCGAGCGCCGCAGCGCGGTCAAGCAGGTCGCCAGCGGCCGGTTCGGCGTCACGAGCGAATACCTGGTCAACGCCGACGACATCCAGATCAAGATGGCGCAGGGCGCGAAGCCCGGCGAGGGCGGCCAGCTGCCCGGCGCGAAGGTGTACCCGTGGATCGCGAAGACGCGGCACTCCACTCCGGGAGTCGGGCTGATCTCCCCGCCGCCGCACCACGACATCTACTCGATCGAGGATCTGGCGCAGCTGATCCACGACCTCAAGAACGCCAACCCGGCCGCGCGCATCCACGTGAAGCTCGTGTCCGAGGTCGGCGTCGGCACGGTCGCGGCCGGTGTTTCCAAGGCGCACGCGGACGTCGTGCTCATCTCCGGGCACGACGGCGGCACGGGCGCTTCGCCGCTGTCGTCGATCAAGCACGCGGGCGGCCCGTGGGAACTCGGGCTCGCCGAGACGCAGCAGACGTTGCTGGCCAACCGGTTGCGCGACCGGATCGTCGTGCAGACCGACGGCCAGCTCAAGACCGGCCGCGACGTCGTCATCGCCGCGCTGCTCGGGGCCGAGGAGTTCGGTTTCGCGACCGCGCCGCTGGTGGTGTCCGGCTGCATCATGATGCGGGTGTGTCACCTCGACACCTGCCCGGTCGGCGTCGCGACGCAGAACCCGAAGCTGCGCGAGAAGTTCAGCGGCAAGGCCGAGTACGTGGTGAACTTCTTCGAGTTCATCGCCCAGGAGGTCCGGGAGTACCTGGCGGAGCTGGGTTTCCGGTCCATCGCCGAGGCCGTCGGCCACGCGGAGATGCTGGACAAGCGCAAGGCGATCGACCACTGGAAGGCCGCCGGTCTCGACCTGACGCCGATCTTCCACGTGCCCGACACGGCCCCGGCCGGCCTGCGTCACCAGCAGACCGTGCAGGACCACGGGCTGGAGAAGGCGCTCGACAACACGCTGATCCAGCTCGCCGAGGGCGCGCTGTCGTCCGGGGACAAGGTGCGGCTGGAACTGCCGGTGCGCAACGTGAACCGGACCGTCGGCACCATGCTCGGCCACGAGCTCACCAAGCGGTGGGGCGGCGAGGGCCTGCCGGACAACACGATCGACGTCACCTTCACCGGTACCGCCGGTCAGTCGTTCGGCGCGTTCGTGCCCAAGGGCATCACGCTGCGGCTCTACGGCGACGGCAACGACTACGTCGGCAAGGGCCTGTCCGGCGGACGGCTCATCGTGCGGCCGCCGAAGGTGGCGCGGTACAACGCCGAAGAGCACATCATCGCGGGCAACGTGATCGGCTACGGTGCGACCAGCGGTGAGATCTTCATCCGCGGCAAGGTCGGCGAACGGTTCTGCGTGCGCAACTCGGGTGCGCTGGCCGTCGTCGAAGGCGTCGGCGACCACGGTTGCGAATACATGACCGGTGGCCGTGTCGTCGTGCTCGGCGGTGTGGGCCGCAACTTCGCGGCCGGGATGTCGGGCGGCACCGCCTATGTGCTGGACCTGCCCGCGCACCGGATCAACCCGGAGATGGTCGACATCGACCCGCTGGATTCGTCCGATGTGGACTTCCTGCGTGAGGCGCTCGAAAAGCATTACGACGAAACGGAGTCCGCCGTCGCGCGTGCGCTGCTCGCCGACTGGGACGCCGCCGTCGACCGGTTCGGCAAGGTCATGCCGAAGGACTACAAGCGCGTGCTCGCGGCGCAGGCGAAGGCCGAGCGCGACGGGCGTGACGTGAACGAGGCGATCATGGAGGCCGCACATGGCTGACCCCAAGGGCTTTCTGACCACCACTCGCGAGACGCCCAAGAGCCGTCCCGTCGACCTGCGCCTGATGGACTGGCGCGAGGTGTACGAGGACTTCGCGACGTCGAAACTGCAGAAGCAGGCCGGGCGCTGCATGGACTGCGGTATCCCGTTCTGTCACCAGGGCTGCCCGCTCGGGAACCTCATCCCCGAGTGGAACACGCTGACCTGGCGCGACGATTGGCGCGACGCGGCCGAGCGGCTGCACGCGACCAACAATTTCCCGGAGTTCACCGGGACCCTTTGCCCGGCGCCGTGCGAGACGGCGTGTGTGCTCGGGATCAACGACGATCCCGTCACCATCAAGCGGGTCGAGATCTCGATCATCGACCGGGCCTTCGAAGAAGGCTGGGTCACGCCGCAGAAACCGGTGGCGCTCACCGGCAAGAAGGTGGCGGTGGTCGGATCCGGCCCGTCGGGACTCGCCGCGGCGCAGCAGCTCACGCGCGCGGGCCACAGTGTCGTGGTCTTCGAGCGGGCCGACAAGATCGGCGGGCTGCTGCGCTACGGCATCCCCGAATTCAAGATGGAGAAGCACCGGCTCGACCGCCGTCTGGACCAGATGCGCGCCGAGGGCACGGAATTCCGGACCTCGGTGAACGTCGGCGTCGACCTCACCGTCGAGGAACTGAAGTCGTCCTACGACGCCGTGGTCCTCGCCGGTGGCGCGACCGCGTGGCGGGATCTGCCGATCACCGGCCGCGAGCACGCCGGTATCCACCAGGCGATGGAGTTCCTGCCGCACGCCAACCGCGTTGCCGCCGGGGAACTGGACGTCTCGCCGATCAGCGCCGAAGGCCTCGACGTCGTGGTCATCGGCGGCGGTGACACCGGCGCGGACTGCGTCGGGACCTCGCACCGCCAGGGCGCGAAATCGGTGACGCAGCTGGAGATCATGCCGAAGCCGCCGCTTTCGCGGTCCGACGCGCACCCGTGGCCGACGTACCCGATGATCTACCGCGTCTCGTCCGCGCACGAGGAGGGCGGCGAGCGGCTGTACTCGGTCAACACGCAGGAGTTCGCCGCCGACGCCGACGGCCGGGTGCGGGCGCTGAAGCTGGTCGAGGTGCGCAACGAGGGCGGCAAGTTCGTCCCGGTGGAAGGCACGGAACGCGAACTGCCCGCGCAGCTGGTGCTGCTCGCGATGGGCTTCGTCGGCCCGGAGCGGGAAGGCCTGCTGGAGTCGCTCGACGTCGAACTGGACCAGCGCGGCAACGTCGCCCGCGACAAGGCGTTCAAGACCAGCATCGACAACGTGTTCGTGGCGGGTGACATGGGCCGCGGCCAGTCGCTCATCGTGTGGGCGATCGCCGAAGGCCGGTCCGCCGCGGCCGGGGTGGACGCGTTCCTCACCGGACGGGACGTGCTGCCCGCGCCGATCGCTCCGACCGACCGGCCGCTCACCTAGGCGGCCTCCGAAGTCCGTGAAGGCCTCCTTGAGGGACTCTAGGTCCCTCAAGGAGGCCTTCACGCGCGTTGAGGTCGGGTTGGACGTCGTAAGTGGCGATTCGGCTCGGAGCCAACGGTGTCTTGGACATCTACCGGCGGTCTTGCGTGACTGGTTGGACGACACACGTGAGCGGAGGGACGACACGCGTGTCTGCACGGACGGCTCGCGGCGGGGAGGTAGTCGCGGGTTCGTCGTCCGTCTCGTCACGTGTGTCGTCCGTCTGGTCACGTGTGTCGTCCGCCGGATCACACGTGCCGTCCGATCGATCACGCGAAGCCATCGCTCGGTCCAGGTGGTCGTGAGTGGCGATTCGGGTTGTTGAGCGGTAAGGCAAAGGGGTCGAGGGCGCGGGCGGGTCGATGGTGGGGTGAAGGCTCCCTTCGCCGCGTCTGATGCGGTGAAGGGAGCCTTCACCCCGGTCGCTCATCCGCGCCGACCACCGCGACCCACCGCGTTCCGGCGCGCGCTCGGCGTCTGGCGACCACCCGCCGCGTTTAGTCCTCTGAATGCGGTAGTTGCGCGGGCAACCACCGCAAGCAGAGGACTAAACGCGGGGCGTAATCGGCGCATTGGTTCTTTCGAGTGAAAGAACCGCCGGAAGAGTGTACTTGCGGGTGATGACAGCGAGGTTTCGGTATCGGTTGTATCAAGGGGTAAGTCCCGTGCGGCGGCGGGGACCGGCAAGACCTGCCGGGGCCGCCGGACGGGATCCCAAGGAGGGGGTTCCTTGATATGTCCGTCGATCTGACCGTGCCCTTGGAATGGAAGACCGCCACCGGCGATGCCGCGAAGATGCTCGAAGAACTACAGCCGAACATCCTGAAAGCGCACGCCCGAGACCATTTTTCCGCACTTTTCCTCCGTTTTTCGGAGGCCCCGGGCGCGATGAAGTTCCTCGCGTCGCTCGTCCCGCTGATGAAGTCCGCGAAGACCCATCTGACCGAGGTCGAGCGCTTCAAAACCGAAGGGGTGAAGGGGACGCCCTACGTCGGCACCGGGCTGACCTCGGCAGGCTACCGATTCCTGAAAATCGAGGCGCCACAAGACGAATCCTTCCGTCTGGGCATGCGAACGCAGGAGACCCGGGAGAAGCTGAACGACCCGCCTCGCTCCACCTTCGACAGCGGATACCACGACGAGATCCACGCCGTCGTCATCATCGGCGACGGCGCCGACGCTCCGATGACCGCGCGCCGCAACGCGGTTCTCGCACTGATTCCGTCGACCGTTTCCGTCGTCGCCGAGGAAACCGGATTCGGCCGGGTGAACGCCAACGGTGAGGGTATCGAGCATTTCGGCTACGTCGACGGCCGGAGCCAGCCGCTCTTCCTGGTCGAGGACATCCACGCGGAAAAGACGGGAACGGACGGGATCAGTGTCTGGGATCCGAGCGCCCCGCTGAACCAGGTGCTCGTTCCGGATCACGCGGCTCCCGATCCCGAAGTGCATTTCGGCAGCTACTTCGTTTTCCGCAAATTGGAACAGAACGTGCGGCGGTTCAAGCAGTCGGAAGAGGCACTGGCGGATCAATTGGGTCTCGTCGGCGAAGACCGCGAACGGGCGGGCGCGATGATCGTCGGCCGATTCGAGGACGGCACGCCGGTGACCGCGCAACGGGAAGAGGGCGCGGAAAGCCCGGTACCGAACAACTTCGACTACGGAAGCGACATCGCCGGCGCCAAATGCCCGTTCCAGGCGCATATCCGGAAGACGAATCCGCGCGGCAGCGGCGGCGCGGAACAACCGCCGCAGGAACGTCTGCACCTGATGGCGCGGCGGGGCGTGCCGTACGGCGAACGGGCCGACGATCCGAACGCCGATCTGCCGCCGTCCGCGCGGCCCAGCGGCGGGGTCGGTCTGCTGTTCATGGCGTTCAATTCGGTGCTGGGCAACCAGTTCGAGTTCACGCAGGCGACCTGGTCGAACAACCCCGGGTTCCCGATTCCCCCGGTCGGGGTCAAACCGCCGGGCCTCGATCCGGTCATCGGCCAGGGCCCGCGCCCGGAATCGGTCTACACCGCGGAATGGGCGGGAACGCGGACGGTGACCGCGGATCCCCTCCCGCAGGCGGTGACACTGAAGGGTGGCGACTACTTCTTCATGCCGTCACTCGCCTTCCTGCGCGGGCTCGGCGGGAAGAACTGATCCGGCGGGCGCCGGTCACACTGGGGGTGGCCGGCGCCCGCTTTCTCCCTTCTCTCCGTCCGTATCGCGACGCGTAGTACTTTGTCCGGTGCGGTAAGCGACATCGGGCTTCGGGGAGGGAGCTGGTGATGAATCGGCATGAACGGCTGACGGCCTTATTGGACATGGTGGGAGTGCGGGAAAAAGTCGACGTCGAGGTTTCGGCGGGCGAACTCGGTGTCTCCCCCGCGACCATTCGCCGGGACCTCGATCATCTGGCGGGCCGCAATCTCGTGGTCCGCACCCGCGGCGGCGCCGTCGCGAGCAACGTCGCCTACGACCTTCCGTTGCGGCACAAGGCCGCGCGCAACGCGCCGGAACAGCAACGGATTTCCGCCGCCGCGGCCAGGATGGTCGACCCGGGCATGGTGGTCGGCCTCAACGGCGGCACCACGAGCACCGAGGTCGGCCGCGCGCTCGCGACGCGGCCGGACATGGGCGAGCCGAGCGGCGGGCCGTCGCTCACCGTGGTGACGAACGCGCTCAACATCGCCCACGAACTCGCCGTGCGGCCCAATATCAAGATCGTGGTGACCGGCGGGGTCGCGCGGCAGCAGTCGTTCGACCTGTCCGGGCCGCTGTCGCAGCTGTTCCTCGATCAGATCTCGCTCGATCTGGTGTTCCTCGGCGTCGACGCCTTCGACCCGGTGCACGGCGCGCAGGCGCACCACGAGGGCGACGCGAGCACGAACCGGCTCATGGCGGCCCGCGCCCGGCAGGTCGTCGTCCTCGCCGACAGCGGGAAGCTCGGCGGTCACGCCTTCGCGAAGATCTGCGCGACCGCCGACGTCGACGTGCTCGTCACCGACGGCCGCGCCGATCCCGAGCGGGTGCACGCCTTCGAGGAGGAAGGCGTGCGCGTGGTCAAGGCTTGAGCAGGTCCAGCCCCAGCAGCGCCGCGCCGAGCCTGCCGGCCTCGTCGCCGAGCCGCGCGATCCGCAGTTCCGGCATCCGCTGGAACTGCAGGTTCGCCGCCAGCCAGGCCCGCACCGGCTCGAGGACGTAGTCGCCCGCGGTGAACAGACCGCCACCGAGGACGACGACTTCGGGCGCGAGCAGGGTGACCAGGGTCTTGATGCCGTGGCCGAGCCCCTCGAGCGCGTCGTTGACCACGGAGATCGCGGCCTCGTCACCGTGGCGGGCGGCGTCGACCACCTGCTCGGCTCCTTCGGCCGGTCGCCCGGTGTGCTCGCTGTAGCGGCGGGCGATGGCCGACGCGGAGGAGATCGCTTCGAGGCATCCCGTCGCGCCGCAACCGCACGGCAGCCGGTGACCGACGTCGATGTGCCCGATTTCGCCGCCTTGCCCGCCTGCGGCGTACAGCCTCCCGTCGAGCTGGAGCGCGGCCGCGATCCCGGTGCCGACCGGGATGAAGGCGGCGTCGGTGCAGCCCTTGCCCGCACCGACACGGAATTCCGCGAGCCCGCCGGCGCGGACGTCGTGCCCGAACGCGAACGGGAGGCCGAGCCTGCTGTCGAGCATCTCGCCGAACGGGACGTCGCGGAAGTCGAGGTTCGCCGAGAACCGGGCCACCCGCTCGACCTCGTCGACGATGCCGGGGATGACCACGCCGACGGCGTCCGGCGTACCGGTCCCCGCCTGCTTGCCCAGCGTTTCCACGATCCGCGCGACCTGATCGGCGAGCGCTTCGCCGTCCGCGCCGCGCGCCGTCGGCTCGCGCAGGCTGGCGAGGTCTTTCAGGTCCGCGTCGTAGAGGGCCGCCTTGATGGACGTGCCGCCGACATCGAGTGCCGCCACCGCAGGTGTCATACCCACGATTGTCACATTGACCGGAGGCTTCACCGCGACCTACGCTCGACCGGCCAGACGACGGTTCCCGGAACGCGGTGAGAATCCGCGCGGTCGCGCCACTGTGACCCCGAGCGATCGGGGAAGCCAGACCCGGAGCCGTCGTGACACCCCTGAAGAGGCCGCGCTAGCCCGAGGAGGTCCCACCGCCATGTCCGAAGCGGTAGCCGCAGTACCCGTCCCCGTCCGGATCCCCCTCCGCGAGATCCTGCCCTGGGCGGTGCTCGTCATCCTCCTTTCGCTGATCACGCTGTACTTCGTCAGCGCCGAGCAGGGTGCGGTGTCGGTGTTCGCGAACTCGTACGTCCACGAGTTCGTCCACGACGGCCGGCACCTGCTGGCCTTCCCCTGTCACTAGGGCGGCAAGCGCCCCATGATGAGGACCTTGCTGGTCCGCGGCATGCTCGCGGGCCTGGTCGCCGGTGTCCTGGCGACCCTTTTCGCGTACTTCTTCGGTGAGCCTTCGGTCGACACCGCCATCGGTCTCGAGGGCACCGCCGCGCATTCGCACAGCGCGCCCGGTGCCCACGAACACGCCCCGGCCGACGCCGAGGCGGCGGAGGAGGAGCTCGTCACCCGCGGTGTGCAGAGCACCGTCGGGCTGCTGACCGGCGTCGGCCTGTACGGCGTCGCCGTCGGCGGGCTGTTCTCGCTCGCGTTCGCCTTCACCTACGGGCGCCTCGGCACGCTGCGACCGCGGGTGACCGCGGCCCTGCTCGCCGGCGGCGCCTTCGTGGTCGTGTTCCTGGTGCCGTTCTTGAAGTACCCCGGGAATCCGCCCGCGGTGGGTCAGGCCGGCACGATCGGGAGCCGGACTTCGCTGTACTTCGGCTTCGTCGCGCTTTCGCTGCTGGTCGGCATCCTCGCCGCGGCGTTCGGGCGGAAGCTGGCCGACAAACTCGGCGCCTGGCGCGGCGGTCTGCTCGCCGCGGGCGGGTACGTCGTGCTGATCTCGGTGGCGGCGGCGCTGCTGCCGTCGATCGACGAGGTCCCCGACGGGTTCCCCGGTTCCACGCTGTGGTCCTTCCGGCTGGCGTCGGTCGGTACGCAGGTGGTGCTGTGGACCGCGCTCGGCCTTGCCTTCGGCGCTTTGGCCGAGAAGGCCTTGAAGAGCCGGGACGCCGTTCGGGCCTAGACTCCGGGCGGCACGAAAGGCAGAGAGCCGTCGGCACCGTTCTCGATCAGGCGCAGCAGAGCCTCGGTGTCGACGTGCTCCTCGACGGCGTCCGCGAGCCTGTCGAGCATGGACTCCCGCAGCGCGCCGAAGCCCGGTGCCCCGGCGGCCGGTGACCAGTCCGCCACCTCGCCCAGCCAGGCGCGCCGGAAACCGTCGTTCTCGAAGGCGCCGTGCCACATCGTGCCCCACACCGCGCCCCGCCGGTATCCGTCCAAAAAGGACTCGGCGGGGCCGGTGGCGGTCACGGTGCCGTGGTGGATCTCGTACGCCTCCACGGATTGACCGCGCCACGAACCCGTCGGCCTGGCCAGCACCTTGTCGGCGCTGAACGAGACCCGCGTCGGCAGCAGACCGAGACCGGGGACCGTTCCCGCCCCGGATTCGACGTCGTCCTCGATCTCGGCGGCCAGCATCTGATAGCCGCCGCAGATCCCCAGCACCGGACGCCCCGCCTCGGCCCGTGCGCGCACGGCGTCCGCCAGACCACGCGCCCGCAGCCACGCCAGATCGTCGACGGTCGCGCGGGAACCCGGCAGGATCACCACGTCGGCGGACCGGACCGTGTCCGGGTCGGCGGTCAGTGCGACCGAGACACCGGGCTCGGCGGCGAGCGCGTCGACGTCGGTCGCGTTGGAGGCCCGCGGGAAACGCACGACGGCGACGCGCAGGGACCCGCCGGAGGCGCCCCAGCCCGCGGCGGCGAGCGCGTCCTCCGAGTCGATCCACACCTGGTCGAGCCACGGCAGCACACCGAGGACCTCTCGGCCGGTGAGCTTCTCCAGCGTCTCCAGTCCCGGCCGCAGCAGACCCACGTCACCGCGGAACTTGTTGACCAGCCAACCCGAAACCAGCGCCTGGTCCTCGGCGGACAGCAGCGCGAGGGTGCCGAACATCGCGGCCATGACCCCGCCGCGGTCGATGTCGCCGACGACGACCACAGGCAGGCCGAAGCGCCGAGCCAGCCCCATGTTGACGTAGTCGCCTTCGCGCAGGTTGATCTCGGCCGGGCTGCCCGCGCCTTCGCACAGCACGACGTCGAAACGCTTTCGCAGCGAAGAGAACGTGTCGAAGGCGATCTCGGCGAGCCCGGCCCGGCCCGTCGCGTACTCCCCCGCTTCCAGCGTGCCGAACGGTTTCCCGAGCGCGACGACGTGGCTGCGCCGATCGCTCCCGGGTTTCAATAGCACCGGGTTCATCGCGGCTTCGGGTTCCACGCGGGCCGCCCGCGCCTGAAGCCATTGCGCGCGGCCGATTTCGGCGCCGTCGGCGCAGACCATCGAGTTGTTCGACATGTTCTGGGACTTGAACGGCGCCACCCGCACGCCCCGGCGCGCGAGCCAGCGGCACAACGCGGCGGTGACCAGGCTCTTTCCCGCGTCCGACGTCGTCCCCGCGACGAGCAGGCCGCTCATCGCGCGACCGCCACCGCGACGACGAGCGCGGCGAGACCGACCGCCCTCGACAGCCGGACCGCGCGGCGCACGTCCACCGGCTCCGGTTCGCGGCCGTCGCCGAGGACGCCGCGGCGTTCGGTACGGCCGCCGTAGCTGTTCGTCCCGCCCAGTTTGATCCCGAGCGCGCCGGCGAAGGCGGCCTCGACCTGGCCCGCGTTGGGACTCGGATGGTGCTTCCCGTCTCGGCGCCAGATGCGGAACGCAGGCCTGGCGAAGCCGCCCGCCAGCGGCGCCGACACCACGGTGAGCGCCGCGCCGACCCGGGACGGCACCAGATTCGCCAGATCGTCCGTCCGCGCCGACGCCCAGCCGAAGTTGGCGTACTTCGGCGATCGGTAGCCGACCATCGCGTCGAGCGTGTTGAGCGCGCGGTAACCCAGCAGACCGGGGATCCCGGCGACCGCGCCCCACAGCAGCGGCGCGACGACCGCGTCGGAGGTGTTCTCGGCGATGGACTCGGTGGTCGCGCGCGCGAGCTGTTCGGTGTCGAGGCCGGTGGCGTCGCGGGCGCACAGATGCGAAAGCCGCTGCCGTGCGCCGGGCAGGTCGCCGTCGTCGAGCAGATGAGCCATGCGCGTGCCCTCGGCCGCGAGCCCCTTGCCGCCGAGAACCACCCAAGTGGACGCCGCGGTGAGCGCGAATCTCGCGAAGGGACGCTTCCGCGTCAAGAACTGGGCCGCGACCCCCAATCCGGTGACGGTGCCCGCGCAGACCGCGGTGTACGCGACACCCCGGACCTTCGAATCGGCGTAAACCCGCTGTTCGAGGGCTTGTGCGGCGCGGCCGAAGCCCGCGACGGGATGCCTCTTCCGTGGATCTTCGAACACGGCGTCGGCGACGTAACCGGTCACGAGTCCGGCTGCGGTGGCGGCTTGTCGGAGTGGCACGTGGCGAACGGTAGCGCGTGCACGAGAATGCGGGGTATGACCAAGCTGACGCATCGCCTCGCGAGGGTCCTGGAGACTCTCGCGCGGGCACTTCGCCGCTATTCGCGCGACGACGGCAAGGTGCTGATACTGGGCGGCGTCCGCTCTGGGAAGTCACACCACGCCGAGCGGCTCGCGTCCCGCCACCCGCACCTCACCTATGTCGCGCCCGGGCTGCCGCCGAGCGCCGAAGATCCCGAATGGGCCGCCCGGGTGGCCGCGCACCGCGCGCGGCGGCCGAGCCACTGGAAGACCGTCGAGACCACCGACCTGGCCACGGTGCTGCGCACGGCGACACATCCGCTGCTCATCGACTGCCTCGGCACGTGGATCAGCCGGGTGCTCGACGAGGTCGGTGCCTGGGACCAGCGCAAGGGCTGGGAGCGGCGGCTCGACGACCGGCTGGAGGATTTCCTCGCGGCGTGGGCGCAGGCCGACGTGCCGGTGATCGCGGTCAGCAACGAGGTCGGCAGCGGTGTGGTGCCCGCGACGGTGTCCGGACGCGTGTTCCGTGATGTGCTGGGCGCGTTGAACAACCGGGTGTCCGCCGTGTCCGACCGGACCGTGCTGGTCGTCGCCGGACGGATGCTCGACCTGCCCTAGGGAGTCCCCATGCGTATCGCCACCCCGGACGCCGCCGCCGCAACCGCCGCGCGCGCCAGACTGGACGGACTGGTCAAACCGCTCGGTTCACTCGGACGGCTCGAAGACCTGGCCGCGTGGCTCAGCGCGGCGCACGGTGTCGTCCCGCCGCGGCCGCTCGACGACGTCCGCGTGGTCGTCTTCGCCGGGGACCACGGGGTTTCCGGGATGTCGGCGTATCCGCGTGAGGTCACCGCGGCGATGGTCCGGGTGTTCCTCGCCGGGAAGAGCGGCGTCAGCGTGCTGGCCGGGCTCGCCGGGGCGAAGGTGCGGGTGCTGGACATCGCCGTGGACTGGGACGGCGCGGACGTGCCCGCCGAGGTCACCGCGCACAAGGTCCGGCGGGGTTCCGGCGCGATCGACGTCGAGGACGCGCTCGCCGAGGGCGAGGCGCGGACGGCGTTCGAGCACGGGCTGGCGATCGCGGACGAGGAGATCGACGGCGGCGCGGATCTGCTCATCCCCGGTGACATGGGGATCGGGAACACGACGGTCTGCGCGGCCGTGGTCGCCTCGCTGCTCGGTCTTCTCCCGGAAGACGTCGTCGGCACGGGCACCGGGATCGACGAGGCCGGGCGCGCGCGGAAACTCGCGGTCGTCGAGGCCGCGTTGATCAGGGCGGGCGCGACGAAAGACCCCTTCGCACTGCTGACCGCGCTCGGCAGCGCTTGTCTCGCCGCGACGGCGGGCTTTCTCGTGCAGGCGGCGGTTCGCGGGGTGCCGGTGCTGCTCGACGGCGTGTTCTCCGGGGCCGCGGCGCTCGTCGCCCGCGAGATCGCGCCGGGTGCCGAGCAGTGGTGGCTGGCCGGGCATCGGTCGACCGAGCCGTCGCAGGCGTACGCGTTGAAGGCGCTCGATCTGGAGCCGATCCTCGACCTCGGGCTGCGGCTCGGCGAGGGCAGCGGCGCCGTGCAGGCGGTACCGGTGCTGAGGGCGGCGCGGGCGATCCTCGCGGACATGGGTCTGCTGGCGGATCTGGCTTGATCGCCGACGCGCTGAAAATGGCCGTCGGCACCCTGACCACCGTCCGGGTGCCGGCGCCGGGGGTGATCGACCGGCGGGTGGCGGGCGGGGCGATGGTGCTCGGCCCGCTTGCCGTCGTGCCGCTCGCGGCCGTCGCTTCGCTGATCGTCTTCCTGGGTGAGCTGATCGGTCTGCCCGCGTTCGCGTCGGCGGCGCTCGCGCTGGGCGCGGTGGCGCTCGGCAGCCGCGGGCTCCATCTGGACGGGCTCGCCGACACGGCCGACGGTCTCGGCGCTTCGTACGACCGTGCTCGGGCGCTGGAGGTCATGCGGCGCGGGGATTCCGGGCCGACCGGGATCGCGACCCTGGTGCTGGCGCTGCTCGTCCAGGTCGGCGCGCTGGCCGGGGCGATCTCGGCCGGGCACGGGATCGCGGCGGCCGCCGTCGCGGTCGTCGCCGGACGCGGCGTGCTCTCGCTGTGCTGCGCGCGCGGTGTCCCGTCGGCCCGGCCGGAAGGGCTGGGGGCGACCGTCGCCGGTTCGGTGCCGGTGTGGGCGGCGGCCCTGGTCTTCGCCGTGCTGGCGGGCGCGGCGGCGTTGGTGCTGCCGTGGTGGCAAGGGCTCGCCGCGGTGGCGTTGGGGTATCTGGCCGCGTCCGCGCTGCTGGCGCGGTGCGTTCAGCGGCTGGGCGGGGTGACCGGGGACGTGCTCGGGGGTTGCGTCGAGGTCTCCGTCGCGGGGATCTTGCTGGCTTCGTCGTTCTGAGGAACCGCCAGTTTCTCGTCGATCTCCGGCAGCCAGAAGCACAACTCGAAGGTCTTCATCCCGGCCCAGAGGCCGAGTTTGCGGCCCTGGGAGACCAAAGTGACCGACGCGAACAGCAGCAGCGCGGCGATCACGGCGGCGATGAACGGGTGCTTGCCGGCGAAGATGTCGACGATCGCGGCGACGGCGCCGAACAGCATCGGCGGTGCGCAGTTGCGCACCATCAGCCCGGACGCGCGCAGCCGCGTGACGTCGGCCGCGACCTCCTTGTCGTGCAGTTGCAGCGCGCACAGCAGGAGATGCGGGCTCTCCTTCAGGAACGCGCGGTCCTTGGCCGCGGGCATCCGGCGCACGAACTCCACGGCGGCGTCCCGGTCCCGCCTGCGCGGCACGATCCGCTCCAGCGCATCCCCGAGCGGATAGGCCAGATAGCCCAGCAGGAAACTCAGGACCACGATCACGACGACGAGCACCACGGTCGGCACGCCGCCGACGCTCGCCGCCGTCAGGATGTGGACCTTCGCCCCGAGGTAACCGAAGAACGCGACGTACAGCGCGCCGGGGATGGTGTAGGCGAAGAGATCGAAGACGCCGATCACGAAGTTCACTCGCCTATCCAACCAGAAGTCGCCGTGCGCTTTGGCCGAGTTGGTCGTGAGTGGTAAGTCGCGTTCTAACGACACTTACCCCTCACGAGCCAAGGCTTCGGCGACTTCGTCGGCGTGTGGGATGGTCGCGGCGATGATGCCGTCCAGCACCTTCCGCGTCGCCGTCATCTCGTCGATCGCCGTGGTGATCCGGTCCCGCTCCCGGTACAACTCGGGCAGCAGATCGACGCAGGCGGGCGCCAGGCCGTTCCCGAGATCGACCATGCACGGCAGCACCCCGGCGATGGTCGCGGTGCCCAGTCCCGCGGACAGCAGGGTGCGGATGTTGCGCACCCGCGCGACATCCGCTTCCGAATATTCGCGGTAACCACTCGGCCTTCGCACCGGATGCAGAAGGCCCTGTTCCTCGTAATAGCGGAGCAACCGTTCCCGCACGCCCGTCCGCCGCACCAGCTCACCGATCCGCATGAGAACAACCATTACACGATCAGGAGTTGACTCTCACATCGATGAGAGACTTTAGCCTTGCCCCATGACCGATCAGAACCTCCCGGTGGCCGTCGTCGGACTCGGCCCGATGGGTGCCGCGCTCGCCGCCGCCCTGCTCGACCGCGGCCACGACGTGACCGTGTGGAACCGTTCCCCCGGCAAGGCCGCCCCCTTGGTGGCGAAAGGCGCGCGGCAGGCGGACGACATCGTGGACGCGGTGTCCGCGAGCCGTCTGCTCGTGGTCTGTCTCGCCGACTATGACGCGCTTTACTCCGCGCTCGGCCCGGCGCGGGAAGCCTTGCGCGGCCGCGTGGTGGTGAACCTGAATTCCGGCACGCCGAAGGAGGCACGCGAGGCCGCCCAGTGGGCGGAAGGACACGGAATCGGCTATCTCGACGGCGCGATCATGGTTCCTCCGCCCCTGGTCGGGCACCCCGGCTCGCTCTTCCTCTACAGCGGCCCCACCGAGGTTTTCGAGACGCACAAGGAGACCCTGGCCGATCTGGGAGATCCGACCCATCTCGGCACGGACCCGGGCCTCGCCGTGCTGTACAACACCGCGTTGCTGAGCATGATGTACTCGTCCCTGAACGGTTTCCTGCACGCCGCCGCGCTGGTCGGCAGTGCCGGGGTCGGGGCGGCCGAGTTCACGGAGATCGCGGTGGACTGGTTCCTGCCCTCGGTGATCGGCGGGATCATCAAGGCCGAGGCGCCCACCATCGACAAGGGTGAGTATCCCGGCGAGCTCGCTTCCCTGGAAATGAACGTCACGACGCTGAAGCACATCATCGGCACCAGCGACGAGCAGCGAGTCGACGCCGGTATCCCGGCCGGGAACAAGGAACTGCTGGACCGGGCGGTCGCCGCGGGGTTCGGCAAGAGCGGCTACTCCTCGGTGATCGAGATCCTCAAGCGGGGAGCCGCCTGACCGCCGCGAGCGCCGCCAGGAAGCGGTCCACCGTCTCCCGGTCCCGCACCGCGATCCGCAGGTACCGCCCGTCCAGCCCCGGGAAGGTGTCCCCCCGGCGGACGGCGAAGCCGTTCTCCCGCAATCGTTCCCGCACGCCGTCGGCGCCCGGGAGCCGCACGAGCACGAAAGGCCCCCGGGGCTCCCCCAGCACCTCGACCCCCAAAGCGGTCAAGCCCGAAACCAGGTACTCCCGGTCCGCTTCCGCCGCCACGGCCAGTTTCTCGGCTTCCTCCAGCGCCTCCGGGCGGCAGCACGCCACCACGGCGACGGCGGCCAGCGACGACACCGACCACGGGGGCTGGACGGCGCGCAGACTGTCCACAACGGACTCGTCCGCCAGGACGTACCCGGCGCGCAGCCCGGCGATCCCCCACGTCTTCGTCAGGCTGCGGAGAACGACGAAACCCGGTTGCCCCGCAACGCTTTCGGTCTCGCCGGGGACGGCGTCGAGGAAGGCTTCGTCGACGACGACCAGCCGGTCCGGGCGGCCCAGCGCGAGCAGGTCCGCGGCCGGATGCAGCACGGATGTCGGGTTCGTGGGGTTCCCGACGAAGACCAGATCGGCTTCCTCCGGGACGTCGCCCAGCCGGAAACCGTCGTCGGGCGACAACACCACCCGCCGCACGGCGTGGCCTGCCGCGCGCAGGGCGGCTTCGGGTTCGGTGAACTGCGGGTGCACGACCACCGCGCACGACGGCCGCAACGCCGTCGCCAGCAACGTGAACGCCTCGGCCGCGCCGGAGGTCACCAAGACCTGGGACTCAGGCAACGAGTGCCGGGCGGCGACCGCGGCCGTGGCGGCGGTGACGTCCGGATAGGCGGCCAGATCGTCCAGCGCCGCCGCCAGTTCGGCGCGCAGCCAAGCGGGCGGCGCCGGCAGGCGGACGTTGACCGCCAGATCGACGAGACCCTCGCCGACCTCGCGATCGCCGTGATGCCAGAGATCGTAGTCAGCCATGGGCGTGCACCGCGGTGGCGAACCGCTCGGCGAGTTCAGGGTAGCCCGCCCAATGGACGTGCAGGTACGACGCGTGCAGGGACGCCGACGCGAAGCCGTCCGGAGTGCGGTCCCAGCCCCAGGCCGGGGTCGGGCCGCTGCCGGGTTCGATGATCGTGCGGTGGAATTCGTGCCCGGTGACGCGTTGCCCGGCGACCGCGAGCACACTGTCCGCGGGCGAGAAAGCCTTGCGGTATCCCAGCTTTCCGCGTTTCGTCATGGTGGCCGACGCGTCGAGGACGCCGGTCATCGGCGTGCCGTCGATGTCCTGGCACAGGTACAACAGCCCCGCGCATTCCGCCACGACGGGCATTCCGTCGCCGACGGCCCGCGCGATCGCCGTCCGCAGCGGGAGATTCGCCGAAAGCTCTTCGGCGTGCACCTCGGGGAAGCCACCGCCGAAGTACAGCCCGGCGCAGCCTTCGGGGAGTTCCTTATCCTGCAAGGGATCCACGTCGACGACGTCGACCCCCGCGGCGGCGAGCAGTTCGACGGCCTCGGTGTAGCGGAAGGTGAACGCCGGACCGGCCGCCGCGGCGACCACCGAACGCCGCCCCTCGACCGCGAACGGCGGCCGCCAGGGCTCCCCCGAAAGGCGGGAGGCCGAACGCGCCACCTGCACGATCGCGCCGAGGTCCACCCCTTCGCTGATCCACGCGGCCAGCTCCGGCAGCAGACGTTCGGACTCGCTCGCCCGTTCCGCCGCCGGGACCAGGCCGAGGTGACGGCTGGGCGCGTGGATCTCTTCGTTGCGGTACAACGTTCCCAGCAGCGGGACGCCGGTCGCCTCCAGCGCGGTGACGATCTCGTCCGCGTGCCGTTGCGAGCCCAGCTTGTTGAGGATCACGCCGGCGAGCCGGACGCGGGTGTCGTACTGCGCGAACCCGAGCACGGTCGCGGCGACACTGCGCGACGCGGCCGACGCGTCCACGACGAGCACCACCGGCGCGTCCAGCAACCGGGCGACGTGCGCGGTCGAGGCGTACCCCTCGGTGCCGAGCGCGCCGTCGAACAGGCCCATCACGCCTTCGATGACGGCGATGTCGGCACCGGCGGAACCGTGCCGCAGCAACGGGATCAGCCGGTCCTCGCCCTGGAGGAACGGGTCGAGGTTGCGCGGCGGCCGTCCGGTGGCCAGCGCGTGGTAGCTCGGGTCGATGAAGTCGGGCCCGACCTTGTGCCCGGACACCTTCAACCCCCGTGCGCGCAACGCCGCCATCAGGCCCGCGGCGATCGTGGTCTTGCCGTGCCCGGACCCGGGCGCGGCGATGACCACGCGGTTCACCATTCGATGCCTCGCTGGCCCTTTTGCCCGGCGTCCATCGGATGCTTCACCTTCGTCATCTCGGTGACCAGGTCCGCCGCCTCGATCAGCTCCGGCGGCGCGTACCGGCCGGTGATCACCACGTGCTGATGGCCGGGGCGTCCGCTCAGCGTCGAGACGACGTCGTCCACTTCGAGCCAGCCCCATTTGAGCAGGTAGCTGAACTCGTCGAGGACGTAGAAGTCGTGGGTTTCGGCGGCGAGACGGCGTTTGATCTCGGCCCAGCCCTCACGCGCGTTCTCGGCGTGGTCCTCCTCGGAACCGGACTTACGCGCCCAGCTCCAGCCTTCGCCCATCTTGTGCCACTCGACGGCGCCGCCCTGGCCGGTGTCCTCGTGCAGCTTGCCCAGCGCGCGGAACGCGGCTTCCTCGCCGACACGCCATTTCGCCGACTTGACGAACTGGAACACGCCGATCGACCAGCCCTGGTTCCACGCGCGCAGCGCCATCCCGAACGCGGCCGTGGACTTGCCCTTCATCTCACCGGTGTGCACGGCGAGCAGCGGGCGGTTGCGCCGCTGGCGGGTGGTGAGACCGTCGTTCGGCACCGTTTCCGGTTTGCCCTGTGGCATTACGCCGCCTTTCCGGAGATACGGGTGCGGACCGCGCCCGCGAGAGTGTCGGCGGCGACCTCGGCGACCGGAACGTGTTCCGCGCCAAGGTGTTCCGCCAGTTCGGCGGCGAGCCCGAGGCGCATCTTCCCGCTCTCGCAGTCCATCACGATCGAGGTCACGTTCCCCGCCAGCAACCCGGCCGCCTGACGGGCACGCTGGACGGCGTCGGCGCCGCTGGTCGCACGGCCGTCGGTGACGACCACCAGCAGCGGACGCCGCAACGGATCGCGAACCGCTTCGATCCGCAGAACCCTTGCCGCTTCGAGAAGTCCTTCGGCCAGCGGGGTCCGGCCGCCGGTCGCGAGACCGTCCAAACGGGACGCAGCGGCGTCGACGCTGATCGTGGGCGGGAGCGCGAGTTCGGCGCCGGAGGCTCGGAACGTCACCAGGCCGACCTTGTCCCGGCGCTGGTAGGCGTCGAGCAGCAGCGACAGCACGGCGGTCTTGACCTCGCGCATCCGCTGCCGCGCGCCCATCGAGCCGGACGCGTCGACGCAGAACAGCACCAGGTTGCCCTCGCGTCCTTCCCGCCGCGCGAACCGCAGATCCTGGGGCCGCACCACGAGACCCGCGCCGCTACGGCCGCGGGAACGCTGATGCGGCGCGGCCGCGCGCACGGTCGCGAGCAGATGCGGATGCCCGTCCTTGGTCCCGGCGGGGTGGACGCCGATGGTCCGCCCGTTGTCGGTGATCGCCCTCGACCGCCGCCCGGCGGCACCCTCACCGGTGCCCTTCACCTCGAAACGCCGGGCACGGAAGGCTTCCCCGGCGCCGACCGGCTTCTGGTCGCCGCCACTCCCGCCGCTTGATGGCTCCTGGCCACCTTGCGAGGGCGGCGGGGCCTCACCGCCCTCCGGAGGTGCACCGGAACCGGGACCGTCGTCGTCGGGACCGGGGCCTTCGGGTTCGGCGTCCTGCAACGCCTGCTCAAGCTGCTCCTCGGAGATCCCGGGCGCGTCGAAGGGATTGCGGCGACGGCGGTGCGGCAGCGCGAGCCTGGCCGCGACCCGGACGTCGTCGGTGGTCACCTCGGTGCGCCCGGCCCAGGCGGCGTGCGCGACCGCGGTCCGCGCGGTGACGATGTCCGCGCGCATCCCGTCGACCTCGAACGACGCGCAGACCTCCGCGATCTGCCGCAGCGCGTCGTCCGGCAGTTTGACCGAAGGCAGAAGTCGTTGCGCCGCCTCGATGTCCGCGGCGAGTTCGGCGTCGGCCGCGGCGTACTGGCCGGCGAAGCCGTCGGGGTCCGCCTCGTAGGCGAGCCGCCGCCGGACGACCTCGACCCGCAGTTCGGGGTCCCGGCTGGACGCGACCTCGACGGTGAGCCCGAACCGGTCCAGCAGCTGCGGTCGCAGCTCGCCCTCCTCGGGGTTCATCGTGCCGATCAGGACGAACCGGGCCGCGTGCGACACCGAGACACCCTCGCGTTCGACGGTCGCGCGGCCCATGGCGGCGGCGTCGAGCAGCGTGTCGACCAGGTGGTCGTGCAGGAGGTTGACCTCGTCCACGTACAGCAGCCCGCGATGCGCGGCGGCGAGCAGGCCGGGCTGGAAATCGGTGACGCCGTCGGCGAGCGCGCGTTCCAGGTTCAGCGAACCGATCACGCGGTCTTCGGCCGCGCCGACCGGCAGTTCCACCAGCCGCGCGGGACGACGGTGGGCGGGCGAACCTTCCGCGTGCGGGCCGTCGGGGCAGGCCGGATCGGGCTCGACGGGGTCGCAGGAGAACCGGCACGCGTCCACGACGTCGACGCCGGGCAGGAGACCGGCCAGCGCGCGTACCATCGTGGACTTCGCCGTGCCCTTCTCGCCGCGCACGAGAACCCCGCCGACGGCGGGCGAGATGGAGGAAAGCACCAGCGCCAGGCGCAGATCCGGCATCCCCACAACGGCGGTGAACGGGTACGGCTTCACAGCTCTCCCTCATCCTCGACGACCTCCGGCCGATCATCGCACAGGAAATCCGTCATCTACCGTGACGAACGTGCGCGAAAAATCACCCCTGACGGTCGTCGGGATCGGGGCCGACGGCTGGCCCGGCCTGTCCTCGCAGGCCAGGGAAGCGGTCCTGAACGCCGACGTGGTCGTAGGCGCTCCGCGTCAGCTCGCGTACCTGCCCGCCGGGATGAAATCCGAGCCCTGGCCGAGTCCGCTCCTGCCGGGGCTGGACGGCTTCCTCGCCGAGCGCGAGGGCCGCGTCTGCGTACTGGCCAGCGGCGACCCGCTGCTGTCCGGCATCGGCACGACGCTGATCCAGCGCGGCTACGACGTCGAAGTCCTGCCCGCGCTCTCCTCGGTGACGCTCGCCCGCGCGCGGCTCGGCTGGGCGGCGGAGGAGACCGAGGTGGTCACCGTCGTCGGCCGCGCGATCGCCCGGGTGAGCCGCGCACTCGCGCCCGGGCGGAAGATCCTCGTCCTCGGCGCGAACGCCGAAGACCTGCTCGACCTGCTCAAAACCCGCGGTTACGGCAACAGCCGCGTCACCGCGCTGTCCGACCTCGGCGGCCCCGACGAACGTGTCGGACCCGGCTCGCTGACCGTGTTCGCCATCGAGGCCGAAGGTCCCGCGCTGCCGCTTACCGGGCTGCCGGACGACATCTTCGAGCACGACGGCCAGCTCACCAAACGCGACCTCCGCGCGTCCGCGCTGGCCAGGCTCGCGCCGACGCCCGGCGAACTGCTGTGGGACGTCGGCGGGGGCGCGGGCAGCGTCGGCATCGAGTGGTCCCGCGTGCATCCGCTGAACCGGGCGATCGCGATCGAGCGGTCGCCGGAACGGGCCGCCCGGATCACCCGGAACGCGGACGCGCTCGGCGTCCCGGAACTCGACGTGGTGACCGGCGCGGCACCGGAAGCCCTCGAAGGGCTGTCCACCCCGCAAGCGATCTTCATCGGCGGCGGACTGACCGTGCTGGGTGTCCTGGACGCCTGCCTGGCGACCGGCGCGCGGATCGTCGCGCACGGCGTGACCCTCGAATCCGAACAGGCCCTGGCCCGCGCGTACGGCGAACACGGCGGGGAACTGATCCGCGTCGCCGTCGAACAGGCCGCGCCGCTCGGCGGATTCACCGGCTGGACCCCGGCGCGAGCCGTGACACAGTGGAGCAAACCTTGACAGTGCACTTCATCGGCGCCGGCCCGGGTGCGGCCGACCTCATCACCGTACGAGGCCGTGACCTGCTCGGCCGCTGCCGAACCTGCCTGTACCCCGGCAGCATGACGCCGACAGCGCTCTTGGAGTACTGCCCTCCGGAGGCGGTGCTCGTCGACACCGCGAACCTCGACCTGCCCGCGATCGTCGAGCGCATGGTCGAGGCGCACGGGAAGGGCCACGAGATCGCGCGGTTGTGCTCGGGCGACCCGTCGATCTACAGCGCGGTCGCCGAGCAGATGCGCCGCCTCGACGCCGCCGGTGTTCCGTACGACGTCACGCCGGGCGTCCCCGCGTTCGCCGCCGCGGCCGCGCTGCTCAACCGCGAACTGACCGTGCCCGAAGTCGGGCAGAGCCTGGTCATCACGCGGGCCCAGGCCCGGTCCACGGCCATGCCGCCGGGGGAAACGCTGGCGAACTTCGCGCGCACCGGCACCACGCTCGCACTGCATCTCGCGATCAACCGCATCGAGCAGGTAGTCGACGAACTGCGGCCGTTCTACCGCGAAGACTGCCCGGCGGCGGTGGTGGCGCTGGCGAGCCAGCCTGGTGAACAGGTGCTGCGCGGCACGCTCGGCACCATCGCCGCGCAGTCCCGCGAGGCCGGGATCAGCCGCGCCGCGATGATCTTCGTCGGGGAAGTCCTTGCCGCGGAAGGGTTTCCCGACAGTTTCCTGTATTCGGCCACCCGTGATCGCGCGAGCCAACCGGAGTCGTTGTGAAGAGTCTTCGCTGGGGCCTGCTGGCCGCCGGGACCATCGCCGCCGAGTTCGCGGCGGGCGTCGAAGAGAGCAAGCACGGCGTGCTCGAAGCCGTCGCCGCGCGATCCGGTGACCGGGCGGCCGAGTTCGCGAGCCGTTTCGAGATCCCGAAATGCTACGGCGCCTACGAGGATCTGCTCGCCGATCCGGACGTCGACGCGATCTACATCTCGACGCCGCATCCGCTGCACGGCGAATGGGCGATCCGCGCGGCCGAAGCGGGCAAGCACATCCTGTGCGAAAAACCGCTGACGATGTCCGTCGCCGAGGCCGAGAAGGTCGTCGAAGCCGCCCGCGCCAACGACGTCTTCCTCATGGAGGCGTTCATGTACCGGCTGCATCCGCAGATCCGGCGGCTGGCCGAGCTGATCTCCTGTGGCGCCATCGGCGAGGTCCGCGCCGTGGACGTCGCCTTCAGCTACAACTTCGCCGTGCCCCGGCTCACCGATCCCGCGCTGGGCGGCGGCGGGATCTTCGACGTCGGTTGCTACTGCACGTCACTCGCGCGGCTGGTCTCGCAGGCGGCGACCGGGCAGGACGTCGTGGAGCCCGAGGAGGTGCTCGGAATGGCGAGGCTCGACGAGAACGGCGTCGACGAGGTCGCGTTCGGGCTGCTGCGGCTGCCGGGCGGGATCCTCGCGCAGCTGGCCTGCGGTTTCCAGCTGACGCAGGACGATCACATCCGCGTGTACGGCTCCGAAGGGCAGCTGTACGTGCCGAAACCGGCGTGGATCCACGAAATGCGCAAGCCGAAGACGTCGCAGATCGTGCTCACGCCGGAGGGCGGCGAGCCCGAGGTGATCGAAGTCGAGGCGACACAAGGCCTTTTCGCCCGCGAAGCCGACCACGTCGCGGCGCATATCGCCGACCGGCAGGCCCCCGAACTCACCTGGGCGGAGACGCTCGCGAACCTGCGCACGCTGGAACGATGGCGCGAGGCCGTGGCCCGATGACACTGCTGATCCTGGGTGGCACCGGCGAAGCACGCGAGCTCGCGAAGGAACTGGTGGCGCGCGGCGAGCACGTCGTGTCCTCGCTCGCGGGCCGCGTCGCACGACCGAAGCTGCCTCACGGCGAGACCCGAGTCGGCGGCTTCGGCGGTCCGGAAGGGCTCGCGCGCTGGCTGACCGAGAACGACGTCGACGCGGTGATCGACGCCACGCATCCCTTCGCCGAACGCATCGGCGCCAACGCGGCCATCGCGGCGCGGGAAACGGGCACACCGCTGCTCAGGCTCGCCAGGCCCGGCTGGACGGAACAGCCAGGCGACACCTGGCACTGGGCCGACGACCTCGACCACGCCGCGCGGCTGCTCCCGGCGCTCGGCGAACGCGTGTTCCTCACCAGCGGACGGCAAGGGCTCGCCGCCTTCGCCGGGCTGGATCTCTGGTTCCTGATCCGCTGCGTCGATCCGCCCGAGGTGCCCCTCCCCCGCCGTCACGAAATCCTGCTGGACCGCGGGCCGTACACGGTGGAGAAGGAACGCGCGCTCATGGAGCGGCACGACGTCGAGGTCCTCGTCACCAAGGACAGCGGCGGCGCGATGACCGCGGCGAAGCTCACCGCGGCCCGTGGGCTCGGCCTTCCGGTGGTCGTCGTGCGGCGGCCGCATCGGCCGGAAACGGCCAGCGTAACGACAGTTCAGGGCGCTATAACCTGGCTCGGCACCGAGACGAAGGGCAGCCCTGCGTAAGCCGTTCGGACCAGACCCGTTAGCGTTGCGCCGATGCGTTTGATCGCTGTCACGCTGGGGTTGCTGTCCGCCTTGTGCGCATTGGCTTTCCCCTTCCTGCCGGTGGTGCAGGACACAGCGGAGGTCGTCTGGCCAACGGGCGGCGACACCCGCTCCGTCAACGCGCCCTTGACCGGGTACTGGGCGCAAGACCTGCGCGTCGACCTGCCGTGCACGACCGTCCGTTCGCTGGACGCGCGTTCGCAGGGGCAGGCGCTGTTGTTCTCCACCGTGCCCGACGGCCGCACCGACCCGCGCGCCGGCAAGGGCGTCGGCCTGCAGCTGCGCATCGACAACGGGGTGCTGCTCGCCTCCAGCCAGGGACAGCAGATCGTGCAGCAGCCGCTTCCCGAGAACAAATGTGACGTAAAGCTGTCGGCGGACGCGAACCAGATGACGCTGACCGTCGCCGAGACCGTGGTGTTCCACGCCGAGGGCGACGTCCGGCCGCGGCTGGTCGGGATCTACTCGTCGATCAACGCGGGCAAGGACCCGATCGACGGTCTGCACGTCTCGGTCGTCCCGGACACCCGCTACCAGACGTCGCCGACGGTGTGGAAGTGGATCGTCGGCGTCATCGCGGCATTGTCGTTCATCGGCTGCCTGATCGCGGTGTGGCGGATGGACTCCGGATTCGCCCGCCGCGCGCCGCGCTGGGCGCCGGTCGGCTGGTGGCGGCTGACCGCCCGCGACGCGACGGTGATCATCGCGCTCGGCGCTTGGGTGTTCATCGGCCCGGTCACCTCGGACGACGGCTACATCCTCACGATGTCGAGAGTGGCCGAAGAGACCGGCTACCTCACGAACTACCACCGCTGGTTCGGTGTCGCCGAAGCGCCGTTCGGCTGGTTCTACCACGTGTATCAGCTGATGGCGCACGTCAGCACGGTGCCGCCGTGGATCCGGCTCCCGTCGTTCCTGCTGGGCGTGCTGAGCTGGCTGCTGATCAGCCGCGAGGTCATGCCGCGCCTGGGCACCCAGGTCCGCACGAGCCGCGCCGCCGGCTGGGCCGCCGCCGCGGTGTTCCTGGTCTGGTGGATGCCGTTCAACAACGGGGTCCGGCCGGAACCGGTCGCCGCGCTGGGCTCGCTGCTGGCGATCTGCGCCGTCGAGCGCGCGCTGGTGACCCGCCGTCTGCTGCCATTGTGCCTCGGGCTCACCGCGGCCGGGTTCACCCTGGCCGCGACACCGACCGGGCTGATCGCGGTGGCGCCGTTCCTGGTCGCCGCGCGCCCGCTGTACAAACTGGTCCGCCAGCGCGCCGAGAACGGCTGGCTCCCGGTGCTCGCGCCGGTGCTGGCCGCCGGGCTGCTCGTGCTGGTCGTGGTGTTCGCCGATCAGACCTTCGCCACCGTGCAGGAGGCGACCCGGATCCGCACCCTGGTCGGCCCGAACCTGTCGTGGTTCCAGGAACTCGCGCGCTACCAGCTGCTGTTCGAAAGCCTGCCGGACGGCTCCGTGCCACGCCGGTTCCCCGTGCTGCTGGTGCTGCTGTGCACCGGGACCTGCCTGGTGGTGTTGCTGCGCCGCGGCCGGATCCCCGGCGCCGCGCTCGGCCCCAGCCGCCGCCTGATCGGCACGGTCGCGCTGTTCTTCCTGCTGCTGGCGCTGACCCCGACCAAGTGGACGCACCACTTCGGCGCGTTCGCCGCGGTCGGCGCGGCGATGGCGGCGTTGACCGCGCTGGCGACCAGTTCGACGGTGCTGCGCTCACGGCGCAACCGGGCGGCGTTCCTCGCCGGGCTGCTCGTGGTCGGCGCGCTGGCCGCGACCGGCCCCAACTCGTACTGGTTCGTCTCGAAACTCGGCGTGCAGTGGACGGCGGTGGCGCCGTCGATCGGCGGGATCCCGCTGTCGACCATCCTGCTGATCGCGGCGGCGATCTCCGGGGTGTACGCGTTCGTGGAGAACGTCCGCGCGCACCGGCCCGGCCTGCAGGCGGGACCGCAGGAAGGGCGGAGCCGGTCGCTGCGGCTCGGTTCGCTCTCGCTGGTGGTGGTCTGCGGTCTGATGGCCACGGGCGAGTTCGTCAGCATGGCGTGGGCGATCCACAACCAGCAGGGTTCCTACAGCCTCGGCGCCGCGAACTTCGGGCATCTGTTCGGCAAGAGCTGCAACCTCTCCGACCACGTGATGGTGGAACGGGACGCCGCGACCAGCATCCTGCGGGCCCAGCCCGAACAGCGGACGGTCCCGGTGAAGAAGGAGGAGCCGCCCGCCGGGCAGACCCCGCCGCCGCTGCCCGATCCCGAGCAGGACAACGGCCGGGTGCAGACCGGGTTCCACACCCGCGCGATCGACGACAAGGATCCGCTGGCCGAACCGCCGCACGGCTTCAAACCCGACGAAGTCCCGATGTGGAGCAGCTTCCTCGATCCCGAGACGCGGGCCGGGCGGCTGCGCAGCGACTGGTACGCCCTCTCCGAGAAGCCGGCCGACGGCCAGATCGTGGTCGCCACCGCGGGCGCGGCCCGGCGGCCGACGTCGGTCAGCCTCGACTACGGCGTGAACACCAGCGAAGGCGTGAAGGTCGTGCGCAGCCAGTTCGTGCTGCCGCCCGGCGCCGGGACCAACGGCTGGAACGACACCCGGATCAACCTGCGCGACCTCCCCGCCGAGACGACGTCCGTGCGGATCAACATCGTCGACAACGACCTCACCGAGGACGGCTGGATCGCCGCGTCCGCGCCGCGCGTGCCGACGTTCACCACGCTGACCGAGAAGATCGCGGGCAAGCCGGTGTACGTCGACTGGCCGGCGTCGTTCGTCTACCCGTGCGTGCAGCCGGTGACCTCGCACGACGGCATCTCGAAGATGCCCGAGTACCGGATCACCGCCGGCGCCGTCGCCGACGAGGCGAACTGGGCGTCCAGCACGAACGGTGGCCCGATCGGCTGGCTCGAAGAGGTCGCGGCCGAACCCGAGGTGCCCAGCTACCTGATCGGCCAGCCGAGCCAGTCCTGGGGCCAACTGCTGCAGGTCGAACCGTTCACCGAGGGCATCGCGCCGACGATCGTCCACGGCGAGAAGGTCGTCCCCGGCTGGTGGTCGCCCGGCCCGGGACCGCGGCAGCCGAACGGCAAGGACCCGACCCGCTAGTGGGCTGAAAGCGTCCTTCACCGCATCAGACGCGGTGAAGGACGCTTTCGTCGCGTCTCATGCGGGGAAAGCGTCCTTCAGCCCCCGCAACGCGGGCGGCAGCGGAGCCTCGTGAAGGACGCCGAGGCGCTGCGTAGCGCGCGTCAGCGCCACATAGAGCTCAGCGGCACCTCGCGGGCCATCGGCCAGGATCCGTTCCGGGTCCACGACGAGGACGGCGTCGTACTCGAGCCCCTTCGTCTCCGACGCGGGCACCGTGCCCGGCACGCCGGGCGGCCCGATCACGACGCTCGTGCCCTCACGCCCGGCTTCGTCCTTGACGAACTCCTCGATGGCACCGGCCAGGGATTCCGCGTCGACCTGCCGCGCCCACGGCCGGACCCCGTTGGAGCGCACCGATTCCGGGGCCCGGACCTCGGGCGCGAACTCGGCGAGCACCGACGCCGCGACGGCCATGATCTCCGCCGGGGTGCGGTAGTTCACCGTCAGCGAGCGGTACACCCAGCGCCCCGGCACGTACGGCTTCAGCATCGCGTCCCACGAGCGCGCCCCGGCCTCGGACCGGCGCTGCGCCAGATCGCCGACGACGGTGAACGACCGGTTGGGACAGCGCCGCATCAGCACCCGCCAGTCCATTTCGGACAGTTCCTGCGCCTCGTCGACCACGACGTGCCGGTACGTCCAGTCCCGGTCCGCCGAGGCACGCTCGACGAGGCTGCGCGTGTCGTGCTCGACGAACCGGTCGGCGAGTTCGTCGGCGAAGAGCAGGTTCTCCGCCGACAGCATGACATCCTCGTCCATCTCCTCGCGGTCGAGCTTCATCGTGTCGAGCACACCTTCGGCGTACTCGGCCTCCGCCTTCTTCTCCCGCGCGAGCGCCATCTCGGCGGCCTTGTCCTCCGCCTTGTCGCGGCCGAGCAGGTCGACGAGTTCGTCGAGCAACGGCGTGTCCGACACCGTCCAGGCCTCGCCGTCTGCGCGCAGCAACGCCTGGTCGGCCCCCGCCGCGCGAAGCCGCTCTGACGACGAAAGCAGCGTCCCCAGCAGGCTTTCGGGCGTCAGGATCGGCCAGAGCGCGTCGAGCGCGGCGGTGAACGTCTCGCTCTCCGCCAGTTCCTTCAGCAGGTCCTTCCGCAGCCGCTCCCATTCGTCACGGTCGTCCCGGCTGAGCCAACCGCGGCCGATCCGCGCGATCGCCCGCTCGGTCAGCACGTAGGTGACGATGTCGGTGAACGTCCCGCGCGCCTCGTTGTGCGGCAGGCCGCTCTTGCGTGCCTCGTCGCGGGCCCATTCCGCGGTCTCGGCGTCGATCCGCACGGTGACGTCGGCGAGGTCGATCAGCACCGGCTCCTCGGGCAGCCGCTGCCGGTCGGCGACGGCGGCCTTGAGCACGTCCAGCATCTTCAGCGAACCCTTGAGCCGCGTGGCCTCCGGGCCGTCCTCGGCCGTGATGTGCTTGCCGGGCACGAAATCGCCGGTGGTCATGAACACCACGTCGGTCTCGCCCAGCGACGGCAGGACACGGCCGATGTGGTGCAGGAACGCCGGGTTCGGCCCCACCACGAGCACGCCGTGGCGTTCCATCCGCTCGCGCTGCGTGTAGAGCAGGTACGCGACGCGGTGCAGCGCGACCACGGTCTTCCCGGTCCCCGGCCCGCCCTCGATCACCAGCACTCCGGGGTGCTCGTGCCGGATGATCTCGTCCTGTTCGGACTGGATCGTCGCGACGATGTCCCGCATCCCCTCGCCACGCGGCGCGTTGACGGCCGCGAGCAGCGCCGCGTCACCCTCCGCGTCACCGCCGGGGCGGCCGAACACCTCGTCGGTGAACCCGAGCAGCTCACGGCCGTGCGTGTGGAACTGACGGCGACGGCGCATCTTCTCCGGCGTCGCGGCGGTCGCGGTGTAGAACGGGCGCGCCGCCGGCGCCCGCCAGTCGAGCAGCACCGGTTCGTAGTCGTTCTCCTCGTCGAAGAGACCGATGCGGCCGATGTACGAGGTCTCCCCCGCGAGGCTGTCGAGCCTGCCGAAGCACAGCCCGTTATCGACGACATCCAGCCGACGCGACTCCCTGGCCAGCGCGCGCACCTCGACGTCACGTTCCATGGCCGTCCCGCCGGTCCCGCCCAGCGCGGCCTGGTACTCCCCCTTCACCCGCGCGCGTTCGGCGTCCAGGCGCGTGTAGAGCCCGGCGACGTACTCGCGTTCGGACCGGAGCTCTTGTTCATGACCCTGAGTTGACACAGACTCCCATTTCGCCAGGTTTCGGCTACGGCGAGTGAGTCTGAGGCATCACCGGGGTCTTGTGGCAAGTCCCCCCATGCGCTATATGTTTATTACGGAGGGAGTTACTCCGTCTACTTCTCGGCCCCGTCGGGCCTGTTCCCTGCTCTGAAGGTCAGGTCTCGGCATTCGTCTGTCCGCTGGGGACACTTCCGGGACAATCGGGCCCGATTCGGGCGTTTTGCGAAGGGGTCGTGAGTGTTTTGGGTCGTTCTAACGACCCAAAACACTCACGAGGCGACACCTGTGACCGAACCGCCGCTCCCCGTAGCCGACCGGGGGGCGAAGGCTCCTTTCGTCGCGTCAGACTCGGTGAAGGGAGCCTTCAGCCCACACCACTCCGCTAGTCCTACTGACGCAGGTTGGATCAGCCGCAGCCGCGCTCCGCGTAGGTACTTAAGACACCCTTGGCTCTAACGACCCAAAACACTCACGACCCCAGCCAAAACCGCACAGATGCGCATCAAACGTACAGCAACCTGCCGACTGGTGTCCTTTGTGGACATTGTTCGCTCAAGCCCCTGCGACACCGCCCACCTCACCCGACAGCTTTCCTCACGGGCCTCCGGGAGTCGCTCATCCGCACGGTGGCGCGTATTCGAGCCCCGGAAAGTACTTCTCCCACTCTTCCCGCGTGATCCTCGGCGTCGCCAGCCTGCAGATCTCCTCGCCCACTTTCGCGGTGTCCGTCTGCCACAGCTGGACACCGCTGCTCCCGATCGCGAGCGTATGCCCGTCGTCCCGGTACGCCAGCGAGTTGACCGTCGCCGCGAAGCCGGTGAGCTGCGCCGTCTCCACCGGTTTCCGCGGATCGGCCACGTCCCAGACGCGCACCGTCCGGAACGCCGACGCCGCCAGTTCCCGGCCGTCCGGGCCGAACGCGAGCGGCCCGACGCCTTCGGAGTGCCCGCCCAGTTTGACCGGCCGCGCGACGTGCGCGCGATCGGTGATGTCCCACAGGTAGACGTTCCGGTCGCTGCTGCCCGCGGCGACCGTGCGGCCGTCGGGGCTGAGCGCCATCTTGAACACCGTGCCGCCGTCGGGCCGCAGGGTCGACACCAGGCTGGGCCGTTGAGGGTCCGCGACATCCCACAAGGTCACCGCGGACGAGTCCGGCCCCTGGCTCGCCACGAGCGTCCGCCCGTCGGGCGTGAACGCGAGCGACCACACCGTGCCGTCGCCGACCGGCAGATCCCGCGGCCCGGTGAACCGCCGCGGGTCGCTGACGTCCCAGAGCGTGATCGGTCCGTCGTCGCGGCCGGAGGCGAAGGTCTTCCCGTCCGAGCTGAAGGCGAGCGAGTAGGTCGGCAGGACCTCGGTCGACGCCAGCAGTTTCGGCGCCGTCGGATCGCTGATGTCCCAACGCTGGAGCACGAAGGTCCCGGCCACCCCGGCACCGGCGTGCGCCGCCAGCGCGAGACTCCGCCGGTCCGGGCTCACCGCGACCGCGGTGACGGTCGCGGGCCCGGGCAGCTTCGAAAGCTGCCTCGGGGCACGGAGATCGTCCATCGCCCAGAGCCGCACGTCGTCCCCCGCGGTGACGAGGATCCGCCCCTGTTCGAGGAAGGCGCCGACGTTCCAGCCCGCGCTCGACGCCAGCGCGAGTTCGCCGACGTCCTGCAGCCGGACGGTGCGGTCGGCGCTGGTGGACACGATGGTCTTGCCGTCCGGGGAGAACGCGGTCCACCAGATGGCGTTCGTGTGCCCGGACAGCGGCGGCAGCTCCTTCGCCGGCCCCGTGACGTCCCAGATACGCACGGACTGGTCGTCCCCCGCGGTCACCACGAGCCTGCCGCTCGGGCTGAACCCGGCCGCCCAGACGACGGCCGGGGTGGTCAACGTCGACAAGGGCCGCGGCGCCGCCGGATCGGCGACGTCCCACAGTCTCGCGGTGCGATCCCAGCTGGTGGTGAGCAGCCGCCTGCCGTCCGGGCTCCACGACGGCGTGAGCTGAAGATCCTTGTGTCCGGAAAGGACGGAGCGCCGCTGCGGCGCGGACGGGGTGGTGACGTCCCAGAGCTCCGCCGTCCAGTTCGTGTTCGTGACCGCGAGCAGCTTGCCGTCGGGGCTGAACGCGGCGCGCGCGAGTTGCGCGGCCGGGGTCCCGCCGAGCACCACGAGCGGTTTCGGCGCGCCGAGGTCGGTGACGTCCGTGAGCCGCACGGTGCGGTCGTCGGACCCGGTGACGAGCGTCCGGCCGTCGGAGCCGAAGTCGGCGGAGATCACGACCTCCCGATGCCCGGTGACGTCCGCCTTCCGCACCGGACGCCGCGGATCGGTCAGATCCCAGAGCCGGACCCGATGATCCCGGGTGACCGTCGCCAGCGCGTGCCCGTCGCGGCTGAACGCCAGCGGCCCGCGGACCTCCTCCGATCCGGGCAGCGTCGCCAGGAGTTCTGGATGCCGCGAATCGGCGATGGACCACACCTGCGTCGCCCGGTAGGAGTCGGAAGTGATCATGAGCTGCCCGCTCAGCGCGACGGTGACGTCGCCGGGGTCGAAGGTCATCCGCGTGGCGAACGGCGCCGCCATGGCGGTGAGCAGGCCGTCGTGGGTCTCCTGGATCGGCGCGAGCCGGTACGCGGCGAGACTGAGCTGGGTCGACAGCGCCGGATTGGACTCCCGCAACGTCTTCGCCTCGACGACGGCCTTGCGCGCGAGCGCCTCGTTCCGCTGTTCGGTGGCGGTCCGCCCGGCGTCGACGGCATACCCGACGGCGACACCCGCCAGGAGCAGCAGGACGCCGAGGAGCGCGACGAGTCTTCGCAGCCTCCGCGTCCGTTTGCGGCCGACGGCGGTCTCCTCGGCTTCGGCGTCGAGCCCGGCCTGGAGGAACGTCCGCTCGCGCGCGCTCAGCGCGTCCGGCTCCCGGTCCGCCCATTCGGCCGCGAGCCCCAGCCGCGTGCCGCGATAGAGACTGCCCTTGTCGCGATCCAGCGACTCCCACAGCTCCGTCGCCTCGGCCAGTTGCCGGTGCAGGCGATGCCCTTCGCGGTCCTCCGCGAGCCAGTCGCGCAGCCGCGGCCAGCTACGGATCAAGGCCTCGTGGGCGATCTCGACGCCGTCGCGGTCGAGGACGAGCAGGCGCGCGTCGGCGAGGCGTTCGAGAACCTCCGTCGTCGCTGGGTCGTCGTCGAGTTCGCGCCGGTTGAGACGGCGCTTCGTGTCTTCGGTGCCTTCGCCGAGCGCGGTCAAGCGCAGGAAGATCTGCCGTACGACGCGCTGCCGGTCCGGCTCCAGATCCGTGTAGACCGCCTCCGCGGTCCGCGCGATCGCGTTGAGGATCCCGCCGGCCGCCTCGTACGCCGCACTGGTCAGCGTGATCCCCTGACGCCGCCGCCACGTCTCCAGCAAGGCGTGCGACACCAGCGGCAGCATCGCCGGCTGGCCGGTCGCGTCGGCGACGAGCGTCGTGACCAGCGCCGCCTCGACCCGGCACCCCGCGCGGACGGCGGGTTCGACGATCGCGGTCCGGAGTTCGTCGGCGGTCATCGGGCCCACCATCACCTGTGCGTCGGTGAGCGCCTCGACCAGACCGGCGTGACGGCAGAGGTGACCGTAGAAATCCGCGCGGACACCGAGGACGACCCGCGTGCCGTGCTCGTCGCGGGCGAGCGCGACCAGCGCGTCGATGAACTTCTCGCGTTCGATCCGGTCGCCGCAGAGCGTGTAGACCTCCTCGAACTGGTCGACGATCAGCAGCCGTCCCTCGGCGTCGAGGTCCTCGTCGAGTGGATGCGCCCCTGGCGTGCGAAGGACGACGGGGCGTTCGCTCACCGCCGCCAGCCCGGCCCGCAGGACGGACGACTTTCCGGACCCCGACGCGCCGAAGACGCCGACGAGCCGTCGTTCCGCGAGCTTGCCGGTCAGCTCGGCGACCAGCCGCTCGCGGCCGAAGAAGCGGTCGGCGTCGGCCGTCTGGAACGCGGCCAGCCCGAGGTACGGGAGTTCGGTTTCGTCGCGTTCGCCGGAGGTCGCGGCGAGCCCGGCAGCGACCGCGCGCCAACGTTCCTCCCACGCCGCGACGTCACCGCCGCACGCGGTGACGTACGCCGTCGTGACCGCGAGCCCGGGCAGCTTCCGTCCGCCGGCGGCTTCGGAAAGCGCGGCGGCCGAGTAGCCCGCGCGGGTCGAAAGCTCGCGGTACGTCGGCCCGCCGGCCTTCTCGCGAAGCAGGCGAAGATCCGCCGCGAAGCTCACGACGACGTCGTCGCCCGGCCCCAGCGGGCGCTCGCGTCTCGGCACCAGGCCCCCCTGATCGTCGAACCGTTACCGATTGGACATTGTTCACCGAAAACGGCCCGACACTGTACAAAAGTTCTGCGCTACAACCGATGGCGTGCCGATTCGAACCCATGCGGTGACCGTGGTCTTCGCGGGCGTCCCCCAACCGCCCGCGTCCTCGGAGCTGGAGGTGGTCGCCCATACCCCCGACGAACGTGAAGCGGTCTGGCACGCCAGCGTGCTGCGGCCGGACGTCCTCGTCCTGTCCGTCCATCCGCCCTCACTCGACGGGCTGGCGATCACGCGCGAGGTGTCGTCGCGCGTACCGGACACCGCCGTGCTGGTGCTGACCCCGCCCGGCGACGGCGAACTCGTGGTCGCCGCGATGCTCGCGGGCGCGCGCGGCGTCCTGTCCCGCAGCGCGGGCCCCGACGATCTGATCCGGTTCATCCGCGGGGTCGCGGCGGGCGCGGTCGTGTTCGGCGAGCGCGCCGCGGACCGGCTTTACGGCCTGCTGGCCGCTTCGCAGCCGATGCGGGCGTTCCCACGGCTGACCCCGCGCGAACACGAGGTGCTCGACCTCCTGGCGGGTGGCCTGACGATCCCGGCCGTCGCGCGACGGCTCGGGCTCGCGCCCAAGACCGTGCGCAACGTCGTCACGTCGATCCACGCGAAGGCCGGCATCGACGACCGGGAGGTGCTGCTCGCCCAGGCCAGGAACGCCGGGCTCGGCCGTCACTCGTAGGTGCGAGGTGTCCAGACGATGCCGTTCTCGGCGCGGGTCTTCGACGAGCCGATGATCAGCAGGCAGCGCATGTCCACGCTGGCCGGATCGAGGGTGCCGAGGGTGACCACGCGGATGTCCTCCTCGGGGCCGCCGACGTCCCGGGCGACGACCACCGGCGTCTCCGGCGCACGGTGCCGGAGCAGGACGTCGCGGGCCTGCGCGAGTTGCGTGGTCCGCGTGCGGGACGCCGGGTTGTACAGCGCGAGCACGAGATCCGCCGCACCCGCGGCGTCCAGCCGACGTTCGATGATCTCCCACGGCTTGAGCCGGTCGGACAGCGAAAGCACGCAGTAGTCGTGGCCGAGCGGCGCGCCGACCCGGGACGCGGCCGCCTGCGCGGCGGTCACGCCCGGCACGATCCGCACCCGTGCGCCCGCGCCGTGTCCGGCCGCGACCTGCTCCAGTACCGCCGATGCCATCGCGAACACGCCGGGATCGCCCGACGAGACCACCGCGACCTTGGCCCCGTCGGCGGCCAGTTCGAGCGCTTCGACGGCGCGTTCGGCCTCGACGCGGTTGCCCGACGCGTGCCGCTGCTGGCCCGCGCGCTGCGGCACCCGCGCGACGTACGGGCCGTAGCCGACGATGTGCTCCGCCGCGGCCAGTTCCGCGGTCGCTTCGGGGGTCAGCCAGTCCGGACCCGCCGGGCCCAGGCCGACGACCACGACTTCGCCGCCGGTATGCGTTTCCTGCTCCCGGGTGACTTCGGGTTCGTCGGCGAGCCGGGACGCGTAGGCCGGGCTGGGCAGCAGCGCCAGCGAGAAGTACGGCACCGACTCCGGGTCGACGTCGGCGAACGGCTCGACGCGCTGCGCCTGCCAGGTCGCCCGTTCGACGTAGAAGGCGTCGTCCAGCTTCCCGGCTTCGACCAGCGCCTCGCGGACGTTGCCGAACGTGCGGCCGAGTTTGAGCACCGCCGCGGCCTGCGTGTCGGCCAGGCGGCGCGCGAGCTCCGGCGCGGGCAGCGTGCCGGGCAGGATCGTGAGGACTTCGTCGCGCTGCACCAGCGGGCGGCCGAGCACCGACGACGCCGCGCTGACCGAGGTCACGCCCGGCACCACGGTCGCTTCGTAGCGGTCGGCGAGGCGTTCGTGCATGTACATGTAGGAGCCGTAGAAGAACGGGTCGCCTTCGCAGAGCACGACGACGTCGCGTCCGGCGTCGAGATGCTCGGCAAGCCGTTTCGCGCTCAGCTCGTAGAAATCGGCGATGGCGCCTTCGTAGCCGCCGGGATGGTCGGTGGTCTCGGTCGTGACCGGGTAGACCAGCTTCTCCTCGATCTGGCCGTCCCGCAGGTACGGCTCGGCGACCGAACGCGCGATGCTCCGGCCGTGCCGCGCACTGTGATACGCGATGACGTCGGCCTCGCCGATCAGGCGCGCGGCCTTGACCGTCATCAGCTCGGGGTCACCCGGTCCGAGCCCGACACCCCAGAGTTTTCCGAGCCCGCTCATTCGACCTCACTCGCCATCGCGTTGATCGCGGCGACGGCCATCGCGCTGCCGCCACGTCGTCCGTGCACCACCAGGTACGGGGCCGGTGCCCGCTTCGCGAGCTCCACTTTGGACTCGGCGGCGCCGATGAAGCCCACCGGGACCCCGATGATCGCCGCCGGGGCACCGACGCCTTCTTCGAGCAGTTCCAGCAGGCGGAACAGCGCGGTGGGCGCGTTGCCGATCGCCACCACGGAACCGGGCAGCTTGTCGCGCCACAGCTCCAGCGCGGCCGCGGACCGGGTGGTGCCCATCCGCTCGGCCAGCCCGGGCACCTTCGGATCGGACAGCGTGCACAGCACTTCGTTGGCGGCAGGCAAACGTTTGCGGGTCACCCCGGAGGCGATCATGTTCGCGTCGCACAGGATCGGCGCGCCCGCTTCGAGCGCGGCGCGGCCGGATTCCACCACGTCCAGGCTGTAGCGGAGGTCGTCGACCAGGTCGACCATCCCGCAGGCGTGGATCATCCGCACGGCCAGCACCGCGACGTCGTCGGGCAGGATCGCGAGATCCGCCTCCTCACGGATGGTGGCGAACGAATGCCGGTAGATCTCGGCCCCGTCCCGGATGTAGTCGATCACTGTGTCCCTTTCTCCGCCAACGTCCTCGCCAGCTCGCCGACCGGGACGAACGCCCCGTCGACCAGATAACCGTCCTCCGTCGCGAGCACGTCGACGTGCTCGCGCGCGGGTTTGCCGCAGCGCCGTTCACAACCGGCGAAATGGGCTCTCGGCGTCCGCCCGACCCGCGCCGCGTCGGCCCGCACGTCGGCCAGCGACTTGGCACAGCCCGGATGCCCGATGCAGGCGCTGACCCCGAGCGAAGGCGCGTCCGGATCGGTGATCAGCCCCGTGTCCGCGGCCAAGGGACCGAGCACCAGGATCGATCGCCACGGCGTGACAACGGCGTTCCCCGCGTTCGCGATCGCGCGCGCCTGAGCCGAGGTGAGCCTGCCGAAGACCGCGGCGACCCCGATCGCGTCACCGATCGGCCCGATCGGGAGGCCCGGGTTCACCTCGAACTCCCGCGGCTCCGTCATTTCGCCTGGGATGCCCCTGACGAGCGGCTCGATGTCGGCGAGTTCGCTGATCCGCCAGGCCGTTCCCCTCGTGCGCAGGAACGCGCGCGCGACCGCGAGCAGCGTCTCGACGGCGTGCTCGGCGGGGACGCGCAGGCCGGTGTCCTCGCCCGCGAGCAGTACGGCCCCGTCGCGCCAGCAGACGTCGGCGCCCTCACCGGCGACGTCACCCTGGCCGCCGTCGAACGCGAAAAGGAAGCGTCCGGGGAGCTCGGCCAGCTCCGGGACGGCACACAAGGCCTCGTCGAGTTCCTGAGCGAGCTTTTGCGCGGTCTCGCTCAGCGGCGAAGCGAGGATGTTGCGGACGCGTTCGTGTGACGGCGAAGGCAGGAGCCCGGCCGCGGCGAGCCTGCCCGCGAGCCCCGGCCGGGTGATTCCGCGCAGCTGCACGTTGCCGCGGGAGGTCAAGTGGAGGGCGCCGTCACCGAGGTCGTCGGCGGCGTCGGCGAGCGCCCTGAACCGGGCCGCGGTGATGGCGCCGCCGGGCAGCCGGATCCGGGCGAGCGGACCGTCGGCCGCGTCGTGCGTGGCGAAAACACCAGGGCACGCGTCGGCTCGGACACGTGCGCTCGTGGACATGCGCTCACTGTAGATGGCCGATTCCACCGAGAGTATGTCTCAGCTCATATGTAGTAGGTGTGCTACATTCGATCGCAGCACTGAGATGGGGGTGACCAATGAGAGATCCACACGACGTGATGATCTCCGTCAAAGATCTCCGGATGCGGTACGGCACGAACGACGTACTCCACGGCGTCGACTTCACCGCGCACCGCGGCGAGGTGATCTGCCTGCTCGGCCCGAACGGGGCGGGCAAGACCACGACGATCGAGATCCTCGAAGGCTTCCGGATGCGGTCGGAGGGCGAGGTCAGCGTGCTGGGCGTCGACCCGGCGCACGCCGACGAGAACTGGAGGGCGCGGCTGGGGGTCGTCCTCCAGGCCTGGCGTGACCACGCGAAATGGCGGGTGCGCGAGCTGCTGGAGCACCTGGGCGGCTACTACGCGCCGTACTCCACGGACCGCATCAAGCGGCCGTGGGATCCGGACGAACTGGTCGCCGCGGTCGGCCTGACCGAGCACGCGGACAAGAAGGTCCGGATGCTCTCGGGTGGGCAGCGGCGGCGGCTCGACGTCGCGATCGGCATCGTCGGTCGCCCGGAACTGCTGTTCCTCGACGAGCCGACCGCCGGGCTGGACCCGGAGGCGCGGCGCGAGTTCCACGAACTCGTGCACCGGCTGACCGATGACGACGACACGACGATCCTGCTGACCACGCACGACCTCGACGAGGCCGAGAAGCTGGCCGACCGGATCCTGATCCTGAACCACGGCCGCATCGTGGCCGACGGTTCGGCCGACGCGCTGAGCAGGCAGATCGCCGGCGAGGCCGAGGTGCGCTGGACGCTGGACGGCCAGCGGTTCGTGCACTCCACGACCGAATCGACGAAGTACGTGCACGAACTGTTCAAGCAGCACGGGGACGCCATCGGCGATCTGGAGGTCCGGCGGGCGTCGCTCGAAGACACGTACATGACCCTGGTCCGCAAGGCCGAGTCCCTGGAGGCGGTGGGCGCGCGATGAACACGATTCAGCACAGTGTCCGGCTGGGCGTCCGACGCGGCTGGCTCGAGGCCCGCCAGATGATGACCAACCGGGAAGACCTCTTCAACACCTTCCTGTACCCGGCGATCTTCGTGATCGTCATGTTCTTCATGCGCGGCGCGAAACTGCCGGGCACGGAGTTCTCGCTCGGCGCCGCCACCGTGCCGAGCGTGCTGGGCGCGTCGATCGTGTTCAGCGGCATGCTCGGGATGGCGGGAGTCCTCGCCGTCGAACGCGAAGACGGCACGCTCCTGCGCGCCAAGGCCACGCCGAACGGCATGATCGGCTACCTCGTCGGCAAGGTCGTCACGGTGTCGATGAGCACCGTCATCGGAATGCTGCTGGTACTGATCCCCAGCCTGATCCTGTTCGACGGCATCGCGCCCGGCGGGCTGACGTCGTGGCTGGGCCTGCTGTGGGTGCTGGTGCTCGGCCTGCTCGCCACGATGCCGATCGGCGCGATCTTCGGCTCGCTGACCTCGAACGCGCGCAGCATCGGGCTGATCATGCTGCCGACACTGGGGATCGGCGCGATCTCGGGGATCTTCTACCCGATCACCGCGCTGCCGGAGTGGCTGCAATACCTCGGGCAGGTGTTCCCGATGTACTGGCTCGGCCTCGGCATGCGGTCGGCGCTGCTGCCGGACTCGACGGTGATCATCGAGATCGGCCAGTCCTGGCGGCCTTGGGAGACCCTCGGCGTGCTGTCGGTGTGGGCCGTGATCGGATTGACGCTGGCCCCGGTCGTCCTGCGGCGCATGGCGCGGCGCGAGTCCGGGTCCTCGGTGGCGGCACGACGGGAAAAGGCGATGCAGCGAATTGGCTAGCTCATGAGCGAGGTCGTTTACAACCGGATCGCGATGTTGCGGGCGGAACGGGGCATTTCCCGCCGCGAACTCGCCGATGCGCTGGGCGTGCATTACCAGACCATCGGCTACCTCGAACGCGGCGAGTACAGCCCGAGCCTCTACCTCGCCCTGCGGATCGCGGAGTTCTTCGAGGTGGCGGTGGAGATCATCTTCTCCACCGCCCCTTTCCCGCGGATCGGGGACTCTTCGTCGGAGCGGTCGGCGTGAGCCTGCTGGAGCGGGCGCACGCGCACGCGGTCCGGCTGGGGCGCGATCGCATCGGGGGCGAGGAACTTCTGCTCGCGGTCCTCGACGATGGTGTGGGGTATGCACTCCCTGGCGCTTTGGGGATCTCTCGCGATGTCCTTGTGTGGCAACTGGAGAAAGCTCCTTCGTCGCCTGCCGCCGGAAGCATCGACGGCTATCCGGTCACGGCCGAAGTCCTTGGCGTGCCTCGATCCTCGGGTTTGGCGGAGCTGGTCGTCGGCCTGCTGGCCGCCGGGGGCGGAGCGGCTCGCGTCCTGGGCGAACACGGGGTGACCGAGGAGCGGGTGCGGGAGGCTTACGCGCGGATCTGGGCTCCCTTTCTGGATGAGAACGCCATCTGGGGAGGCCCCGGGCCCGGCACTCCGACGCGCGGCCCCGCGGACCCGCCCGTCGAGATCGAGGCGCTGACTTCCGAGATCGCCGAATATCGGCGACGCAAGGAAGCAGCCGTCGATGCGCAGGAGTACACCCAGGCGGCCCTCATCCGCGACAAGGAGAAAGCGGTCGAGCGGCGACGGTCCGAGCTCATCCGGGAATGGGCGGCGACCGTCGATCCGGTGGATCTGGCCGAGGCGGTCGTTTCGCTGCGGGAAATGGTCGCCATCCTTCGCCGCACTTAGTCGACTAAATGCGTGAGGTTCAACGCAGGATGATTCGGGTCAGTGACCGTTTCACTCTTCAGTGTTGTTCGTACGGTTTGCTGGTTGCTTAAAATTACGAACACGTGTTCGATTTTTTCGGGTATTATGGAGTCGTGCCCGAGACCTTCCTCCCCGAGTTGCCGCAGGAGCTGTGGCGCGCCGGCAAGCTGGAGCTTGCCCATGGCGTGCAGCACGCTTTGCAGGTGATCCGGATCGCGACCGCCTGTCTGGGGCAGTTCCTGGCGGAGATCGAGTCTCGGGGCGCCAAAGACTTGTACGGGCATGGCAGCACGGCGAGCTGGCTCGCCGAGATCGCGGGATTGTCACGTGGCGAGGCCAGTGCGGTGGTGAAGCGCGCCATCGCCTTGAACCCCACCCGCGCTCTGGATGGCACGGAGGTTCCGCCTCTCGCTCCCGCCACTGCTGCGGTCGCCGCTCAGGGACTGGTCGGGGACGAACGGATCGATCAGATCCTGGAGATCCTGAAAAACCTCCCCGCCGACATTTCGGCCGAGGATCGGGCCGGTGCGGAGCAGATCCTCGCCAACCTCGCCCCGAATGCCGGTCCCCGCCAGCTCGCCAAGGCCGAGGCGAACTTGCAGGGCTTGCTCAACCCTGACGGCAACGAACCCAAAGACCCCGAGCCCAAGGAACCACGCCGCGAGATCACCCTCGAACGCCGCAAAGACGGGTTCTGGAAACTGACCGGTCTTCTCGATGACGAGACCGGTGCTCGCACGGCGGCGGCGTTGGAGGCGCACGCGCAGCCGCGGCCGGTGGATGAGTTCGGGCAGGCGGATCTGCGGATGAAGTGCGAGCGCATGGGCGACGCCTGGGCCGAGCTCCTCGATCTGGCGATCGCGTGCCCGGACCAGCCGGGGACCAGTGGCTATCGGACCCTCGTGCACGTCACCGTCGGACTTGAGGAACTGAAGTCGGGTCTCGGGACCGCGTGTCTCGACTTCGTGGGGACGATGACGGCACGGGAAGCCCGGCTTGCCGCCTGCGATTGCCTGATGGTGCCGGTCGTGATGGGTGCCTCGGGGGAACCGCTGGATATGGGGCGGCTGAGGCGGTTCGTCACTCCAGGCCAGAGACGCGCGTTGAACATCCGCGACGGCGGCTGCGCCTTCCCCGGGTGTCATCGGAAACCGAAGAATTGCCACGCCCATCACATTCATCACTGGGCAGACGGCGGACCCACCGACCTCCGGAACCTCGTATTGCTCTGCGGCTTCCATCATCGGCTGATCCACCACGGTGACTGGGAAGTACGGATGGCCGCTGATGGTTTACCGGAATTCATCCCACCCCAATACCGGGACCCGCTCCGAAAACCCCGCCGTAACACCCTGCACCACGTCTAGGCCCCGAGGAGCCCGCCAGCCACCCCCAGGCGACGGGCCCCTCGGCATGCCCTGCGCCGGACAGGCCCGGTGACTGTGTGGATTTCTGGTCATCCAACGCCCCAAAATCCACACAGTCCATCACCACCGGACCAGTCACGACCTGCCCCTCGCACGGCAACAGCCGCCAAGCCAACATGAAGACCTCCTCATCCGTCCTTAACGGACGATTCAGAAGCGCGTCACAAGCTCATCACCGTGACCGCCTACACCTACACGACCAGCCCACCGAGAAAACCCACCAACCCCGAAAAACCCCGGCACACCAAGGCATGGCTGATCCCCGCCGCGGCCATCCCGGCGCTGTCCACAGCGCTCGTGCCCGGCGGACCGGGCTGGCAGGGCGCACTGGTCCTGGCCGTCTTCGCCGCGGCCGTGGGCGCGTGGGTACTGACCAGCGTGGACGACACCTGGATCGCGTTGGCGGCGGTGGCCGTCCTTGCCGTGGCCGGAGTGCTGGCGCCCGCCGACCTGTTCGCCACCCTCGGCGCGGATCTGGTGTGGCTGCTGATCGCGGCGTTCGTACTGGCGGCGGGGCTGACCGCGTCAGGACTGGTCGACCGGTTCGTGGCCATGGTCCCCGCGCGGGCGCGATCGGTGCGCGGGCTGGCGCATCTGTCGACGGTCGCGGTGGTGGTCTCGTCGCTGGTGGTCCCCTCGACGTCGGGGCGGGCGGCGCTGGCCGTGCCGGTGTTCACCGCCTTGGCGAGCGCGCTCCCGCGGATGGTCAAGGCGCTCTCAGTGCTGTTCCCCACGGTGGTGTTGCTGTCGGCGGTCTCGACGCTCATCGGCGCGGGCGCGCATCTGGTGGCCGATCAGCTTCTGCGTGAAGCGACCGGCGACGGCATCGGCTTCCTGCGCTGGCTGTTGCTCGGCCTGCCGCTGGCGGTGGTCTCGTGCCACCTCGCGGCCGAGGTCGTCTTGCGGTTGTTCACCACCCGCGAAGACCGTCGTGAGCGGTTCGACCTGCGCTCCAGGTTCCCGCCGCGAGGGCCGTGGACCCGGACGGAACGGTTCGCGGCGGTCACCATCGGCGCCGTGCTGGTGCTGTGGTGCACCGAGCCGTGGCACGGACTGCCGCCCGCGCTGGTCGGGCTCGTCGGTGCCTTGGCGATGTGCGTGCCACCGCATCGGGTCACGACGGGTACTGCGCTGAAGACCGTGCCGTGGTCGTTGCTGCTCTTCACCGCCGCGACGGCCGCGCTGGGCGGCGCGCTGGTGGGGTCGGGCGCGGCGGCATGGGTGGCGGACGTGGCCTTGAGTCCCGTCCGGGGCGCTCCGGCGTGGGTCGTGCTGGCGGCGGTGATCGTGGTGAGCACGGCCGCGCATCTGGCGGTGCAGTCCCGGTCGGCGCGGTCTTCGGTGCTGGTGCCGGTGGTGATCCCGCTCGCGGCGGCCACCGGGCTGGCCCCGGCCGCGGCGGTGTTCGCCTCCACCGCGGCGGCGGGGTTCTGCCACACGCTCACCTCGTCCGCCAAACCGGTCGCGCTCTTCTCCGACATCGACGGCGTGCCGACCTATTCGTCCCGCGACCTGCTCCGGCTTTCGAAGGTGCTCGCGCCGCTGCACGTGGTCGTCGTCGCCGTCTTCGCCTTGCTCGTCTGGCCGCACCTCGGCCTCTCGCTCATCCCGTGAACCATCAGGAGGAAGTCATGCGGATCGTCGTCGCCCCCAGTGGGTTCAAGGAAAGTCTCGGTGCCGAAGCCGCCGCCGACGCCATCGCCGAGGGCGTGCTGCGGGTCGTCCCGTTCGCGGAGATCGACCGCGTCCCGCTCGTGGACGGCGGCGAGGGGTCGGCCGCGGCGCTGGCCGGGAGCACCGGCGGGAAGATCGTGGACACCGTCGTCACCGGCCCGGTCGGGCTGCCGGTGCGCTCCCATTTCGCGATTCTCGGTGACGGGTCGACGGCGGTGGTCGAGATGGCGGCGGCCGCGGGTCTTCGCCTGGTGCCCGCCGATCGCCGCGATCCCGGGCGCACCACCAGCCGGGGCGTCGGCGAGCTGATGATCGCCGCGCTCGACTCGGGCTGTTCGTCGGTGCTCGTCGGTTGCGGCGATTCCGGCGTGTCCGACGGCGGAGCCGGGGCGCTCCAGGCGCTGGGCGCCCGGGTGCTCGATCGCGCCGGTCAGGAGGTGGGGCCCGGCGGGGCGGAGCTGGCGCGGGCCCGGCACATCGACGTGTCCGGGCTCGATCCGAGACTCGCGGGCACCGAACTCCGGCTGGCGGTCAACCCGCACAACGTCCTGTGCGGCCCCCGCGGCGTGGCCAGGGTGTTCGGCCCGCAGAAGGGCGCCACTCCCGAGCAGGTGGAGCGGCTGGCGGCGGCGCTCGACAACTGGGCCGGCGTCCTGCGCAGCGACCTGGGCGCCGAGGTCGCGCTCGTCCCCGGATCGGGTGCTTCCGGCGGTCTCGGCGCGGGGCTGTGCGCGGCGCTGGGAGCCCGGCTGCTGCCGCGCTTCGAAGTCCTGCTGGACCACGTCGACCTCGACGCGCGGCTGGCGGCGGCCGATCTCGTGGTCACCGCCGAGGGCACGATCGACGCCCAGACCCCGCACGGGAAGGTGCCCGCCGAGGTCGCGCGCCGGGCCAAGGCGCACGGCAAGCCGGTGGTCGCGCTCGCCGGGCGGATCGGCATGGACGCCGACACCACCTACGCGGTCGGCATCGACGCCTTCCAGGCCATCCAGCCCGGCCCGGTGGATCTGGACGAGGCGATCCTGCGCGGCGCGGAGTTCCTCACCGACGCCGCCGAACGGTTGCTGCGGCTCGTGCTGGTCGGCACCCGCCTGTCCACGCCCGTTATGTGAAGATTCCTTCATCTTGTCCTCATCTTCGCCACATCGACGACCGGAAGGGTGGAGCCATGGCCCGTTCGCCGCGTATCGCCCTGCTCATCGCCGCCGTGGCGCTCCCGCTCGGTGCGGCCGCGGTCACCTGGGCATGGCCGGAGCCGCCCGCGCCGCAGGCGCCGATCGAGGTGAAACTGAAGGAACATCCGACGTCGACCACCCAGCCCCCTCCGCCGAGCAGTTCCACGCCGGTGGTCGTGCCACCGCCCCCGGTGGTCCCGCCCGGCGACGACCAGGACGACGACGGTGCCGACGACGACTGAACCCAGGATGCGGGCGGTCCCCGCGCGCGTCCGGATCATGGGCTGGCTGCTGCTGCTCGTCGCCGTGGTGACGGTGTCGACGACGCTGGTCACGTACAACCTGTTGCTGCGCGAGGTCGACAGCGACGTCAACGCGGCGCTCGAGCAGGAGGCCGCCGAACTCGGCCAGGTGCTGGCCGAGGGGGTGGACCGCGCCACCGGGCAGCCGTTCCCGGACGTGCGGTCCGCATTGTCGGCGCACCTGCGGCGCCAGTACGTCGACGATGACGAAGTGGTCCTGGCCTGGACGCCGTCGTCCGGGCCGATCCTGCAGGACCGCGAGGAACCGTTCCGGCTGGGCGAGAGCCCGGCGGTGCTGGATCCGATCCTCGCCGACCCGGCGCGCAGCGGCAGCGTCGAGACCCCCGCCGGGGAGATGCGCTGGATCCGTGTCGACGCGTCCGGCACCCGCGAGGGTGACCGCGGTTCGTTCGTCGTCGGCTACTTCGTGGACCGCGACCGCGCCGAGATCGCCACCACCGTGCGGACCCTGCTGTTCGTCGGGCTGCTCGGGCTCGTCCTGGCCGGGGCCGCGGCGTGGCTGGTCGCCGGCCAGATCCTCGCCCCGGTGCGGCTGGTGCGCCGCGCCGCCGCCGAGATCACCGAGCACGACCTGACCCGCCGCATCCCGGTTGACGGCCGCGACGACGTCGCCGCGCTCGCCGAACAGTTCAACGCCATGCTCGACCGGCTCGACCTCGCGTTCGCCACCCAGCGGCGCTTCCTCGACGACGCCGGCCACGAACTGCGGACGCCCATCACGATCGTGCTCGGCCATCTCGAACTGCTCGACGACGACCCGGTCGCGCGGGCCGAGGCGATCCGGCTGTGCGTCGACGAACTGGACCGCATGAACCGCATCGTCGGGGATCTCCTGCTGCTGGCGAAGGCCGAGCAGCCCGACTTCGTCACCCTCGCCCCCACCGACGTCACCGAGCTGACCAGCGATCTTTACGCCAAGGTCCGCACCATCGGCGATCGTCGCTGGCGGCTGGAGGCGCTCGGCGAAGGCCAAGTGCCGCTCGACGAGCAGCGCACGACCCAGGCCGTCGTGCAGCTGGCCCAGAACGCCGTCCAGCACACCGAAGACGGCGACGAGATCCTGATCGGCTCGGCCGTCACCGAGGACACCGTGTCGTTCTGGGTGGCCGACCATGGCCCTGGAGTGCCGCGGGAGGACGCCGAGAAGATCTTCCAGCGGTTCAACCGGGGGCCGTCGGGCGGTCATCGGAGCGGGGCCGGGCTCGGGCTGGCGATCGTGTGCGCCATCGCCGAGGCTCAGCACGGCTTGGTGCGCCTGGAATCCGCCCCGGGGCACGGCGCCCGGTTCACCATCGAAATCCCTGTTCATTCAGCCGAAGGAGGCACGCCGTGGCCCGTATCCTGATCGCCGAGGACGAGGAGCGCATCGCGTCGTTCGTCCGCAAGGGGCTCGTCGCCAACGGCTTCACCACCACCGTCGTCGCGGACGGCGAGCAGGCTCTCCAGTACGCCCTCGGCGACGGCTACGACCTGCTGGTGCTCGACCTCGGCCTGCCCTCCCGCGACGGCCTGTCCGTGCTGCGGACGCTGCGCGAACACCACAACACCACCCCGGTGGTGATCCTCACCGCGCACGATTCGCCGCAGACCACCCTGGCCGGGCTGGAGGGCGGCGCCGACGACTACATGGCCAAACCGTTCCGCTTCGACGAGCTGCTGGCCAGGATCCGGCTCCGGCTGCGCCGCACCGAACTCGTCGCCGAGACCACCGTGCTGCACGCTGGCCCGCTGTCGCTGGATCTGCGCACGCGCCGCGCGGACGTCGACGGCGCCGGCGTCGACCTGACCTCGCGCGAGTTCGCCCTGCTGGAGCTGTTCATCCGCCACCAGGGCCAGGTGCTGACCCGTGAGCAGATCCTCTCCCACGTGTGGGGGTACGACTTCGACCCGGGCTCCAACATCGTCGACGTGTACGTCCGCACCCTGCGCCGCAAGATCGGGGCGGGCCACATCCGCACCGCGCGGGGTATGGGGTACGCGTTCGACCCCGGCCACACATCACCTTGACTCCCGCCGGACCGCACCGGAGAGTGAACTCAAGACCCACGCGACGGCGGCGGAGGAACCCGGTGAGAGTCCGGGGCGGTCCCGCCACTGTCATCCTCCCGGCCAGGGAGGGAAGCCAGGAACTCCGGCCGTCGCGACCACACGACCCGGGGCGCGGACACCCCGAGTGAGGACTGCCGTGATCCTGCTTCTGTCCACTTCGGACACCGACCTGCTCAGCGCCCGTTCCAGCGAGGCCGAGTACCGGCTGGCCAACCCGGCCCGCCTCGACCTCGCGGAGCTGCCCGCCCTGCTCGACGGCGCCAAGATCGTCGTCGTCCGGATCCTCGGCTCCGAACGAAGCTGGCAGGAAGGCCTCGACACGGTCCGCGCGAGCGGCGCGCACGTGGTGGTCCTCGGCGGCGAGCAGACGCCGGACGCGCAGCTCATGAAGCTGTCCACCGTCCCGGCCGGCACCGCGGCGGAGGCGCACGCGTATCTGGCGCAGGGCGGCCCGGCCAACCTCACGCAGCTGCACCGGTTCCTGAGCGACACGCTCCTGCTCACCGGTGACGGCTTCGAGCCGCCCGCCGTGCAGCCGCTGTGGGGTGTCCTGGAGCGCGAGCCGAAGAGCACCGAGGGACCGGTCGTCGCGATCCTCTACTACCGGGCGCATCACCTGTCCGGGAACACCGAGTTCGTCCACGCCCTCGCCGACGCCGTCGAGGACGCCGGGGGCCGCGCGCTCCCGATCCACTGCGCCTCCCTGCGCACCCGCGAGCCGGAGATGATGGCCGAGCTGGCCAAGGCCGACGCGCTCCTGGTCACCGTGCTGGCCGCCGGCGGCACCCGCCCGTCCGAGGTCGGCGCGGGCGGGGACGACGAGGCGTGGGACGTCGCCGAGATGGCCGCGCTCGACATCCCGATCCTGCAGGCGCTGTGCCTCACCAGCGATCGCGAGACCTGGTCCGCGAACGACGACGGCCTCTCGCCGCTCGACGCGGGCAACCAGATGGCCGTCCCCGAGTTCGACGGCCGCCTCATCACCGTCCCGTTCTCGTTCAAGGAGATCGACGACGACGGCCTCCCCAAGTACGTGCCGGACGCCGAGCGCGCTTCGCGGGTCGCCAAGATCGCGCTCGCGCACGCGCGTCTGCGCCACACTCCCCCGCCGGAACGCCGGATCGCGCTGATGCTGTCCGCGTACCCGACGAAGCATTCCCGCGTCGGCAACGCCGTCGGCCTCGACACGCCCGCGTCCGCGATCGAACTGTTGCGCCGCATGCGCGACCAGGGTTACGACCTCGGCGACGATCCGTTCCCCGGCGTCGAGCCCACCGGCACCGACCAGCCCGACGGCGACGCTCTGATCCACGCGCTCATCGCCGCGGGCGGCCAGGATCCGGAGTGGCTCACCGAGGAACAGCTGTCCGGCAACCCGATCCGCGTGCCCGCGGACAAATACCGCGAGTGGTTCGCCGAGCTGCCCGCGGAACTGCGCGAGGGCATGGAGGAGCACTGGGGCCCGGCGCCCGGCGAGCTTTACGTCGACAACGGCGACATCGTGCTGGCGTCGCTGCAGTCCGGCAACGTCATCCTGATGATCCAACCGCCGCGCGGTTTCGGCGAGAACCCGGTCGCGATCTACCACAACCCGGATCTCCCGCCGAGCCACCACTACCTGGCCGCGTACCGCTGGCTGGAGGAGGAATTCGGCGCGCACGCCGTCGTCCACCTCGGCAAACACGGTTCGCTGGAATGGCTTCCCGGCAAGACCGCGGGTCTCTCGGACTCGTGCGCGCCGGACGCCGTCCTGGGCAATCTGCCACTGATCTACCCGTTCCTGATCAACGACCCCGGCGAGGGCGCGCAGGCGAAACGGCGCGCGCACGCCACGATCGTCGACCATCTGATCCCGCCGATGGCCCGCGCCGAGAGCTACGGCGACATGGCCCGACTGGAGCAGCTCCTCGACGAGCACGCCAACATCGCCGCGATGGACCCGGCGAAACTGCCCGCCGTCCGCGCGCAGATCTGGACGCTGATCCAGGCCGCGAAACTGGACCACGACCTCGGTGTCGAAGAACGCCCGCACGACGCGGAGTTCGACGACTTCCTACTGCACATCGACGGCTGGCTGTGCGAGGTCAAGGACGCCCAGATCCGCGACGGCCTGCACATCCTCGGCGCCGCGCCGGTGGGCGAGGCGCGGATCAACCTCGTGCTCGCCATGCTGCGCGCACAGCAGATGTGGGGCGGCAAACAGGGCGCGGTCCCCGGTCTGCGGTCCGCGTTGGGGCTCAAGGAGAACAGCGGCGCCCCACTGTCCGAAGTGGACGCCATCGAGCAGACGGCCCGCTCGCTCGTCGAGGCGATGGAGGCCAGGGACTGGTCCCCCGCCGCCGTCGCCGAGGTCGTCGCCGAAGTACCGGAACACCAGGAGGTCGCGCGCGTGCTGACCTTCGCCGCCACCGAGATCGTGCCACGTCTGGCGGGCACCGGTGCCGAGATCGACGCCGTGCTCCACGCGCTCGACGGCGGCTACATCCCCGCGGGACCCAGCGGTTCTCCGCTGCGCGGCCTGATCAACGTGCTGCCGACCGGCCGCAACTTCTACACCGTCGACCCGAAGGCCATCCCGAGCCGTCTCGCATGGGAAACTGGACAGGCGCTCGCGGACTCGCTTCTCCGCCGCTACAAGGAGGACACAGGCGACTGGCCGCGTTCGGTCGGTCTCTCGGTCTGGGGCACGTCGGCGATGCGCACGTCGGGTGACGACGCGGCGGAAGTCCTTGCCCTGCTGGGTGTCCAGCCGGTTTGGGACGAGGCTTCGCGGCGCGTCACCGGGATCGAGGCGATCCCGCTCGCCGAGCTCGGCCGTCCGCGGATCGACGTCACCGTGCGGATCAGTGGCTTCTTCCGTGACGCCTTCCCGCATGTGATCACCCTCCTGGACGACGCCGTGCGCCTGGTGGCGAACCTCGACGAGCCGGACGAACAGAACTTCGTGCGAGCCCACACCCGCGCGGATCTGGCCGCGCACGGCGACGAACGCCGGGCCACCACGAGGATCTTCGGCTCCAAGCCGGGCGCGTACGGGGCGGGTCTGCTACCGCTGATGGATTCCGGGAACTGGCGCGACGACAAGGATCTCGCCGAGGTCTACGCGGTCTGGGGCGGGTTCGCCTACGGCCGCGACCTCGACGGCAGGCCGGCGCGCGAGGACATGGAGAACTCGTACAAGCGGATCGTGGTGGCGGCCAAGAACACCGACACCCGCGAGCACGACATCGCCGACTCCGACGACTATTTCCAGTACCACGGCGGGATGATCGCGACGGTCCGCGCGCTGACCGGGACCGCGCCCGCGTCCTACGTCGGCGACAGCACCACCCCGGACGCCGTCCGCACCCGCACGCTCGGCGAGGAGACCGCCCGCGTCTTCCGGGCCCGCGTGGTCAACCCGCGGTGGCTGGCGGCGATGCGCAAGCACGGCTACAAGGGCGCTTTCGAGCTGGCGGCGACGGTCGATTACCTGTTCGGTTTCGACGCCACCGCGGGTGTCGTCGGTGACTGGATGTACGAGAAGCTCACCGAGTCCTACGTGCTCGACGAGGTCAACCAGGAGTTCCTGCGCCAGGCCAACCCGTGGGCGCTGCGCGGCATCATCGAGCGGCTGAACGAGGCGGCCGATCGGGGGCTGTGGGCGGAGCCGGACGCCGATCTTTTGGCTCAGCTGCGCGAGGTCTACCTATCGCTGGAGGGGGATCTCGAATCCTGACTTGCCTGTTGGCGGAGCTGAGCAGTGGCCGCGAAAGGTGACCATACGCGTGAACCCGCCACGGCCGAAGGCCCCGCTATCGCGGTGGCAGGGCGCCCTATCCGCATCCGTGACAGGGAAGGCTAGGCCGCGTCCTGCCGACGTCGATCGCGGTCGCGGGTTCACCAGAGACATTGCCGTCACCCGCTGGAGCAGCGTCGTGGCACTCCCGGCGGTACCACTGTCATATGCGCAGAACTTAGCGTGACAAGGGCGGTGGGACGTCAATGATCGGGAGGACAGCGATGATCAAGCGTCTGTTGAAGGTCGTGCTTCGCCACGGTTGCTGCTCGGCGTGCACCGGTCAGGGCTGCGGCTGCTGCGACGCCTGCAAGTAGAAGCTCAGAGGTGGACACCCGGGATATGGGTGTTCGCGCGGCGGACGTCGGCGGCGAGGGCGGGTACCTCGATCACCCGGCGTCCGGCCGCCTCCAGTGTCTCGGCGCCGACGCAGTCGACGAACACCGATGGCTCGCGCCAGGCGAAAACGACGCGCGGGATGCCGGCGTCGAGGATGAGCTGGGTGCAGCTTCGCGGATGTGACGTCCGCGAGCTGCACGGCTCCAGTGACGTGTACATCGTCGCCTCCGCCAGCCTCGGATCCCCTGATTCGAGTTTGGCGAGCGCGGCTTCTTCGGCATGGTTGGCGGGATCGCCGTCGCCCGAGAAACCGGTGGAGAGCACTTCGCCGTCGGCGGCGGTGATCACCGCGCCGACGCGGAAGGTGCGCGGCGGGCAGTTCTCGGCCAGCGCGATGGCCTCGCGCAGGTGTTGAATGTCCACATCGGACGGTTCCGGCGTCGCATGGTACTCCAGGACGGCGATGTCGCCCAGCCGTGTCGTTCCGGTCAGCGTCAGCCCGCGCGGGAACGCGCCCGGCCCGACGAAACGCGGCGCGCGCGTGTCGCCGACGAAGAACGGCGCGACGGCCAGATGCAGTTCGTCGACCAGGCCCTCGGTGAGGAACTGGGTATGGATCGCGCCGCCGCCTTCGACCATCAGCCGTCGGATGCCGCGCGCGTGGAGATCGGCCAGGATTTTGTTCAGGCCGGACAGTTCGACGACGGTCGCCTTCACCCCCGTGACGACGCCGGGCGGCGCGTAGACCAGCTTCTCGGTGTCGCCGACGGTGAAGAACTGCGCCGCCGGATCGAGTGACCCGCTCCGCGTGAGGGTGACCTTGACCGGCTGCTCCGGGCGCCCTTCCGCGACCCTTTTCGCGACCAGCTCCGGCGAGCGGACCAGCAACCGCGGATCGTCCGCGCGCACCGTGTTCGCGCCGACGAGGATCGCGTCCGACGCGGCACGCAGCCCGTCCACTCTGGCCCAGTCCTCCTCGTTCGACAGCACCAGCCGGGTGTCGCTCGCGTCGTCGAGGTAACCGTCGAGCGAGACCGCGGCGGAGAGCAGGACATGAGGGCGTTCGATCACGACCGCCAGTATGCCCCTCGCGGGTCTTTGGGACAGACCGTGACTCGGGGCTCTGTGGCGGGTTGTTCGTTACCGGGATTCGGCGACGGCCTGAGCCGGGGTCGGGTGTCGCGTCGGGGCGACGCTCTGGTGCCGTTGCCGGGATTCGGCGACGGTTGCCGATGGGAACTGGGACCGCTCCGATGTCACGTGACCGAGGCCGACAACCTCGGCGTTGCCGGAAATCGGCGACAACGCCTGCGGGAACCGGGGACCGGCCCGATGGCGTGTCAGGGTCGACGCACCTGGCGACCGTTGCCGCAGTTCGGCGACGGTTTCCTGCGGGAATCGGGACTGCCCCGACGTCACGTGACCAAGGACGACACCCTCGGCGTTACCGAAATTCGGCGACAGCGCCTGCCCGCACCAGGGACCGCCCCCGTGCCGCATCAGGGCCGACCGCACGGCGACCGTTACCGCAATTCGGCGACGGTTCCTGCGGGAACCGAGACCGCCCCGACGTCACGTGACCGAGACCCCTCGGCGTTACCGGAAATCGGCGACAACACCTGCGCCTGCGGGAACCGGGGACCGGCACGATGCCGCGTGACCAAGGACGACACCCTCGGCATTACCGGAAATCGGCGACAACGCCTGCCCGCACCAGGGACCACCCCCGCACCGAATCAGGGCCGACCGCACGGCGACCGTTACCGCAAATCGGCAACGACCACCTGCGGCAACCGAGACCGCCCCAACGTCACGTGACCGAGACCGACACCCCTCAGCGTTGCCAGAAAGCGGCGACAACGCCTGCCCGCACCAGGACCACCCCCGCACCGAATCAGGGCCGACCGCACCGGCGACCATTGCCGCAAATCGGCAACGACCACCTGCGGCAACCGGGACCGCCCCGACGTCACGTGACCAAGGACGCCACCCTCGGCGTTACCGAAAATCGGCAACGACCACGGAATCCACGACGCTACCCGCAGCCACATGACCAAGACCGACTCCCCCGCGTTGCCACAATTCGGCGACAGCGCCTAGGGCACCAGCGACCGTCCCCATGTCATGTGACCGAGACGCCCGCACCGTTGCCGCAATTCGGCAACGACCGCCCACGCAAGCCGCGGAACACCACCCGCACCGCCGCCGAAATCCGCCGACCCTTCGCGAGCGGACCCGACATGGTGCCGCGTCGGATCATCATCGGCCCAGCCCCGGCGCCGGTCCCGCGAACGCCGGACCAGGGTGCCCACTCAGGCCCGCGATCTCGACCGCTCCAAGGCACACACCCGCCTCATCGGCTCAAGGACGAACCCGAGTACCGGATCGCCACGAAACGGCTACCGGGCCCCACGAAAATCGATCGCCACCCGACCACCCAAGAGCTAACCTGTCGCGGTGATCTTCTGAGACGAACCTGCGCCCACATCCACCTCCTTCGCAGGGAGTCTCATGTCTTCTTCCTTGACGCTTTCCGACGTCACCTTCACCTGGCCCGACGGCGCCCCGGCGTTCGACCGCCTTTCGCTCACCCTCGGCACCGGCCGCACCGGCCTGGTCGGCACCAACGGATCCGGCAAGTCCACGCTGCTCAGGCTGCTCGCCGGCGAGCTGCGGCCCACGACGGGTTCCATCACCACACCGGGTGAACTCGGCTATCTGCCGCAGAACCTCGTCCTCGACACCGGACGCCGCGTCGACGACGTGCTCGGTGTCACCGCGATCCGCGCGGCGATCAGGGCCGTCGAGGACGGTTCCGCCACCGAAGAGCACTTCGCCACCATCGGCGACAACTGGGACGTCGAGGAACGCATCCGCGCGATCCTCGACCGGCTCGGCCTGGAAGCCGTCCGCCTGGACCGGCTGGCGGGCGAATTGTCCGGCGGCGAACTCACGTTGCTCGGTCTGGCCGCCCTGTTGCTGCGCCGTCCCGCCGCGTTGCTGCTCGACGAGCCCACGAACAACCTCGACCTGCGGGCCCGTGAACTCGTGCACCGCGAGGTCGCGGGCTGGGGCGGGATCCTCGTCGTGGTCTCGCACGATCGCGAACTGCTGCGGCTGGTCGACCGGATCGCCGAGGTCCGCGACCACGAGGTCACCTTGTACGGCGGCAACCTCGCGGACTACGAACACGCCGTCGAGGTCGCGCAGGAGGCCGCCCGGCGGCATGTGCGCGCGGCGGAGTCGGACGTCAAACGGCAGAAGCGGGAGCTGGTCGAGGCCGGGATCAAACTCGCCCGGCGGGCCCGCTACGGCCAGCAGATGTGGGACCGGAAACGCGAGCCCAAGGTGCGGATGCGCAAACGCCAGGAGGACGCGCAGATCGCCGCGGGCAAGTACCGGAACCTGCACACCGACCGGCTGGAAGGCGCCGTCGAGGCGCTGAAGGCCGCCGAGGAACTGGTGCGGGAGGACGCCGAGATCCGCGTCGAGCTGCCGGAGACGACCGTCGCCCGCGGCACGGACGTGCTCCGGATCGACGCCGTGCCCCGGTTCGGCCCGGCGGTGGACCTGCACGTCATGGGCCCCGAGCGGATCGCGCTCACCGGCCCGAACGGGTCGGGGAAGACCACCCTGCTGCGGACGATCGCCGGCGAGCTGCCGCCGAAGTCGGGCGAGGTGGGGCTCTTCGTCCCCGCGAGGCTGCTCCCCCAGCGGATCGACGCGCTGGACGACACGCTGTCCATTGTGGACAACGTGCGACTGGTCGCGCCGTCGCTCACGGACAACGAGATCCGCGCGAGGCTGGCCCGGTTCCTGTTCCGGGGCAAGGCGGCCGACCGCGAGGTGGCGTCGTTGTCCGGCGGGGAACGGTTCCGGGCGGCGCTGGCGACGTTGCTGCTGACCGAGCCCACGCCGCGACTCCTGCTGCTCGACGAGCCGACGAACAACCTCGACCTGGCCAGCGTGCGGCGGCTCACCGAGGCACTGCTCGCCTACCGGGGCACGCTCATCGTGGCGAGCCACGACCGGCCGTTCCTGGCCGACATCGGCATCACCCGCTGGCTCCCCCTCCGCGATTAGTCCTCTGGATGCGGTACTTGCACACGCAAGTACCGCATCCAGAGGACGAAACGCGGGGGTGGGTCAGGCGTCGAAGTCCACGGTGACGGCATCGGAGACGGGCACCGACTGGCAGGTGAGGACGAAACCGGCGTCGACTTCGGCCTTCTCCAGCGCGAAGTTGCGCCGCATGTCCACCTTGCCGTCGCAGATCTTCGCCCGGCAGGTGCCGCACACACCGCCCTTGCAGGCGAACGGCAGATCCGGACGGAACTTCTGCGCGCCGTCGAGCACCGAAGTCCCGCGCGGCAGCGTCATCGTCGTCGACCGGCCGTCGAGCACCAGCGTGACCTCGCTGGACGCGCCCACGACGGCCGGGTCGACGTGATGCACCGGCTCCGGCGGAGTGTCCACATAGAACAGTTCCTGATGCACGCGTTCGTCCGCGACGTCCAGCGAGCGCAGGAGTTCCTGCGCGCCGGTCACCATCTCGAACGGCCCGCACAGCCACCAGTGCGTGACGTCCTCGACCGGGATCAGCACGCTGCACAGGCGCCGCAGCTTCTCCACGTCGAGCCGCCCGGTGAACAGTTCGGCCTCGCGCGGCTCACGGGAGAGCACGTGGACGAGTTCGAGCCGCGCGGGGTAACGGTCCTTCAGATCCGCGAGGTCGTCGGCGAACATGACGGTGTCCGTGCGGCGGTTGCCGTAGAGCACGGTCACCGTCGCGTCGGAGTCGCTGAGCAGCGAAGACGCGATCGACAGCACCGGCGTGATCCCGGATCCGGCCGCGATCAGCACGTGATGCCCGGCCGCTTCCAGATCGGGGCTGAAGGTGCCGGTCGGCGGCGCGACCTCGATCTCGTCGCCGGGTTTCACGTCGCGCACGAGCCACGACGAGAACAGCCCGCCCGGCACCTCACGGACGCCGACCCGCGGCGCCGCGCCGGCGGGCGCGCAGATCGAGTACGACCGGCGCTCGTCGCGGCCGTCGATCTCGCGGCGCAGGGTCAGCGACTGCCCCGCCTTGAAGCGGAAGGTGTCCGCGAGGTCTTCGGGCACGTCGAAGGTCACCGCGACGGCGTCGTCGCACAGGCGCTGGACGTCCGCCACCTTCAGGGCGTGGAATCCCGTGCGGCGCAGGGTTGCGGTCACGCTAGATCTCCTTGACGTGTTCGAACGGTTCGAGGCAGAACCGGCAGCGGCGCAAGGCTTTGCACGCGGTCGCGCTGAACCGGGACTGCTCCTCGGTGTCCGCGGAACCACAGTTCGGGCAGCGGACAGACGACACCGCCGGGCTCAACGTGAGCGGGATCGGCCCGGTCCGCCGCGGCGCGGCTCCCGGCGGCGCGATCCCGGCCTCGGCCAGTTTCCGTTTGCCGTCCTCGGTGATCCAGTCGGTGGACCAGGCGGGCTGCAGCACCGTGCGGACCTCGACCTCACCGTAGCCCGCGCCGGTCAACGCGTGCACCAGGTCGTCGCGCATGGTGTCCATCGCCGGGCAGCCGGTGTAAGTCGGGGTGATCGCGACGACCACCCGACCGTCCTCTTCGGACACTTCACGCAGCACGCCGAGGTCGGCGAGGGTGAGCATCGGCAGCTCCGGGTCGGTGACCGTGGCCGCCACGGCGTACGCGGTCACCATGTCGCGTCCGGATGTTCCCTGGCGACACTCTGCAGCGTCGCCAGCAGGAAGCCCATCCGCTCGGTGTGCACACCGTCGCGGCCCATCCGGCCGGAAACCCCGGCGATGGCACCGATTTCGGGACGCTTCAGCGTCGCGACGGCCAGCACCTGGTCCAGGATCGCGTCGAACTCCGGCCGCAGCGACGGCGACTCGACGAACTCGACCTCGTGCGCCGCGAAAAGCTCGTCCACGTACGGCCAGACCGCGTCGAGGCCCTCTTGCATCCGCGCGTGGGACAGCTCGGTGCCGTCGCCGAGGCGCACGGCCCACTGGGCGGCGTAGTCGCGGTGGTACGCGACTTCCTTGACACCCTTGTCCGCGATGGCCGCGAGCACGGGGTCCACAGAGGACTGAAGCTGCTGCAGCAAAGCGAGCCGCCAGATCGAGAACACCAGCAGCCGTGCGATCAGATGTCCGAAGTGCCCGCCTTCGAGTTCGGCGAGGCGGACGTTGCGGTATTCCTGCTCGCTCCGGAAGAAGGCGTACGAATCCTCCGAACGCTCGCTGCCGTCGGCCTTGCCCGCGCGGGCCAGCAGCAGCCGCGCCTGCCCGAGCAGGTCGAGCGCGATGTTCGCGATCGCGACCTCGTCCTCGAGTTCGGGCGCGTTCGTGCACCACTCCTGCAGCCGGTGCGAGAAGATCAGTGCGTCGTCGCCGAGCATCAGGCAGTAGGCCGCCAGCCGCGCACCATCCACACCGGACGGAACCGTGGTGTCCACACCGGACAGCGGATCCTCGAACCCGGTGCCGAAGGCCCAGCGGGAGTCGTTCTCCTCGGTGATCGCCTCATAGGCGTTGTCGAAGCTCATGTCAGATGTGGGGGACGTTGTCGGGGATTTCGTAGAACGTCGGGTGCCGGTACACCTTGTCGCCGCTGGGCGCGAAGAACGGGTCCTTCTCGTCCGGCGAGGACGCCGTGATGTCCGACGCGCGCACGACCCAGATCGACACGCCCTCGTTGCGGCGGGTGTACAGATCCCGCGCGTGGTGCAACGCCATGTCGTCGTCCGCCGCGTGCAGCGAACCCACGTGCACGTGGTTCAGCCCGCGCTTGCCCCGGACGAACACCTCGTACAACGGCCAGTCGTGTTTCATCACGAACCCTTCTTCGCTGCGTGCGCCGAGGCGGCTTCCCGCACCCACGCGCCGTCTTCCTGGGCCCGCCGCCGGTGCGCGACGCGCTGGGCGTTGCAGGGGCCGTTGCCCTTCAACACGTTCTTGAACTCGTCCCAGTCGACGGCGCCGAAGTCGTAGTGCCCGCGTTCGGCGTTCCACTTCAGGTCCGGGTCCGGGAAGGTGACGCCCAGCGCCTCGGCCTGTGGGATGGACATGTCGACAAAGCGCTGGCGCAGCTCGTCGTTCGTGTGCCGCTTGACCTTCCACGCCATCGACTGCGCGGTGTTCGGTGAATCCGCGTCCGGCGGACCGAACATCATCAGCGACGGCCACCACCAGCGGTTCACCGCCTCCTGCACCATCTCGCGCTGTTTCTCGGTGCCGCGCATCATGGTCATCAGCAGTTCGAAACCCTGCCGCTGATGGAAGGACTCCTCCTTGCAGATGCGGATCATGGCGCGCGCGTACGGCCCGTACGAGCTGCGGCACAAGGGAACCTGGTTGCAGATCGCCGCGCCGTCCACCAGCCAGCCGATCACGCCGACGTCGGCGAAGGTCAGCGTCGGATAGTTGAAGATCGACGAGTACTTCTGCTTGCCGTTGATCAGCTTGTCGGTCAGATCCGCGCGATCGGCGCCGAGTGTGGCGGCCGCGGAGTACAGGTACAGCCCGTGTCCGGCCTCGTCCTGCACCTTCGCGAGCAAGATCGCCTTACGCCGCAAGGAAGGCGCGCGGGTGATCCAGTTGCCCTCCGGCTGCATGCCGATGATCTCCGAATGCGCGTGCTGCGCGATCTGCCGGATCATCGTCTTGCGGTAGCCCTCGGGCACCCAGTCACGCGGTTCGATGCGCTGATCGCGCTCGATCGTCGCCTCGAAATGCCGTTCGAGGTCTTCTTCCGGCAACGTCGCGGTCATGACTGCTCCTTCGCCACCAGGGTGAGCACGTCGTACTTGGCGACCGAGTCGCCGTCGGCGTTGGTGACGTCCGCGTCCCAGCGGACCTCGCCGTACTCCTGGTCGATGCGCGGGGTGATCTGCTTGGCGGTCAAGGTCACGGTCAGCGAGTCGCCGACCTTGACCGGGGTGAGGAACCGCAGGTTCTCCAGGCCGTAGTTCGCCAGCACCGGGCCGGGCTCCGGCGAGACGAACAGGCCGGCGGCGAACGAGACCACGAGGTACCCGTGCGCCACGATCCCGCCGAACAGCGGGTTCGCCGCGGCGGCCTCGGGATCGGTGTGGGCGTAGAAGGTGTCGCCGGTGAACTCGGCGAAGTGGTCGACGTCCTCCTGGGTGACGGTGCGCGGACCGGCGACCACGGAGTCGCCGATCTTGAGCTCCGCCAAGGACTTCCGGAACGGGTGGACGTCGCCTTCGGCGCGCGGCGCACCCGCGACCCAGCGGCCGGTGACCGTGCTCAGGACCGCGGGCGAACCCTGGACCGCCGTGCGCTGCATGTGGTGCAGCACGCCGCGGACGCCGCCCATCTCCTCGCCGCCACCGGCGCGGCCGGGGCCGCCGTGCACCAGCTGCGGCATCGGGGAACCGTGCCCGGTGGACTCCTTGGCGTCTTCGGCGTCCAGCACCAGCAGGCGGCCGTGGTACGGCGCGACGCCGAGGACGACTTCGCGCACGAACTCCTTGTCGGCGGAAACGACGGAACCGACGAGGCTGCCGCCGCCGCGTGCGGCGAGCTCGATGACCTGCTCGGTGGAGGTGTAGGGCAGCAGCGTCGACACCGGGCCGAACGCCTCGACCTCGTGCGGCTCGGAGCGCTCCGGGTCGGCCTTCAGCAGTACGGGTGAGATGAACGCGCCGCGTTCGGCGTCCGCGCCGACGACCTCGACCTGCTCCGGGTCGCCGAAGACGACCGTGCCGACGTCCAGCAACGCCTTGAGCGACCGCCGGACCTCCTCGCGCTGCTCCAGGCTGGCCAGGGCACCCATGCGGACACCCTCGGCGGTCGGGTTGCCGACGGTGGTCTTCGCCAGCCGCGCGCTCGCGGCCTCGGCGACCTCGTCCAGCAGGTCGGCGGGGACGAAGGCGCGGCGGATGGCGGTGCACTTCTGGCCCGCCTTGACCGTCATCTCGGTGGTCAGCTGCTTGACGAAGAGATCGAACTCGGTGGTGCCGGGTTTGGCGTCCGGGCCGAGGATCGACAGGTTGAGCGAGTCGGCTTCGGCGTTGAACCGAACGGAGTTGCGCACGATCGCGGGGTGCGCGCGCAGCTTCTGCGCGGTCGACGCGGAGCCGGTGAACGAGACGAGGTCCTGCGCGGTGACGTGGTCGAGCAGATCGCCGACGCTGCCCGCGACGAACTGCAGCGTGCCCTCGGGCAGGATGCCGGATTCGATGATGATCTCGACCAGCCGCGCGGTGAGGTACGCGGTCTGGCTGGCCGGCTTGATCAGGCTCGGCACGCCGGCGAGGAACGCGGGCGCGAACTTCTCCAGCGGACCCCAGACGGGGAAGTTGAACGCGTTGATCTGGACGGCGACGCCGCGCAGCGGGACGGCGATGTGCTGGGCGACGAAGGTGCCGCCCTTGCTCAGCGGCTCGACGTTGCCGTCGACGTAGACGGTGTCGTTCGGCAGTTCGCGCTTGCCCTTGCTGGAGTAGGCGAACAGCACGCCGATGCCGCCGTCGATGTCGACCATCGAGTCGCCCTTGGTCGCGCCCGTACGCGCGGAGAGCGCGTACAGCTCCTCGCGGTGTTCGCGCAGGTGGGAGGCCAGCGCCTTCAGCAGCGCGGCACGCTGGTGGAAGGTCAGCTCGCGCAGCGCGGGGCCGCCGACGCGGCGGCCGTACTCCAGCGCGGCGGCGAAGTCGATGCCGTCGGACGAGACCCGGGCGACCTCCTCGCCGGTGGAGGCGTCGTGCAGCGGTACTCCGTCACTTTCCGCCGTGTGCCACCCGCCGGAGACGTAGCTGCGCAGCAATGCCATGGGGCCGACCCTTCGATGGTGGGATTAACAGACCGTCCGTTCAGTAATTCACTGTAGCTCGTGACCGGGGTCTTGCAAACCCCCTGACGGCGGTGGACCCTTGACATCTGCCCGAAAGCGCGCCTTTACTTGCGACACCCTTTAACAACCGTCCATTCGGTCAGTAACCAGGTGGTCAGGCTTGACTAGCAACGCCGCGCACACGATGTTCGCCGACGACCAGGCGTCGAAGGCGCTGGGCATCGAGCTGATCGAGGCCGCCGAAGGCCACGCCGTCGCCACCATGCGGATCACCGAGACGATGGTCAACGGCCACGACATCGCCCACGGCGGCTACGTCTTCCTGCTGGCCGACACGACCTTCGCCTGCGCCTGCAACAGCCATGGGCCGGTGACCGTCGCGGCCGGCGCGGAGATCTCCTTCGTCGCGGCGGGCAAACTCGGCGACCACCTCATCGCCACCGCCACCGAACGGACGCGTTACGGCCGCAACGGCATCTACGACGTCACCGTGCACCGGGAGACCCCCGACGGGCCGGAGGTCGTCGCCGAATTCCGCGGCCGCAGCCGCACCATCCAGAAGGCGTGACGATGACTTTCAGCGACGAAGCCGAGAACCTCACCATCGACGAACTCCAGGCGCTGCAACTGAAGCGCCTCCGGTGGACGCTGCGGCACGCGTACGACAACGTGCCCTTCTACACGCGGAAGTTCGACGAGGCGGGCGTTCACCCGGACGACTGCAAGGCGCTGGAAGATCTGGCGAAGTTCCCGTTCACCACCAAACAGGATCTGCGCGACAACTACCCGTTCGGCATGTTCGCCGTGCCGGAGGCGCAGGTGAGCCGGATCCACGCGTCCAGCGGTACCACCGGGAAACCGACCGTCGTCGGCTACACGTCCGAAGACATCGACACCTGGGCGACGGTGATGGCGCGCTCGATCCGCGCCGCGGGCGGGCGGCCGGGCGACAAGGTCCACGTCGCCTACGGCTACGGCCTGTTCACCGGCGGGCTCGGCGCACACTACGGCGCCGAAAAGCTCGGCTGCACGGTGATCCCGGCGTCCGGCGGCATGACCGCGCGGCAGGTGCAGATCATCACCGACTTCAAACCCGAGATCATCATGGTCACCCCGTCGTACATGCTGACGCTGCTCGACGAGTTCGAGCGGCAGGGCATCGACCCGCAGACGAGTTCGCTCAAGGTCGGCATCTTCGGCGCGGAGCCGTGGACCGAGCAGATGCGCACGGAGATCGAGGAGCGCGTCGGCATCGACGCGGTCGACATCTACGGCCTGTCCGAGGTGATGGGCCCCGGCGTCGCGCAGGAATGCGTCGAGACCAAGGACGGGCTGCACATCTGGGAGGACCACTTCTTCCCCGAGGTGATCGACCCGTTCACCGAGAAACCGACCGACGCCGAAGGTGAGCTGCTGTTCACCTCGCTCACCAAGCAGGCGCTGCCGATCATCCGGTACCGCACGCGCGACCTGACCAGGCTGCTGCCGGGCACCGCGCGGCCGGCGTACCGGCGGATGGAGAAGGTGACCGGGCGTAGCGATGACATGATCATCCTGCGTGGCGTCAACGTCTTCCCCACGCAGATCGAGGAAGTCGTGCTGGTGACCCCCGCGCTCGCGCCGCATTTCCAGCTGATCCGGTCGACGAAGGGCCGGATGGACCACCTGACCGTCCGCGTCGAAGCGCGTCCGGACGCCACCGCCGAGCAGCGCGCCGAGGCCGCCGCCCGGCTGATCGCCGGGGTGAAGGACGGGGTCGGCGTGAGCGTCGGCGTCGAGGTCGTCGACCCGGACACGCTGGAACGCTCGCTGGGCAAGATGCGCCGCGTCCTCGACGAACGGGACCGCGCTTGAGCACCCCCGCCCGCCGGGGGCGTCCCGGTTACGACCTCGAGTCGCTGCTGCAGGTCGCGGTGAAGCTGTTCAACGAGCGCGGCTACGACGGCACCAGCATGGAGGACCTCTCCCGCAAGCTCGGCATCACGAAATCCGCGATCTACCACCACGTACCGAGCAAGGAGGAGCTGCTGCGGCTCGCCGTCGACCGCGCGCTGAACGGCCTGTTCGCCGTCGCCGCCGAGACGGAATCCTTCGAGGGCAAGGCGATCGAAAAGCTGGAGCATCTGGTGCGGGGCAGTGTCCTGGTGCTGGTCGACCAGCTGCCGTTCGTGACCCTGCTGCTGCGGGTGCGCGGCAACACCAAGATCGAACGGGCGGCGCTCGCGCGGCGGCGCGAATTCGACCGGCTCGTCACGGAACTGGTGAAACAGGCCGAAACCGAGGGCGACGTGCGCCCCGACATCGATCCCGCGGTCACGGCGCGCCTGCTGTACGGCATGGTGAACTCGCTGATCGAGTGGTACCGACCGCGTCGTGGTTCGGCCGGGACGGAGCTGGCGGACGCGGTGTGCAAGATCGCCTTCGACGGCCTGCGGACTCAATAGCCGTAACTCGCGTGATTGAAGGCGGATCTCGCGTGATTGGAGCCGTTCCGTCTTCAATCACGCGAGTTACGGCTCCAAGCACGCGTGATCAGGATTTTGGCGGCCGCCGGGCCTGCCAGACCAGTGCGTCGCGCAACTGCTGGATGAGCTGTTCGTCGTCGGCCTCCGACGGATCCACCCCGAGCGGGATCCAGCGTTCGCAGACCTCGGCGCCGTTCTCGAAACTCGTGATCACGATCCCCGCGTACGAGACGGCTTCCTCCCCGGTGTCACCTTGGATGCGGACGTCACGATGCTGCAGCCGGACACTGACCCACCGTCCGGCACGGCGGACCGGATCGCGCTCAGCACTGGTCATTCGTCCCTACCCATGACACCCGGTCCCCCGCCCCGAACGTCGCCGCGAAGGCCCCAGGGGTTACCGAGGGGTTGTTCCGAATGAGTAACGGCAGACGGCCACGTGAAACGGTTACGCTCGGCCCATGAGCACCGATCCGGAGGCCCGGCGGCGCCGCCTCGAACCGGCCGCCCGGCGCGCCGAGATCCTGACCGCGGCCCGGCGGCTGTTCGGCGAGGGCACGTACGCCTCGGTTTCGACCTCGGACATCGCGAAGGCCGCCGGGGTGGCCCGGCCGCTGATCAACCACTACTTCGGCGGCAAACGCGAGCTGTACCTGGAAGTCGTCCGGCAGATGATGATCGTCCCGGCGCCGGTGATCGAGAACCTGCCGGAGACGACCGCCGAGGAGCGGCTCGCGATCAGCGTCCGGCATTGGATCGAGGTCGTCGAGCGCAACGAGCAGGCGTGGCTGACGGCGATCGGCCCGGAGGCGGTGGGCCGCGACCCGGAGATCGAGCGGATCATGCTGGAGGGTGACGAGATCGCCGCCGATCGCGTGCTCGCGGCCGCCTTGATGAGCGACGTCACCGAGGGTCGCGAAGAACTCCGCGCGATGATCCGTTCGTACGGCGGGATGCTGCGCGCGGCGTCACGCGAATGGCTGATCCGCGGCACGCTCGGCCGGGAGGAGCTGCGGGTGTTCCTCACCGAGTCGATCCTGCACCTGCTGCGGGTCACCTACCCGGCCGTGCTCGCAACGCGTTCCGCCGGGCGTAGGCCGCCGGCGTCATCCCCTTCCAGCGTTTGAAGGCGTAGATGAAACTCGACGCCTCCGCGTAGCCCAGCCGCAGCGCGACGTCCTCCACGGTGAGCGCGCCGGTGTCCAGCATCTCCTCCGCCAGCGCCTGGCGGACCTCGTCGAGCAGGGCCCGGTAGCCGGTCCCGGCCTCGAACAGCCGTCGCCGCAGGGTCCGGGGGCTGAGCGCGAGCTGCCGCGCGACCTCCTCCATACCCGCGTCGACCCCGCCGAGCCGTACCAGTCTTTCCCGCACCTGCTGGGCGATCCCGGATCGCTCCCGTTTCCGTGACACCAGCAGTTCGCATTGCGCGGCGCACACCGCGACGGTCTGGTCGTTGGCCTGCGGCAGCGGTTTGTCGAGGAGGAGCGGGTCCAGGGTGGCGACATGCGACGTCGCCGAGAACGACGGCGCCAGCCCGAAGGTCCGCACGTATTCGTCCACAGTGGAGGGTTTGTCGTGCCGGAAGGCCAAGGAGCGCAAGGAGATGTCCGGCAGGATGTCGCGCATGACGGTGTGGATGGCGCCGAGGTCGCGCAGCAGCAGGAAGCGGGCGACGTCGCCGGGCACGCGGCTGTCGTCCATGGCGAGCGCGAGCCGTCCCGCCTCGACGGTCACGTGCGGGATGCAGAACGTGAAGCTCAGGTCCAGGTAGCGCAGGGCGAAGCGCATCGCGTCCCCCAGCGTCGGGCTGCTGATGCACGCGAACCCGAAGATGCCGAACGCGCTGACCCGGTATCGCCTGCTCAGCCGGAGCGCGACCGCGTCCTCGCCGCCCAGCCCGCGGACCAGGGCCCGGACCACCGCGAGTTCCTGACGCGCGTCGACCTGGCCGTCCACGGGGGCGTGTTCGTAGGACTCCAGCCCCTCGACGCCGTTTTCGGCGGCGAAGCGGGCCATGAGCACGATGCTCGCCGTGCCGCGCGGGTAGTCCCAGTCCCGGATCACCGGCGGCGGTAGTTCCATGGCCGGGATTATGGATCCCCTGGCGACGATCGGCCCATTGAGGACCATAACTGTCCTTGATCCCCTTTAGGGTGAGCGGCATGTCCGACACGTTGAGCAGGCGCGCGCTGAACCGCGCCATGCTGGACCGGCAGTTGCTGCTCCGGCGTTCGAAGATGACCGCGCTCGAAGCGGTCGAGCATCTGGCCGGGCTGCAGGCGCAGGCGCCGAACCCGCCGTACTTCGCGCTGTGGACCCGGCTGCACGGCTTCCGCCAGGAAGACCTCGCGAGCCTCCTGCTGGACAAGAGCGTCGTGCGGATCGCGCTCATGCGCGGCACGGTGCACCTGGTCACGCCGTCGGACGCGCTCGCGTGGCGCCCCATCGTGCAGCCGCTCTACGACCGCTCGGTGCTCGGCAACACCCAGCACGGCCCCGACATCAAGGGCCTCGACCACCAGGAGATCGCCCGCACCGCCCGCAAACTGCTGGGTGAGCGGCCGCTTTCGTCGGCAGGCCTCGGCGCGGAACTGGCGAAGCACTGGGAAGGCGTCGCGCCGTCGTCGCTGGTGCACGTCGCACGGGCGCTGCTGCCGCTGGTGCAGATCCCGCCGCGCGGCGTCTGGGGCAAGTCCGGGCAGCCGACGTATCAGACCACCGGGGACTGGCTGGGCGCCGAACCGAACACCGCGCCGTCGCCGGAAGCGATGTTCCGGCGCTACCTGGCCGCGTTCGGGCCGGCCAGCGTGCAGGACGCGCAGGCCTGGGCCGGGATCACGAAGCTCGGCGACGTCGCCGAGCGGCTGCGGCCGGAGCTGCGGACGTTCCGTGACGAGAACGGCCGCGAGCTCTTCGACCTGCCCGAGGCCTCGCGTCCGGATCCGGACACCCCCGCGCCCGCGCGGCTGCTGGGCCCGTTCGACCAGACCGTCCTGTCCTACGCCGACCGCACGCGGGTGATCAGCGACGAGCACCGCAAGGTCGTCATCACGCAGAACGGCCTGGTCAAAGGCACCATCCTGGTCGGCGGGATGGTGAAGGGCTTCTGGGAGATCAAGACGGTGAAGAAGGCGGCTTCGGTGGTGATCACGCCGTTCGAGCGCGTCCCTAAGCGCGATCTGGACACCCTGGAGAGCTCCGCGCACCGCCTCCTGGCCTGGGCGCACCCGCAGGCGGAGACCCACTCGGTGCATTTAGTCCTCTGAATGCGGGCGGGGGCGTGGCCGGAAATCTCGATCGAGTGGCCGCTCGTGTACTTCCACCAGGGGTGACCGCTGGGTAACTTCGATCGGCATGGGCGATACGAGCGTGCTGATCGTAGGGACGGGCTTCGGCGGGGTCGGGACGGCGATCGAGCTCAAACGCGCCGGCTTCGAGAACTTCACCATCCTGGAGAGCGCCGACGAACCCGGTGGCGTCTGGCGGGAGAACACGTATCCCGGCGCGGGCTGCGACATCCCGTCGCCGCTGTACTCGTTCTCCTACGAGCCCAATCCCGACTGGCCGAAGCGGTTCTCGCTGCAACCGGACATCCACGAGTACCTCAAACGCGTGGTGCGCCGCTACGGACTCGAACCGCACATCCGGTTCGGCGTCCGCGTCACCTCCGCGGCCTTCGACGAGGAACGCGGGCTCTGGCGGGTGGAGACCGCGGGCGGCGAGACGTACGAAGCGAACGTCTTCGTCCCCGCCGTCGGCCAGCTCTCGCGACCCGTCCAGCCGGACATCCCCGGCCAGGAGACCTTCGAAGGCACCAGCTTCCACTCCGCGCACTGGGATCACGACGTCGATCTGCGCGGCAAGAAGGTCGCGGTGATCGGCACCGGCGCGAGCGCCATCCAGTTCGTGCCCGAACTCCAGCGCCAGGCGGGCGAACTGACCGTCTTCCAGCGCACCGCGCCCTACATCATGGCGAAACGGGACACCGCTTACCGGCGCTGGCAGCAGCGACTGTTCCGGCACCTGCCCGCGACGCAGCTGATCGGCAGGCTCCGGATCTTCCTGCTCGCCGAATACGCGACCTACGCGATGACGAAGCATCCGTTGCTGGCCAAGGTCTTCGAGCTGCGGACGGCCCAGCTGCGCCGCCGTCACATCAAGGATCCGGCGCTGCGCGAGAAACTCACCCCGGACTACCCGCTGGGCTGCAAACGGATCCTGTTCACCAACGAGTACCTGCCCGCGCTGGCGCAGCACAACGTCGCCGTGGAGACGCGGCGTATCAGCGCGATCACCCCGTCCGGCGTGCTCACCGAGGACGGCGTCGAGCACGAGGCGGACGTCATCGTCTACGGGACCGGTTTCGCGGCGACCGACTTCCTCGGCGAGCTGAAGGTGGAAGGCCTCGGCGGAAAAGCGTTGTCGGACGCGTGGAAGGGCGGCGCGCGGGCGTACCTCGGCATGACCGTGCCGGGTTTCCCGAACCTGTTCTGCGTCTACGGCCCCAACACGAACCTCGGCGCGGGCTCCATCATCTACATGATCGAACGGCAGGCCCGCTACATCCGCCAGGCCGTCGAACACCTCGCGAAACCCGAAGTGTCCTATATGGACGTCGTCCCGGAGGTCGAGCAACGGTACGACGAGGAGATCCAGCGACGGCTGGGCAAGAGCGTCTGGACGACCTGCGCCAGCTGGTACCGCCAGGAGAACGGGCGCGTGAGCACGAACTGGCCCGGTCTGGTCACCGAATACGACCGCCGGACGAAGACGCTCGACCTCGGCGACTACCGGACGGCGGGACCGCGATGAACTACGACGTGCTGGTGATCGGCTCCGGTTTCGGCGGCAGCGTGACCGCGTTGCGGCTCACCGAGAAGGGCTATCGCGTAGGCGTGCTGGAGACCGGCCGCCGCTTCGCCGACGACGAGTTCGCGAAGACCTCGTGGCGGCTGCGGAAGTACCTGTGGGCCCCGAAACTGGGCTGCTACGGCATCCAGCGGCTCACGCTGCTGAAGAACACGTTCGTGCTGAGCGGAGCGGGTGTCGGCGGCGGCTCGCTCGTCTACGCGAACACGCTCTACGAGCCCCCGGACACCTTCTATCGGGATCCGCAGTGGGCGCACATCACCGACTGGAAGGCCGAACTCGCCCCGCATTACGACCAGGCGAAACGGATGCTGGGCGTGGTCGAGAACCCGCTGGTCACCCCGGCCGACCGCGTGCTGCGCGAAGTCGCCGAGGACATGGGGATCGCGGACACCTACCGGCCGACCCCGGTCGGCGTCCACTTCGGCGCGCGCGACGTCGACCCGTTCTTCGGCGGCGAAGGCCCGCTGCGGAAGCCGTGCACGCACTGCGGCGAGTGCATGACCGGCTGCCGGGTCGGCGCGAAGAACACGACCGTCAAGAACTACCTGTACCTGGCGGAGAAGGCGGGCGCGGAGGTCCACCCGCTGACCACCGCGGTGTCGGTCCGGCCGATCGGCGGCGGCTACGCGGTCGACACCGTCCGAACAGGACGGTGGGTCCGCAAGGCCAAGCGGACCTTCACCGCCGAGCACGTCGTGTTCGCCGCCGCTTCCCTGGGCACGCAACGACTTCTGCACTCGCTCAAGGATTCGGGCACCCTGCCGGAGCTGTCGCCGCGGTTGGGTCTGCTCGCCAGGACGAATTCCGAGGCTGTGCTCGCCGCGCGCTCGCTGCGCGACGACACGGACTTCACTCGCGGCGTCGCGATCACGTCGTCGATCCACCCCGACGCCGTCACGCATGTCGAACCGGTGCGTTACGGCAAGGGCAGCAACGCCATGGGACTGCTCGCGACGGTGCTCGTGGACGCCGAGCCGGGCAAACGCCGGTGGGCGCTGGGCGTCCGCGAGCTGTGGCGGCACCGGCGGAACCTGGTGCGGCTGCACAACCCGCGACGCTGGTCGGAACGGATGGTCGGGCTGCTGGTGATGCAGACGCTGAACAATTCCGTGACCACGTATACGAAACGCGGGCTCTTCGGTCGCCGGATGACCACGAAACAGGGCATCGGCGACCCGAACCCCGAATGGATCCCGGCCGGGCACGAGGTCACCCGGCGGGTGGCGGACAAGATCGGCGGGCTGGCGCAGGGAGCGTGGACGGATCTGGCGAACATCCCGGTCACCGGCCATTTCATCGGCGGCTGCGCGATCGGCGACAGCGCAGAGACCGGCGTCGTCGATCCGTACCAGCGGGTGCACGGGTATCCGGGGCTGCACATCGCCGACGGCTCGGCGATCTCGGCGAACCTCGGCGTGAACCCGTCGCTGACCATCACCGCGCAGGCGGAACGCGCGATGTCGTTGTGGCCCAACAAAGGCGAGGACGACCCGCGGCCGCCGCTCGGCTCCGCCTACCGGCGCCTGTCCCCTGTCGCCCCGCTGAAGCCCGTCGTCCCTCCGGAGGCCCCGGCGGCCCTGCGCCTGCCCCTCACCCCGCTCTAACCCCCGCGTTTCGTCCTCTGGATGCGGTAGTTCGCCCTGCCAACTACCGCATCCAGAGGACGAAACGCGTGAAGTGGAAAGGGCGGGGCACCGTCGCCCGCGCGACGACGGTGCCCCGCCCCGGTCTAGCGGATCATCACGGGAGGCCGGCCAGGCCCGCGCTCACCGTGTTCGACCACGCGTAGCCCTGCGAGGCGTCCCAGTTGATCGACCAGGTCATGGCGCCCCGGATCGCCGGGTACGTCGTCGAGGGCTTGAACGAGCCGCAGTTCGTGCCCTTCGCCAGGCAGTTCAGCGCGCTGACCGTGTTGCCGGGCGCCTGGTAGCCGCCACCCGCGGCGGAACCGGAGGCGGGCAGGCCGAGCCCGACCTGGTCGGCCCGCAGGCCGCTCTGCAGCTGGATGCAGGCCAGCGCGGTGAGGAAGTCGACCGTGCCCTGCGAGTAGACCTTCTGGTCACAGCCGAGCATCGTGCCGCTGTTGTAGTACTGCATGTTGACGATGGTCAGGATGTCCTTGACGTTCAGCGCCAGCTTGAAGTACTCCGCCGCCGGGCTCTGCATGTCGATCGTCTGCGGCGCCATGGTGATGACGGTGCCGCCCGCCGCGTGGATGCTGCGCAGCGCCTGCGCCATGTAGGTCGCGTTGACGCCGTTCTCGAGGTCGATGTCGACGCCGTCGAAGCCGTAGGTCGCGATGAGCGACTTCATGCTGTTGGAGAAGTTCGTCGCCGCGGCCGAGGAGTCGACGCGGATCGTGCCCTTCTCGCCGCCGACGGACAGGATGACCTTCTGCCCGCGCGCCTGCGCCGTCTTGATGTCGGCCTTGAACTGCGCGTCGGTGTAGCCGCCGAGCTGGCTCGACAGACCGGAGTCGAGGGTGAAGGTGACCGCGCCCGGCGTGGCCGTCGCGTCGGCGAAGGACACCGCGATGATGTTGTACTTCGTCGGCACGTCGGCGAGCTTGAGTGCCTTCGCGCCGTTGTAGAAGTTCTGCCAGTAGCCGGTGATCACGTGCTTCGGCAGGTTCCCGGTCGGCGGGGTGCTCGTCGTGGTCGTCGGCGGGTTCGACGTCGTGGTCGTCGGGCTCGTGGACGTCGTCGGCGTGGTCGGCGTCGTGGTGGGCGAGCCGCCGGGGCCGTCGAGGTTCACGTCGTCGGCGAAGTACGCGGGCTGGCCGTACCAGCCGTGCAGGTAGATCTCGACGCTGGTGGTGGACGCGCCGGTGGTGAAGCTCAGCGAGAGCTGCGACCAGCTGCCGCCGCCCGGCGTCCAGGTGTTCTTGTCACCCGTCCCGGTGCCGGTGACACCGAGGTAGGTGTAGCTGCCCTGCACCCACGCCGAAAGCGTGTACGCGGTGTTGGCCTTGACCGGCACGCTCTGCGAGCAGCGGGCGTTGTCCTGTCCGGCCGGGGTGGCGCTGAGCGCGCGGCTTCCCGAGTGGACCGGCGTGGTGACCACGGAGGACGTACCGGAGCAGGTCCAGCCGCTCGTGGTCCCGAGTTCGAAGCCCGGGTTGGTCAGGATGTTGGCGGCCGAGGCGTTGCCCGAGACCGCGAAAGTCACCCCCAGGCACACGGCCAGTGACGACAGCAGGGCGAGGAACGCGTGTTTCGGCTTCACTTTCACGACTGGCCTCCACGAACGGGTGATGTCGGCCACATCAAAATGGTACAGACCAATACAACTGTCAAGGGTTCGCTTAGGGGAGGCCATACGAAAGTCGGCTCGGCGCGAGCGGCAGAATGCAGGGTCCGAGAGCACCCGAGGGCGGATTTCAGGAGCGTGGGAGTGAGCGTGCAGGGCCTGCAGACAGTCGAGCAGAAGATCGCCGAAGAACTCGGCGTGCGCGAGGGGCAGGTCAAGGCGGCCGTCGACCTGCTGGACGGCGGATCGACCGTGCCGTTCATCGCCCGGTACCGCAAAGAGGTCACCGGGATGCTGGACGACACCCAGCTCCGCACGCTCGAAGAGCGCCTCCGCTACCTGCGGGAACTCGGCGAGCGCAAGGTCGCGGTGCTGGAGTCGATCCGCAGCCAGGGCAAGCTGGACGAGGCGCTCGAAGCGTCGATCATGGCGGCCGACACCAAGTCTCGTCTCGAGGACATCTACCTGCCGTACAAGCCCAAGCGGCGCACGAAGGCGATGATCGCCCGCGAGGCCGGTCTGGAGCCCCTCGCCGACGGGCTGCTGAGCGACCCGAACACCGACCCGCAGGCCGCCGCCGCGGTGTTCGTCGACGCCGACAAGGGTGTCGCGGACGCGCAGGCCGCCTTGGACGGTGCCCGCGCGATCCTCGTCGAGCGCTTCGCCGAAGACGCCGACCTGATCGGCGAGCTGCGCGAGAAGATGTGGGCGGAAGGCCGTCTGGCCTCGAAGGTCCGCGACGGCAAGGCCGAAGAGGGCGCGAAGTTCTCCGACTACTTCGAGTTCTCCGAGCCCTACACGAAGCTCCCCTCGCACCGGATCCTCGCGATGCTCCGCGGCGAGAAGGAAGAGATCCTCGACCTCACGATGGAGTCGGAGGAGCCCTCCGAAGAACCGCGCACGGGGCCGACCGAGTACGAGAACCGCATCGCCCACAAGTTCGGCATCTCGAACGAGGGCCGCCCGGCCGACAAGTGGCTCGGCGACACCGTCCGCTGGGCGTGGCGGACGAAGATCCTGCTGCACCTGGGGATCGACCTGCGGATGCGGCTGCGTCAGTCGGCCGAGGACGACGCCGTCCGCGTGTTCGCCGCGAACCTGCGCGACCTGCTGCTCGCCGCCCCGGCGGGCACCCGCGCCACGATGGGCCTCGACCCTGGCTTCCGCACCGGCGTCAAGGTCGCCGTCGTCGACGCGACCGGCAAGGTCGTCGGCACCCACGTGATCTACCCGCACCAGCCCGCGAACAAATGGGACCAGTCCATCGCCGAACTCGCCGCGCTGTGCGCCCGGCACAAGGTGGACCTGATCTCGATCGGCAACGGCACCGCGTCGCGCGAGACCGACAAGCTCGCCGGCGAGCTGATCAAGAAGCACCCGGAACTGAAGCTGACGAAGGCCGTCGTCTCGGAGGCCGGCGCGTCGGTCTATTCGGCGTCGGCGTTCGCTTCGCAGGAACTGCCGGGCATGGACGTCTCGCTGCGCGGCGCGGTCTCGATCGCGCGGCGGCTGCAGGACCCGCTGGCGGAACTGGTGAAGATCGATCCGAAGTCGATCGGTGTCGGGCAGTACCAGCACGACCTGTCGGAGATCTCGCTGTCGCGGTCACTCGACGCGGTGGTCGAAGACTGTGTGAACGCCGTCGGCGTGGACGTCAACACCGCGTCGGCGCCGCTGCTGACCCGCGTTTCGGGTATCACGACGACGCTGGCGGAGAACATCGTCGCGCACCGCGACGAGAACGGGCCGTTCAAGACCCGCAGCGGGCTCAAGGAGGTCGCGCGGCTGGGCCCGAAGGCCTTCGAGCAGTGTGCGGGCTTCCTCCGGATCCCGGACGGCGACGACCCGCTCGACTCGTCCTCGGTGCACCCCGAGGCCTATCCGGTGGTGCGGCGGATCCTGACCTCGACCGGCACCGACATCCGCGCGCTGATCGGCAACACGCGGACGCTGCAGGCGCTGAAGCCGTCGGAATTCGTCGACGACACCTTCGGTCTCCCGACGGTGACCGACATCCTCGCCGAACTCGACAAGCCGGGCCGCGACCCGCGTCCGGCGTTCAAGACCGCGACCTTCGCCGACGGCGTCGAGAAGATCGGCGACCTCAAGCCGGGGATGCGGCTGGAAGGCGTCGTGACGAACGTGGCCGCGTTCGGCGCGTTCATCGACGTCGGCGTGCACCAGGACGGGCTCGCGCACGTCTCGGCGCTGTCGAAGAACTTCGTCAAGGACCCGCGTGAGGTCGTGAAGCCGGGCGACATCGTCAAGGTGAAGGTGCTGGAGGTCGACGTGCCGCGCAAGCGGATCTCGCTGACCCTGCGCCTGGACGACGAGCCCGGCAAGCCCGCTCGCGAGCAGGGCGGCGGCGGTCGTGACCGCGGCCAGGGCGGACAGCGTCAGGGCGGCGGTCAGCGTGGCGGCCAGGGCGGCCGTGGCGGCGGCCGGGACCGCGGCGGGAACTCCGGCGGCGGCGGCGCCATGGCGGACGCGCTCCGGAAGGCCGGTTTCGGCAAGTAAGGCTCAGAAGTACATGAAGGCCCCCATCCTGTACCCAGGCGCAAGGATGGGGGCCTTCATGTACTTGGGTCAGGGGTTCATCGCGTAGGCGCCGGAGAGATCGCGGACCAGGGACCACACGTGGTCGAAGCGGTCCGCGTCCACGACCGGCTTCCGGATCGAAGCGAGCGCCAGCGCCTGCTGCGCCTCGGTCGAGGACGACTTCCCGTGCAGGTCGATCGCCGCGACGCTGAAGTCCTGCACCAGCACGGCGAAGATCTGGTCGACGACCTCGGTCTCGATGCCGGTGATCTCCGCCTGCTCCAGCACCAGTTGCCCGTAGACGACCAGCGTGAACAGCTCGGTCAGCGCGAGGCCGAAGTCGAGGTCCTGCTGCTGCGCCTCGTCCGGGGCCGCGTCGGTGAACAGCTTCACCAGCGCCTCGGCCTGTTCGGTGAACCGCGCGACGTTCGGGATCGCGGACGCCTTGGCGTAGGCCTCACGCCAGTCGTGGAACCGCACCTTCGACAGCCCGCGCGCGGGGCCTTGGCGGAACAGGAACTCGTCGTCCGCCGCGTCGGAACGGGTCGGCACGGGCTCGTAGGCCTGCGGCGCGAACAGGTACGCGGGCACGAACTTCGCGATGAGCGCGAGGTTCACCGCCACCGTGCCTTCGAGTTTCGGCAGGCCGTCGATGTCGTTCTTGGACATCGCGAGATAGGTGTCGGCCTCGAAACCCTTGGCCGCCACCACATCCGCGACCAGGCCGATGACCTTCTGCGCCTCGGTGGTCACCTTCATCTTGGTGATCGGGTTGAACAGCAGGTACCGGCGGTCGTCCGCGTTCGCGCTGCGGAAGTAGTCCACGGCGCGGTCGGAGAACAGCTTCATCGCGACGAGCCGCGCGTACGCCTCGACGAATTCCCGGCGCACGTGCGGGAAATCGGTGACCTTCTTGCCGTAGAGCACCCGGTTGTGCGCGTGCGTGATCGCCTCGTACAGCGAGTGCGTCGACATCCCGATGCCGCCGAAGCACAGGTTGAACTTGCCGATGTTGACCGTGTTCAGCGCTGCGGAGAACGCTTCGGCGCCGACGTGCAGGATGTCCTCTTCGGACACCGGGTAGTCGTTGAGCTCGAACTCGGCGACGTACATCTGCGACGGCACGACGTTCTTCACCACGCGGTAGTTCGGGTGCTCCGAGTCCGCGTAGAAGAACACGTACTGGTCCGGCCCCTCGACGCCTTCGATGCGGCCGAAGACCGACACCGTCCGCGCGCAGTTCCCGTTGCCGATGTAGTACTTCGAGCCGTTCGCGCGGTAGCCGCCCGCGCCGTCCGGGGTGAGCACGAGGTCCGACGAGTAGATGTCGGCCCCGTGCTCCTTTTCGGACAGTCCGAACGCGGCGACGCCGCCGGCCGCGAGCGAGTCCGCCGCGCGTTTGCGGGCGGCCTCGTTCGCGCTCTGCCACACCGGGCCCAGGCCGAGGATGGTGACCTGCCACGGGTACCAGTAGTTCAGGCCGTAGAAGCCGAGGATTTCCGACAGGGCCGCGACCCGCGCGGTGTCCCAGCGCTTGTCGGGGTTCCCCTCGGCGTTGGCGCCGGGAGTGAGGAAGGTCGAGAACAGGCCTTCCTTGCCCGCGAACTCGATGAAGTCCGCGTAGAAGGTCCGGTCGTGGTAGTCCTCGACGAGCTTGCGCTTGCCACGCTGTTCGAACCACTCGATGGTGGCACGCAACAGGCGACGCGTCTCCGGGTCGAACTGCTGGGGGTCGTACCCACCCGGGTTCAGCAACAACGCGGTCGCCTTTTCGCTCATGGTCACTCCTGGTCAGCCGAAGTTACTACCCGGTAACCGTAGCGCCTCGCTTCGCCGTCCGGCCACCGAACTCGACCGAAGTCACCCGTCCACGCTCGTCCCGCAGGAACCGGGCGGTGGGCTTGCGGGTGTCCGCGGCCGGGGCGATCGCGTCTTCGCCGACGAACACGGCCTCGAACGGCGGAGGCGACGGGAAGTCCTCGATATCGGCGACCATCTGAGCCCAGAGGGCGCCGTCCCGGTCGCTGATCACGAACGCCAGGTCACCGGTCTGGTAGCGGCCCAGGTACTCGGCGATATCCGGCTGGGGCACAGGTGGCGGGCTCACGAGCGGTGGCAGCCCGACCACGTTCTCCAGGCACCAGTCGACGATCTTGGCGCCCAGTGCCGATCCGCCCGCGCTGTTGGTCAGCACCGTGACGGCGAAATCGTGCTCGGGCAGCGTCACGAAATCCGACAGCTGCAGATTGCTCACGTTGCCGCCGTGCCGGACCAGCCGTGCCGCGCCGTGGGTCGTGTGCAGCCAGCTCAGGCCGACCTCTTCGAAGCGCAGCGCGGCCTTGCGCTGCGGCGCGCGCATGAGGTCACGGGTGGCCTCGCTGAGCGGCGGCTTCCCCTCGGCCTCGCCGGCCAGGAAGAACCGGGCCCACTTCAGCTGGTCACCCGCCGTCGACCAGAGGCCGCCGCTCGCGCTGTCCGCGCGGGTCAGGCCCACGGTGTGCTCGACCGCCGGTCCGCCGTCTCGCAGGACGTGACCGACGGCGTGACGCCGGGTGAGCACCTCCCACGGCAGGTAATACGACTCGGTCATGCCGAGCGGTTCGAGCAGGCGGGCGCGGACGACGTCTTCGAAAGGCTCGCCCGCCGCCACCTCGACGACCCGTCCGGCCAGCTGGAACCCGGCGTTGCAGTAGGAGAACACCTCACCGGGCGCGAAATTCTGCGGGAGTTCGCCGAACTTCGCGATCGCGAGGGCCAGTGCGTCGTCACCCCATCCGGTGGTGAAGTCCACGTCGCCGAGGAACCCGGCCGAATGCGTGAGCAGATGGCGCAGGGTAACTGTCTTCCGCGCCACCGGATCCACCAGCGGGAGATCGGGAAGGTGGTCGACGACCGGCCGGTCCAGGTCCAGCACCCCGTCTTCGACCAGTGCCATGACGGCGGCCGCGGCGAACGTCTTGCTGGTGGAGCCGATCATGAACAACGTGCCGGGATCGACCGGGAGCCCGGTGTCCACACTGGACACCCCGGTGGCGAACACCGACTCCTCGCCCCGGTGCGTCACCCCCACCACGGCCCCGGGGACACTCGCGCGACGCGCTTCCTCGTCGAGCACCCCTTGCAGTTCCTGAACGTTCGACACCCGTGTCCCCTTTCGTCCGGTCAGGTCAGCGTTTCACCGCGAGGGCGGGTCCGGCTCGTACGAACCGACGAACATCGACGGACCGGTGCGGGCGATATCACGTAGCCCGGGAGATCACGACCCAGTACACTGCTCTTGCGGTCCGCTCAGTTCTGCCTCGGGCCGCGTTTCGTTGTCGAAGACCACGCGCCGCGGCCCCCGAGGTCTGCGCCGGGCAGGACAACCCTTTCTATCCTTACGGAGATACCAGGGCGCACCTGTGCCCACACGCTTATGAGCACACCTACCTTCACCGAACTCGGCCTGCCCAAGACGATCGTCGACGCGCTCGCCGAACAGGGCGTCACCAGCCCGTTCCCGATCCAGGCCGCCACGCTGCCGCATTCGCTGGCCGGCCGGGACGTCCTCGGCCGCGGCCGCACCGGCTCCGGCAAGACGTACGGTTTCGTGCTGCCCGTCCTCGCCCGGCTCGCCGATGGCCCGACGCGGCGCCGCCCCGGCCGCCCGCGCGCGCTGGTCCTGGCGCCGACCCGCGAGCTGGCGACCCAGATCGAGGCGTCGTTCCTGCCGCTGGCCAAACCGCTCGGCCTCAAGGTCACCACGATCTTCGGCGGGGTCAGCCCGAACCCGCAGATCACCCGCCTGCGTGACGGCGTCGACATCGTCGTCGCCTGCCCCGGCAGGCTCGCCGACCACATGCGTTCCGGCGAGGCGAAGCTCGACCACGTCGAGATCACCGTGCTGGACGAGGCCGACCACATGGCCGACCTCGGCTTCCTGCCCGACGTGCGGCGCATCATGGCCGAGACCCCGGAGCGCGGGCAGCGGCTGCTGTTCTCCGCGACCCTCGACGCGGGTGTCGACGTGCTGGTCAAGCGCTTCATGCACGACCCGGTCACGCACAGCGTCGACTCGGCGCAGTCGCCGGTCGCGACCATGAAGCACCACGTGCTGCACCTGGAGGAGACCCACCGGCTGCCGGTGCTGATCGACCTCACCGCCGCCCCGGGCCGCACGCTCGTGTTCACCCGCACGAAGCACCGCGCCAAGCAGCTGACACGCAAGCTCATGGCCTCCGGCGTGCCGGCGGTCGAACTGCACGGCAACCTCGGCCAGACGGCGCGGACCCGCAACCTGGAGGCGTTCGCGTCCGGCGCGGCGAAGACGCTGGTCGCGACCGACATCGCCGCGCGCGGTATCCACGTCGACGACGTCACGCTCGTCATCCACGCCGACCCGCCGGTCGAGCACAAGGCGTACCTGCACCGCTCCGGCCGGACGGCGCGGGCCGGGGCGTCCGGCACCGTCGTCACGCTGATGACCGACGCGCAGGTCGGCGACGTCCGCGACCTCACCCGCAAGGCGGGTATCAAGCCGACCACCACGCAGCTCGGCCCCGGCCATCCGCTGCTGTCGGAGCTGGCGCCCGGTGAGCGTTCGTTCACCGCGTCGCCGCGGCGGCCGATCGTGGACACGCGGCCGAAGAAGGTCACCGCCTCCGGTGAAGCCATCCCGGCCAAGGGTGACGACGAAGAGCGTCCGGCTCGCGGCGGGCGCGGTGCCCGCGGTGGTCGTGGCCGCGGTCCCTCGGCCGGTGGCCGTGGCGCTTCCGGCGGCGGACGGGGTACTTCGGGCGGCGGGCGTCGCGATGGCTCCTCGGACGGCCGTTCGCGTCAGCCCCGCTCCGAGGGCGACCGTCGCGGCGCTTCCGCGGGCCAGGGCCGCCGCGGGGCCGAGTCCACCGGACGTCGCGAAGGCGCGCCCAAGGGCGGCCAAGGTCGTCGCGCCTCCGCCGAGGCGCAGCCGCGCCGCGGCTCCGGCGCGTCGAAGTCGCAATCCTCGCGGAACCAGTCCGGCGGCGCTCCCGCCCGTCGTGGCGGTGCCGCCGCGTTCTCTTCGGGAACCCGGGCCGGCTCGCGCCGCTCGCGCTGACCCACCCCGGACACGCGTGATTGAAGGCGGATCACGCGTGTCCGGAGGCGTAACTCGCGTGATTGAAGGCGTAACTCCATGATCCGGCTCCAATCACGCGAGTTACGCCTCTGATCACGCGAGTTACGGCTCCGATCACGCGCGACGGGCGGCGGAGCGGGCCTCGGCGGCCGCGCGACGCTCTTCGAAACGTGACGCCTGGGTGTCGAGGGCCTTCAGGAACTGGTCGAGTTCGTCCCGCGCCTTCTCCCCCACCTCGCCGAGCCCTTCGAGCTCGAAGATCTTCCACTGCCGCAGCAGCGGCCAGATCACCTCGTCGTGGTGGATCCGCAGGTCGTAGATGCCCGCCTTCGCGATCAGCGCGGCCTTCCGCACGAAGCTCGGGATCACCGCGCCCGGCATCTGGAACTGGACGACCTCGTCGGTGATGGCGCGCATCATCGCGTCGGGTGAAAGCTCCAGCGACGCCTGCACCAGGTTCCGGTAGAAGAGCATGTGCAGGTTCTCGTCCATCGCGACCCGCGCGAGCAGCTTCTCGCACAACGGATCCTGCGTGTACTTCCCGGTGTTGCGGTGCGAGATCCGCGTCGCCAGCTCCTGGAAGGACACGTACGCGAAGACGTTCAGCAGCGCCTTGTCGCCGCTGTCGTAGCCGGCCTCCATGGTCTGCATCCGCATGCGCTCCAGCTCGACCGGATCGACCGCGCGCGTCACCAGCAGATAGTCGCGGATGCAGATGCCGTGGCGGCCCTCTTCGGCGGTCCAGCGGTGCACCCACGTGCCCCACGCCCCGTCGCGGCCGAAGGCGCGCTCGATCTCGCGGTGGTAGCTCGGCAGGTTGTCCTCGGTGAGGAGGTTGACCTCCAGGGACGTCCGCGCGATCGGCGACACCCGCGACTGCTCGGGATCCCACGCCTCCCCGCCGAGATCGGCGAAGTTCCGGCCCTCGTCCCACGGCACGTACTCGTGCGGCATCCATTCCTTGGCGACCGAGAGATGCCGGTTGAGGTTCTCCTCGACCGTCCCCTCGAGCTCGAGCATCAGCCGGGTGGTTTCGGGGACCGTCATGCGTTTCGTCCTTCCAGGGTACGGAAAACGCTACCTACGACACCGTAACTTACGGTGTCGTAGGTTTGCCACCTCCGGAAGATGAACGACTTACAGCGAGGCCGTCAGCCCCCTCGCCCGCAGCACCGAACGCTCCAGCGGACGGAACACCAGCAGCTCGATACCGACGCCGACCAGCAGGATCAGGAAGATCGCCGAGATCACGCCTTCCATGCTGTTGAACGACGAGCCCTCGTTGAGGTACGCGCCGAGCCCCTTGCCCAGCGCCGGGGACAGCGCGATCAGCTCGGCGGCCATCAGCGAACGCCACGAGAACGCCCAGCCCTGCTTGAGCCCGGCCAGGAACCCCGGCAACGCGGCGGGCAGCAGGATGTGCCGGGCCGACGAGAGCCTGTTCGCCCCCATCACCTGTCCGACGCGCGGCAGGATCGGCGGGATCTGGTCGATGCCCGAGACGAGACCGTTCGCGATCGAAGGCACCGAACCCAGCAACACCACGAAGTAGATCGAGGCGTCGTTCAGCCCGAACCACAGGATCGCCGCCGGCACCCACGCCACCGACGGAAGGCTTTGCAGCCCGGTCAGGAACGGCCCGACCGCGGCGCGCACGATGCGGACCTTCGCCACCAGCAGGCCGAGCGGGGTCCCGATGACCACGCCGATCAGGAAGCCCAGCGCGGCCCGGTGCACCGACGTCCAGACGAATTCGAAGATCTCGCCGTCGACGGTGATGCCGACGAGTTCGTCCCACACCGCGAGCGGCGCGGGCAGCATGGCCTCCGGCCAGAACGCGGCGGCCCAGAGTGCCTGCCACAGCGCGATCAGCAGCGCCAGGAAGACCACCGGCGGCACGAAGCCGCGCAGGAACCGCTTGCCCCGGCTTTCCCGGCGTTCCCCGGTCGGGGTGTCGAGCGAATCGAGTCCCGCGCCGACGGCCTCGTCGGCGTCTTCCACCGCGGTTTCAGGGCGGTCAAGCCGCGGCATGGGTACTGATCACCTCCCGGAGGTGACCGGTGATCTCCAGCGTCAGCTCCTCGGCGTCGGAGGCCTGGACGTCGCGCCATTCCCGCACGACCCGGCCCGGCCGCGACGAGAGCAGCACGACCCGCTGGCCCAGCCGGACGGCCTCGCGGACGTCGTGGGTCACGAACAACACGGAGGTGCCGGTGCTGCGGTAGACGCGCAGGAGTTCACCCTGCAGGACGTCGCGGGTGATGGCGTCGAGCGCGGCGAACGGCTCGTCCATCAGCAGCAGCGACTGCTCCGTGTCACCGCCGACGCGCAGGGTCGCGGCCAGCGCCCTGGCGAGCGCGACACGCTGCCGCATCCCGCCGGACAGCTCGTGCGGCCGCTTGTCACCCGCGCCGCCGAGGCGGACGAGTTCGAGCAGTTCGGCCGCCTTCTCGCGGCGCTCGGCCCGGCCGAAACCGGCGAGCCGCAGCGGCAGTTCCACGTTGCGGGCCGCGGTCAGCCACGGCATCAGCGCGGCTTCCTGGAACATGACCGCGGGCCGGGAGGTTTCGAGGGTGATCGAGCCCGACGTCGGCTGGTCGAGGCCGGCGACCAGGTTCAGCAGGGTGCTCTTGCCACAACCGGAGGCGCCGAGGAGACAGACGAACTCGCCGGGCGCCACCGTCAGGTCCATCCCGTCGAGGGCCACGACGGCGCGGCCGGTCGGCCCGAACGCCTTCCGCACCCCGTCGAGCCGCACGGCGACATCGGTGGACAGGCCGGGCTCCAAGGTGGTCGTCATCGCTGATCCCCTCCGGTCACTTCGTCAGCCCGGGCGCGTTCACGCCGGGCTTGCCCTGCTCGGCGAGCACGGCGTTGAGCGGGCCGAAATCGGCGAACCCCTTGAGGTCCACCGCGGACTTCACCACGCCCGCGGTCACCGAGTCCTGCGCGAGCTGGGTGAAGGTCGACGCCACCGGGTCGATGCCGAGTTCGATGCCGGAGAAGGCGCGATCGAGGACGGCCTCGCTCAGTGTGCTGCCCGCGAGCGCCTTGAGCTCCCCGTTGACGACCTTCTTCGCCTCGGCGGGATTGGTCTTCGCCCACTCGATGGCGGCGAGTTCACCCTTGAGGATGGCGGTGACGGTCTCCGGGTGCTGCTGCAGGAATTCGCTGCGGACGATCACGACCGTGGTCGGGAACTTGCCTTCCGGCCACAGGTTCTTCTCGTCCAGCAGGACCTTCGCGCCCGCGTCCAGCACGAGCCGCGAGGACCACGGTTCGGGCAGCCAACCGCCGTCGAGCTCGCCCTTCTTGAAGGCGTCGAACGTCTTCGGGTTCTCGAGGTTGGTGATCTTGACGTCGGGCAGCTTCTTTTCGGCGATGAACTTCTTGAGCGCGACGTCCTGGGTGTTCGCCAGCGACGGTGTCGCGATGTTCTTGCCGGTGAGCTGCTCGGGAGTGGTGATCTCGGGCTTCACCACCAGCTGCGCTCCGCCGGTGACCGCGCCGGAGACCAGCTGGATGGCGCCCTTGGACTTGGTGAAGGCGTTGATCGCGGGCCCGGAGCCGATGAAGGCGATGTCGAGCGAGTTGCCGAGCAGCGCGTTGACCTCTTCGGGGCCGGCGTTGAACGTCTGCGTGGTGAGCTTCGTCGAGCCGATTTCCTTGGCGAAGAAGCCGTTCTTGACGCCGATCAGCGCGGGCGCGTGCGTCACGTTGGGGAAGTACCCGACACGCACCTCGGCCGCGGCACCCTGGCTCTTCTGCTCCGCCGGAGCGGCGCCGCTGTCCGCGCGTGAACACCCCGCGATCCCGCCGGCCAGTGTCAGGGCGGCGAAGGCCGCGGCCAGCAAACGGGTTCTGTGGTGGGTGCTCACGGAAGGTCGCCTTTCGGAGGGTACGACTTCGGCTCGGGTGATGGCGCGAGAGTCGCATGTTCACCCACGTGCCTGCATCGCCATCCGAATGACGGGAAAGATGCTGAGAATCCTTGACACCTGGCGGAACAGGTGTTCCACATATCAGGACCGGTGTAACGGTCCGGGCCGAACGGACGAATCACGCTTAGTGGTGACGCACCCTCGGACCGTCGCGATGGCGGGCGTGCTGACCGCCGGGATCGGCATGGGCGTCGTCGCGACGACGCTCAAGATCGCCGACGGCACGCACACCGTGCTCGACACCACCCTGTCGTCCACGACGGGGTTCCTCTTCCTCCTCGCCGGCGCCGTCGCGCACGTGCGCCGCGCCTCGAACCCCATCGGCCTGCTCATCGCGCTGGCCGGGCTCGCGTTGTTCACCGAGGACCTCCAGTTCTCCGACGAGCCGCTCACGCACACCCTCGGCTTGGCGCTTTCGGCCGCGTCCAGTCCGGTGATCGCGCATCTCGTGCTCGCCTTCCCGCACGGGAAACTCCGGTCCCGCGGGGAGCGGGTGCTCGCGTTCTCCGCGTACGCCGTGGTCTTCGGGTCGGCCGTCCTCGGCCTGCTGGTCAACGACGATCCACGGAACCTCGCCGCGGTCGCCGCGTCCCCGGAGGCCGAACAGCTGGTCAAACGGCTGCTGGAGCTGGTCGGCGCGCTGATCGGCGGCGGGGTCGTGGTGGTGCTGCTCTACCGCTGGCTCGCCGGGCGGCTCCCGCAGCGGCGGCTGCTCTCCCCCGTCCTCGCGATCGCCGTGGTCGGCGCGGTGAGCACCACGGTCGGCAGCGCGCTCGGCTCCGGGCATCCGTTCTCCGAACCGCTGCTCGACGTCTACCGGATCTCGTTCTGCCTGTGGCCGCTGACGTTCCTGATCGGGGTGCTGCGGGCGCGGGTCGGCAACGCGGAGATGATCCGGCTCCTGCTGGAACGCGACGGCTCCGGGCTGGCCGCGCTCGTGCAGGACGACGAGGTGTGGAAGGACAGCCGGTCGATCGACGCGCTCAACGCCGCCGCCGGGCTCGTCCTGGACAACCAGCGGCTGGCCGCGGAACTTGAGGAACGTCTCGTCGAGGTCCAGGCCTCCCGCGCCCGTATCGTCGCCGCCGCCGACGACGAGCGGCGGCGGGTCGAACGCGACCTGCACGACGGGGCACAGCAACGCCTGGTCAGTGTCGTACTGCTGCTGCGGATGGCGGAACGACGGCTCGGGGACGACCTCACGCCCGCCGTCGCGACCCTGCTGACCGGCACGATCGACGAACTGCAGGCCACCGTCACCGAACTGCGTGAACTCGCGCGCGGGCTGCGTCCCCCGATCCTCACCGAGGCCGGGCTGATCCCCGCGGTCCGGTCGCTGCTGGCCCGCGTCCCGATCGCCGTCGACCTCGCCGGGGAGGACGTGCCCCGGCTCAGCGGCGCCGTCGAGGCGACGGCGTACTTCGTCGTTTCGGAAGCGGTCACCAACGCGTTGAAGCACGCGCAAGCCGAGCAGGTCCGGGTGTGCATCCGCGTCGGGGAGGACGGCCTGCGGGTGGACGTCCACGACGACGGCGTCGGCACGGCCGACATCGGCGGCGGTTCCGGGCTGCACGGCCTGCGTGACCGGGTCCGGGCGCTCGGCGGCGAACTGACCGTCGCGAGCGAACCCGGCTCGGGCACCACGGTTTCGGCCGTCATCCCGACTGACGGCTAGGCCCCTTCTGCGGTCCGGTGCGCGTGACCGCGGGGACGACACGCGTGATCAGATGGACGACACGCGTGTCCAGGTGGACGACTCGCGGCGGACCCGGCCACGTGCGCGTGTCGTCCATCCAGTCACGCGTGTCGTCCATCTGATCACCAGTGTCGTCCTCGCAGTCACGCGAAATGTCCGATCGCGGGTGCCCGGGCCACGGCTCCAGACCGAATCGCGCTGACAACCGACCGAGCCTAGGCGAGCCCGCGGATCGCGCGCGCGGGCGGCCGCACACCCTGGATCGACGCGACCATCTCCAGCACCTGCCGGGTGCGCCGCACCTCGTGTACCCGGAACACCTTCGCCCCTTCGGCCACCGCCCAGGCCGTCGCGGCGAGGGTGCCGTCGACCCGCTCCGCGAGTTCCACGCCGAGCGTCTCCCCGACGAAGTCCTTATTGGACAGTGCCATCAGCACCGGCCAGCCGGTGTCCGCCAGTTCCCTCGCGTGCCGCAGGAGCGCCAGGCTGTGCCACGTGTTCTTGCCGAAGTCGTGCGTCGGGTCGATCAGCACCCCTTCACGCGGGACGCCGAGCGCCACGACGGCTTCGGCGTGGGCCGTCGTTTCCGCGACGACGTCGGCGACGATGTCCGGGTAGCGCACCCGGAACGGGCGGGTGCGCGGGACGGCGTTCCCGGTGTGCGAGCAGACGTAACCGGTGCCGAATTCCGCGGCGACCTCGGCCAGTTTCGGATCGGCGCCCGCCCAGGTGTCGTTGATCAGATCCGCGCCGGCCTCCGCCGCGCGCCTGCCCACCTCGTGGCGCCAGGTGTCGACGCTGATCACCAGGTCGGGATGCAGTTCCCGGATCCGCTCGACGAACGGGACCACCCGTCGGATCTCTTCCTCGACGTCGACGTCCGCGCCGGGGCCCGCCTTGACCCCGCCGATGTCCACGATGTCGGCGCCCTCCGCCACCACCCTGGCGACGGCGGCGAGCGCGTCCGGATCCGAGAAGGTCGCGCCCTTGTCGTAGAACGAATCGGGGGTCCGGTTGACGATAGCCATGACCAGGGCGCGGTCCCTGGCGACGCGGCGCCCGCGGAAGGTCAGCTCGTTCACGCACCGATCGTAGGCGAGCGGACGCCCGGAGACGGAAAGTGCCGCCCAGCGGGACCGTCCCGGGGACCGGGAGCGCCCATTCGAGTGGCATATCTGATATATGACGTAAGAGATCGGATCTCTCTTGACTCGCCATCGAACACGCGGGTAGACGTTGTTCAGCCGGGATGGCGACGGACGGCGGATCGGCATCCCGGCCACTCATTCCCCCGGTTCCCCGGCGCAGGAAGGACTTCGAATGGCACCGGATCCTCTTCGCGCGGCACGGCTTTCGCGACGCACCGTGCTGGCGGGAACCGCGGGCGCCCTCGGCGCGCTCACCCTGCCCGGCGTGGCCACCGCGGCGCCGGTGGACTGGTCGCGCGCGGTCGTCGACTCGACGATGAAACGCCACACCCCGGCCACGCTCGGCGGCTGGGGCTACACCCGTGGTCTCTACCTCTACGGCCAGTACCTGGTGTACCGGCGCACCGGCGAGAAGTCCTACCTCGACTACATCCTCGCGTGGTACGACCGATTCGTCACCGACAGCGGTATTTCCAACGGGTTCACCAACCTGGACGCGATGCGCTCCGGGCAGATGTTCCCCTTGCTGTACAACGAAACCGGGCAGGCGAAGTACAAGACCGCGGCGGAGCAGCTGCGCGGCCGCTTCCCGTCCTATCCCCGGACGTCCGACGGCGGGATGTTCCACGCCACGAGCCGGGTCGGGCAGTTGTGGGCGGACGGCGTGTACATGGCGCAGCCGTTCCTCGCCCTGTACGGCAAGACCTTCGGCGATGCCGGCTACTGCTACGAAGAGGCCGCGAAGAACGTCAGCATCTACTTCGACCACCTCAAGGAACCCGCCAAGGGCCTGCTCTACCACGCCTACGACGAGGACGGCTCGGAACCGTGGGCTTCGGGCGCCGGACGGCATTCGAAGTACCACTGGGGGCGGGCGATCGGCTGGCTCGGGATGACGGCGATCGACCTCCTCGAAATCCTTCCCCGCGACCATCCGCGGCGGCGTCGTCTCGTGGACGTCGTCGAATTCCTCGCGGCCGGCTACCGGCGCTGGCAGGACCGGGCTTCGGGCCGCTGGTTCCAGGTCGTCGACCGGGGTGGCGACAAGGACAACTGGCTGGAGACGTCGGCTTCGGCGATGTACACGTTCCTGCTGTCCCGCGCGGTGCAACGCGGCTACGTCGGCCCGGAGTACGGACCAGTGGCCGCGAAGGGCTATCGCGGGGTTCTGTCCCAGGTTTCGACCGGTTCCGACGGATTGACCGATATCGCGAACATTTCCGAAGGCACCAACGTCGGCGACACGGCGTATTACTACGCGCGTAAACGCAACACCAACGATTTCCACGGTCTCGGCGCGTTCCTCATCATGAATGAGCAACTCGCCCGCTGAGGTCGCCGCACCGGCCGAAGGACGCCTTCCCCGCTTCCGACCTGGGGAAAGCGTCCTTCGGTCGTTTTCCGGGCGGGTGCCGGGTATTGACCGGAGGCGCTAACATCGCGTGCTGCGACGCCCACTCCCAGGAGGGACGACCGGATGCGCGAGACGCCGCCCCAGGCTTCTTATACCCGGCTCGAACTCGGTGACACCAGCACGATCCCGGTCGGTGTGACGGTTTCCCCGCACATCTCACTGGTTTCGATGCTCGTCGAGGTCGTCGGCGGGTACGACCGCGGCCTGCCCGCCGCCTGGCGCCGTCAGGTGGGCTCGGCGATCCCGGAGCAGGGATACCGCGCGGCGAGCGCCCTCGCCCGCCGCGGCACCTCGGTACAACCGGACTTCATCGTCCCGATCAGCCCCGGTGCGGACTCCTCCGCCGCCGCACAGGCGGAGATGCTGCGCGAACTGCCGGAGGCCGACGTCCTGAAAGGCCTGGAAGAGGTCTTCGGCGACCGGTTGCCCGCGCAGTGGCGGCAGGCCGCCGACCATCCGAGACGCTGGGTCGCCTCGATCGCGGACGCCTTCACCGCGACCAGGCTGGCGACCGAAAATCTCTGGACCAAGGCCCGTCCCCTGCTCGACCGCGAGATCGAACGCATCGGCGTCGCCTCCGTCCGCGGCGGGACGGACGCGGTACTCGGCCTGCTGCGGCCCCATTTCCGGTTCAGCAACGGATGTCTCCTGCTGCCCGACGCCGAACCGGCGCGGTACACCACCCGCGGCCGCAAGCTGATCCTCGTCCCGATGCTCGCGGGCAGCCGTTCGGTGGTGTCCAACTTCGACGAAGAGGACGCCATCTGGATCGGCTACCCGCTGCCGGGGCTCGACGGCCTGCTCGACGGCGGCAAGACCGAACCGGCCCCGGGTGTCGACGGGCTCGACCTGGTGGTCGGGGCCCACCGCGCGAAACTGTTGCGGCATCTGGGAAAGCCGGCCCGGATGGGCGAGATCGCGAATCTGCTGTCGTGCGCGGCGAGCACCGCGACCTATCACTGCGAACAGCTCGTTTCGGCGGGTTTGATCCAGCGGCACCGCGAGGGCCAGGTCGTCCTCGTGGTCCGGACTCCTCGCGGTGACGCGCTGGTGGACCTGCTCTCCTGACTAGACCCGCTGCAGCCCCGGCTTGCCCGCCTCGACGACGTACGAACGGTCCGCGGCCAAGGTCACCTTCGAGAAGTCGTACTCCGTGGTGTCCGAAACCGTCATGAAATCCGCCCGCATCTGCGTTTGCGACGCCGTCACCCGGACATAGCCGCGCTTTCCCCGGCAGTACTTGATGTGCGGGTTGTTCGAGAGCCACGTCGACGACGGGTCGGTCGCGGTGTCGCTGTTGCTCGTCACCGAGGTCGTCACGAGTTCCGAACCGAACACCGGGTCGCTGTGGTTGAAGTAGTCGCGGCGCAGATCGGCCGCCCAGTGGCGGTGGACGTCGCCGGTCAGCACGATCGGGTTCGGCACCTTGCGGTCCACGATGCCCTTCGCGATCCGGTCGCGCGAGGCCTCGTAACCCTGCCAGGAGTCGGGGCTCTCGCACGTCGCCTTGTTGCCGTCGCCGTCACGGGTGGCGAAGAAGACCTGCTGGCCGAGGAAGTCCCACTTCGCCGGCTGCGTCTCCAATGCCTTCAGCAGCCACGCTTCCTGTGTGGTGCCGAGGATGCTGCGCGACGTCGACCGCATGTCCGTGCACGCCGGTCCCGTCGAACCGGACGGGTCGGGCACCTGCGCGCTGCGGTACTGACGGGTGTCGAGCATGTGGAACCGGGCGAGGTTCCCCCACGTGAACTGGCGGTACAGGCGGATCGACGCGCCGCTCGGCTTGGCGGTCGACCGGATCGGCATGTTCTCGTAGAACGCCTGGAATCCGGCGGCCTTGCGGTCCGCGGTGGCCGGGCTGGTGGTGCCGTTCCAGTTGTTCATCACCTCGTGGTCGTCGAAGACCACGATCCACGGCGCCATCGCGTGCGCGTTCTGCAGGTCGGCGTCGGTTTTGTGCTGGGCGTGCCGGGCGCGGTACTGCGCGAGGGTCGTGACGTCCTCGGTGAAGGCCAGCCTGCGCGGATTCCGCTCGGCGGCGGCACGGCCGGACTTCCGCTCGTACATGTAGTCGCCCAGGAACAGCACCAATTCGGGGTTGTCGGCGAGCATGCCCTTGTACGAGTGGTACCAGCCTTCCTCCCAGTGCTGACACGAGGAGAAGCAGTACTTCAGCTGGTTCACCGCGGCACCGGCGGCGGGCGCGGTCCTGGTCCGGCCGACCGGCGAGATGTAGCCACTGGTCTTGAATCGGTAGAAGTATTCACGTCCCGGCTCGAGTCCGACCGGTTCGATGTGCACGCTGTGCCCAGAAGCGCGGGCCGCGGTCACGGTGCCCCGCTGCGCGATCGAGGTGAACGCCTGGTCGTTCGCGAGTTCCCAGTCCACTGTGTACGAAGCGTCCGGCATCCCGCCGAAACCGTCGGGGTTCAGCGGCGCGGGCGCGAGCCTCGTCCACAGCACGACACTGTCCGGCAGCGGGTCACCCGAGGCGACCCCGAGCTGGAACGGATCGTGGATGGCGGGCGCCGCCGCCAGCGTTCTCGCGTTCGCCCACGAAGGCACCGTCGACGACAACGCCGCCGCCGAAACCGCCGCGGCACCGCCGAGGAGTACCGCCCGCCGATTCACCTGGCCCATGAAAATTCAACCTTTCGAAGTGGGGAAAGAAGAGGGGAGGGATTTCACGCGGCGTAATCGGTGATGCCGCCACTACAGGCTTCGAGCGTCGGATTGGCGGCGGCGTTGGCGACGCAGACCTTGTAATAGACCCACGATCCCTTCGCGACCGGCACGGCCTTGTCGACGTGCGTGCCGTTGCCGCCGGAAGCCCAGACGTAGAACGGGCCGGCGCCGCCCTTCAGCCAGTAGGCGACCACGGCGGACTTGCCGTCGGCGTCCTTGTCGTAGACGAGGAAATGAGCATCCGATGAACGGAACTGCCCCTCACCCGCGCAGACGCCGGTGGAACATTCGGCGCTGCCGGAACCGACTCCGCAGTCGGGCGCGATGCGCTGATCGGAACCGGTGTAGACGTAACCGTCCGAGATGTAACCGCCCAGCGCGGGAACGTAGTCCCACAACGTCGTCGTGCCCAGCGGGCCGGCGACGGAGGTCCCGATCGTCTGGCAGTCGATGGTCACCGTGGCGCCGTTGGCGACCGTGCGCACCGCGGTCGAGGAGGTGCTCGGGGCGCGGCGGACGTTCAGCGGATCGCCCGCCGTCTTCACGGTCCCGGTGGCCGCGGCCACCGCGGGAGTGGCTCCGGCGAGGCCCAAGGCGCCCGCCGTCACCAGCACGAGAAAGAAACCGGCGAGCCGCCGGACACTTGAACGCTTCATGACGGCAGGGTCGACCGGCGTCGTACACGTCACGTACAAACGCCGACCCGCGTCTGCACATGCATGCGAATGGATCTAGCCAACCATGGCGGGACGGCAATATTATCGGCGGATATGGGGCTCCTGCCGTATTGGCGGTTTAGGTGACTATTCTCGGGTTTCGCGTTCTCGGTCCGCTCGAAGTGGCGGTGGACGGGCAGGTGGTGCCGCTCGGCGGCCCCAAACCGCGTCTGCTGCTGGCCGCTCTCCTGCTCCAGCCCAACGTCGTCGTCTCCACCGAACTGCTGATCGAGGTCCTGTGGCCTTCGTCGGCTCCCCGGTCGGCGGCCGCGAACATCCGCACCTACGTCCACTCACTCCGCAAACGCCTCGCCGACCACGACCCCGCGCTCGGGGAGCGCATCGGGAGCCGGGCGTCCGGATACATCCTCAAGGCCACGCCCGAGGAGATCGACCACATCCGGTTCGGCGAACTGGCCGCCCGCGCGCAGGACGCGCTCGGCCGTGGCGAGGCCGAATCCGCACTCGACCTGCTGGATCAAGCCGAATCCCTGTGGCGCGGGGAAGTACTCGAAGGCCTCCCCCACGACCACGGCTGGGGCGCGACCGTGGCACGGCTGTCGGAACTGCGGCTGGCGGTGCAGGAACAGCGGCTGCGGGCGAGGATCGAACTCGGCCGGACCGCGGAGGCCGTCGCCGAACTGCGCGGCCTGGTCACCGAGCATCCGCTGCGCGAGGAGCTCTGGCAGCAGCTGATCGTCGCGTTGCGGGCCGACGGCCGCACGGCCGACGCGATCGAGGCCTACGAAACGGCCGAGAAGGTGCTGGCCGAGGAGCTCGGCACCGAACCGGGCCCGCGGCTGAGGGAGCTGCGGGCCTCGCTGGTCCTCACGCCGTCCGCGACCCAGGACGCGGTGTCCGCGGCCCTCACCCGGCCGATGGCGCCGGTCTGCCAGCTGCCGCTGGACCTGCCGGACTTCACCGGCCGTGACGACGTGGTCGGCGAGCTCGTCGGCCTCTTCCGCGAGCGCCGCGAGCAGGGGAAGCCGGCGATCGCGGTGCTTTCGGGTGCGCCGGGGATCGGCAAATCCTCCGTCGCGATCCGGGTGGCGCACGCGGTCCGGGACGACTTCCCGGACGGTCAGCTGCACGTCGACCTCGCCGGGACGTCGTCCTCGCCCCGGCCCCCGATGACGGTGCTCGCCGAGCTGCTCCGCGCGCTGGGCGTCCCCGACGCGGGGCTGCCGCGCGATCTTCCCGAACGCGCGGCGTTGCTGCGGTCCCGGCTGTCGACCATGCGGATGTGCGTGGTCCTCGACGACGCCGGCAGCGCGGCGCAGGTCCGGCCGCTGCTGCCCGGCGCGGGTTCGTGCGCGGTGCTGATCACCAGCCGGATCCGGATGCCGGATCTGGCCGGGGCGACCCCGGTCGACGTCGAGCTCCTCCCCGAAGCCGAAGCCGCGAAGCTGCTCGAAGGCATCGTCGGCGCCGAGCGGGTCGCCGCGGAGCCGGAGTGCGCGACCGCGATCCTGCGTCACTGCGGGTATCTGCCGCTGGCGATCCGGGTCGCCGGGGCGAAGCTGACGCACCGGCCGGGCTGGACGTTGCGCGTGCTGGCGGACCGGCTGCGGGACGAGAGACGAAGATTGGACGAACTCCGCGTCGGCGATCTCGCCGTGCGGGCGAGTGTCACCCTCAGCTACGACCTGCTGCCCATGTCGGCGGCGACCGCGTTCCGCGGCCTCGGCGGGCTCGGTTCGGTGCAGTTCCCCGGCTGGGTGGTCGCGGCGCTGCTCGGCCGCGAGCACGGGGACGACGTCCTCGACGTGCTGGTGGACGCCCATCTGGTCGAGCTCAGCGGCTCGGACACCACCGGCGAGCCTCGCTACCGTCTGCACGACCTGTTGCGGTGTTACGCGCTCGAACTCCGCGCGCAGGACGTCCCGGCGAAGGCGCACGGCGCCACGAAACGGGTGCTGGAGGGCTATCTCGCGCTCGCGGTCGAGGCCGCGGACCGGTTGCCGATCCACTTCTTCGGCCTCTACCGGGACGACACCGCGGTCCAGCCCGCGCTCCCCCGGGGGACCGGCAGGCTGATCGAGGATCCGGCCGCGTGGTTCGCCGCCGAACGGCACACCTGTGTCGCCGCCGTCTCGCTGGCCGCCGACCTCGGCTTCGATTCGCTGGCCTGGCGGCTCGCCGCCGCGCTGGCACCGTACTTCGACCAGCGCGGTCACCAGGACGACTGGCTGCAGACGCACGCCGTCGCGCTGGCCGCCGCCCGGCGGTCCGGCGAGGTCCGCGGCGAGGCGATCATCCAGCGCAACCTCGGGCAGATCCAGCTGTACCAGGACAGTTACGCCGAGGCCCTGGTCGCGTTCGAGCAGTCGCAGCTGCTGTTCGACAAGGTCGGCGACGCGCAGGGCGCGGCGATCGCGCTGGCCGGGCTCGGCACGGTGCTGCGGATCAAGGGCGAGGACACCGTCGCGCTGGAGCACTGTCACGCGGCGCTCGACCAGTTCTCGGCGGCGGGTGACCCGCATGGCGAGGCCCTCGCGCGGATCGCGATCGGCGCGGTGTGGCTGGCGCGGCGCCGGTTCGCCGAGGCGGAACGCTGGTTCACCGAGGCCCTCGAACAGTCCGCCCGGATCGGGGACCGGCATCGGGAGGCGCACGCGTTGAAGCGGCTCGCGATGCTGCGTCAGCACCAGGGCGACCTCGCGGGCGCGCGGGAGTGGGTCGACCGGGCCATCGCCCTTTTCAACGAACTCGGCGACGACCACTGCGTCGGCTACGCGAACCAGAATCTCGGCGAGCTGTACCTGCACAGCGGCGATCTGGCGCACGCGCAACTGCTGCTGGTCAATTCGCTGAGCGTGCACCGGCGCAACGGGGACCGCCGGTCCGAGGCCGAGGTGTCGCAGTTGCTCGGGGAACTGCACGAGGCGCTGAGCCAGCCCGAGCGGTCTCGGACCTATTCGGAACGCGCGCTGGCGTTGTGGCGGGAACTCTCCGCACGGCCGCAGGAATCCGCGCTCGCTTCACGTCTTCAGGAGTCGGCCGAAGCGTCCTACAACGACTCCGCGAGCGCCTGACCGTTTCGCCTTTCGGCACCTGGTCGCGGTATTCACGCACCGCGATCAGGTGCCGACTCGCGTTTGTATCGATCGTGTACAGCCCCCGGCGAAGCTCCCTTCGTAGCAACCGAGAGTGCTCGAAGGGAGACCGGAATGGTCCGGACCGTGAAGGCCCGCCGGGTGATGGCGGCCGTGCTGGCCATGGGGGCGGTCACCGCGCTCGCCGCCAGCCCCGCGAACGCCGCGCCCGAAGGAAGCTGGCGCGCCGATCTGTCCACTGTGGACGGCGACGACGTCAACGTCCGCAGCGACGGCGGCGTGCTCAGCCTGGAAAACGCCGCCTGGCACAGAAAACCCGACTCCATCGGCAGCCAGGGCTACCTGCTGCTGGCCGAGCAGAAACTCGGGAAGCCGGTCAACCGCGTCACCGCCCAGGTGACCGCCGACGCGCCGAAGGGCACCGAGGTCGAGGTCGATGTCCGCGGCAAGCTCAACTCGCAGGACTGGACGGAGTGGACGCCCACCGACGGCGGCGCCGCCCAGCTGTCCGCTTCGGTCTCCACGGTCCAGGTCCGCATCGGACTGCGCACGGTGAACGACGGTGTGACCGCGAAGGTCAGCGACGTCACCCTCCAGGGTGATCTCGGCCCGCAGGTGAACGCGATCGGCGCGGCCGCGGCCCCGCTGACGTACAAGGTCTACGGCACCCGCGAAGGCCTCGTCGGCGGCACCACCGCCAACGGGCACGTGATCAAGTCCCGCGACCACTTCGTCGCCCTCCCCTCGGGCCGCGGCCTGGCGCCCAAGAACACCGGCAACTACACCGTCCGCATCTGCCGCACCGACAACAGCCGCTGCGAATACGCGCCGGTGTGGGACGTCGGCCCGTGGAACACCAAGGACGACTACTGGAACCCGTCGGCCACCCGCCAGATGTGGAAGAACCTGCCGCAGGGCAAGCCCGAGGCGCAGGCCGCGTACCAGGACGGCTACAACGGCGGCAAGGACGAGTTCGGCCGCAGGGTCGCCAACCCGGCGGGTATCGACCTCGCCGACGGCACCTTCTGGGACGGCCTGAAGATGACGGACAACGGCTGGGTCAACGTCTCCTACCTGTGGACCGGCTCCGGTCCGACCGGCGTCGTCAGCACCGCGGGCGACCCGATGAACGTCCGCGCTTCGGCGAGCACCTCGGCGGCGATCAAGGGCCTCGCGGCGAACTACGCGAAGGTCAACATCGAATGCTACGTCGAGGGCGAGACCGTCACCGGCAAGTTCGGCACCAGCAACATCTGGGACCGGATCGGGCCGGGGCACTACATCTCCGACACCTACCTGCAGACCGGATCGGACCTGCCGGTGGCACCCAAGTGCTGACGCACTCCTAATCGCGAAGGCCCGGCGTACCCCATAACGCCGGGCCTTCGCCCTTTCGTCCGCCCTTTCTCCCGCTCGTGAGGACCTTGGGCCGCGGCGTCCGCCATCGAGACTTGCGGTAGCCACGACCTGAGGGGGTCCCCATGAATCCGCCCGAAACGACCACGTTGCGCGAAAAGCTCTCCGGCACGGTGGTCACCGCCGCCGATCCGGGCTACGACACCGCCCGCGCCGTGTGGAACGGCGACATCGACCGGCGTCCGGCGGTGGTCGCCGAATGCGCCACCCGCGAAGACGTCGTCACGGCGCTGGCCTTCGGCCGCGAGAAGGGTCTTGAGATCACCGTTCGCGGTGGCGGGCACAGTTTCAGCGGTTCCGCCGTGGCCGACGACGGTCTGGTGATCGACCTCGGCGGGCTGAGCCGGATCACCGTCGATCCCGACGCCCGCACCGCGCGGGCCGGGGGCGGCGCCGTCTGGGCCGACGTCGACGAAACGACGCAGCGGTACGGGCTCGCGACGGTCGGCGGCACGGTGAGCGACACCGGCGTCGGCGGTCTCACGCTCGGGGGCGGCTTCGGCTGGCTGACCGCGAAACACGGGCTCACGATCGACAATCTCCTTTCGGCGGAGGTCGTGACGGCCGACGGCCGGATCCTGCGGGCGTCCGAAGTGGAGCATCCGGATCTGTTCTGGGCCTTGCGCGGCGGTGGCGGGAATTTCGGCGTGGTCACGGAATTCGAGTTCCGGCTGCACCGGGTCGGTCTCGCCGAGGTCGGGCTGTTCTTCTGGACACTGGCGAACGCGCCCGACGCGATGCGCTTCGCGAAGGACGTGATCGCGACGCTGCCGCCGGGCACCGGTTCGATGCTCGTCGGGATCACCGCGCCGCCCGCGCCGTTCGTCCCGCCGGAGCACCACTTCGCGCCAGGACTCGCGCTGGTCGTCGCCGGCTTCGACGGCCCAGAGCGGCACGAGCGGCTGGTCGAGCGGATCCGGGGCGGGCTGCCCACGGCGTTCGAACTCGTCACGCCGATGCCCTACGCGGAGCTGCAGAAACTGCTCGACCCGACCGCGCCCCGGGGCATCCTCGCCTACGAGAAATCGCTCTACGTCTCGTCACTGTCCGAAAAGGTCATCGACGTGATCGCCGCGCGCTTGCCGGACAAGGCGTCGCCGACGACCGTGCTGCCGATCGTGCCGTTGCAGGACACGTTCTCGACGGTGCCCGACGACGCGACCGCGTTCGGCGGGCCGCGGACGCCGGGATTCGTCATCGGCCTCGCGGCGACCGCGCCGACGCCGGAACTCCTGGCCGCCGACCGGGCTTGGGTGCGGTCGTTGTGGGAGGAACTCCTGCCGCATTCCAACAACTACGGCGGTTATCTGAACTTCATGAACGAATACGACGAAGACCGCGTGCGCACGGCGTTCGGCGCGGAGAAGTACGCGAGGCTGGCCGCCATCAAGGCGGTGTACGACCCGGACAACGTGTTCCACCACAACGCGAACATCCGTCCCGCTGAGTGAAGCGGTTATTCACAACCATGAATGGTCTTCACAAGTCCGTAATCGTCGTGCGAAACTCCCGTGACGCGTTCCCACTGACGAATGGCGGACATTGTGAACGTTTCCCGGCGAACCCTCTTGACCACCGCTGCCGGTGCCGCCGTCGCGGCGACGACGATCACCCCGGCCGCCAGTGCGGCAGGGGAAGAAGCCGACGGGCTAAGGACTTTCCGCCGAACGGCCGATTACGCGGTGACCAAGCTGCGGGCCGTCGCCCCCGGCGTCACGGCCTTTCCGGAGATCACCCGATTCGAGAAATGGACCTATTCGCAGAACGGCGGCTGGATCGGCGGATTCTGGCCGGGAACTTTGTGGCTCGCTTCGATCTACAGCGGTGATCCGCGATTCCGCACGCTCGCCATGGCGTCGGCGGAAAAGCTCGCGCCGCGCCAGTACGAGACGCGGGATCACGACCTCGGATTCCTCTTCTACCCGTCGTGGGTGACCGGCTGGCGGCTCACCGGCGACGAGAAGTGGCGTGCCGGCGCGCTCAACGCCGCCGCGTCGCTCATCCAGCGCTACAACGAAAAGGGGAAGTTCATCCGGGCGTGGGGCGCGCTCGGCACCCCGGGCAACGCGGGCCGGGTCATCGTCGACACGATGATGAACCTGGACCTGCTGACCTTCGCGAGCAAGCAGACCGGAGACCGGAAGTACCTCGACATCGCCATCTCGCACGCGAAGACCACCGAACGGGTCTTCGTGCGCCCGGACGGTTCGACCCCGCACGTCTTCGATTTCGACCCGGACACCGGCGCCGAGATCGGGCCGAACACCGTGCAGGGCTACAGCCCGACGTCGTGCTGGTCGCGCGGCCAGGCCTGGGGCATCTACGGGTTCACCACGATGTACCGGCGCTCCGGGGATCCGCTGTTCCTGCGGACCGCGCAACGCCTTGCCGACTTCGCATTGCGCGCGCTGACTCCGGACAACGTGCCGGTATGGGACTACCTCGCACCGCAGGCGCCGTACGACATCAAGGACTCCTCCGCCGGTGCCGTGATGGCGTGCGGGCTGCTCGACCTCGCGAAGGTGGCGAACCGGCCGCAGTACCGCGAAGCGGCGATCCGGATCCTCACCGCGCTGTGCGACACGTGCCTGACCGCGAAATCGACGCAGGCCGAGGCGATCATGGCGCGGGGCACGCGCAACCGGCGGGCCGAGGACGGTGTCGAGGTTTCGTTGCCGTACGGCGACTACTACCTGCTGGAAGGCATTCTGCGGGTGCTGATGCCGCGGGAGATCGACCGGGCCGTCGATCTTTCGAGCGTCTGAGCCGGGCGGGCTTTCCGGCTGCGGCGTGGTGTTGCGAAAGCCACTTTCGCAACGTTGAAGGTTGCGAAAGTGGCTTTCGCAACGCGTTCCGGCGCGGCCGCGCGTGACCGGCGGGGATGGGTGAGGTGAAGGGGACTTTCCCCGCGTCGCATGAGCGGAAGGTCCCCTTCACCTCAGGTCTTACAGTCCACAGGGGGCGGAAGCGTCGCGAAGGCAGGTGAGGGGTCGGCGCGGGTGGTCGTGAGTGTTTCGGGTCGTTCTAACGACACTCGCCACTCACGACCCCCCAGACAATACTGCCCAAAGTACCCAAATCGGACGCATTGCTCCTGGAGAGCTCAGTGACCACCGTGGTGCGCATGGACCTTCGCGTGCCCCAGCCCGCGCCCGATCATCCATTTGTTCACCGGCACCGTCAGCACGAACGCCACCGCCAGCGAGAACACCAGCGCGCCCCAGAACAGCAGGGTCCCGAGCCCGGCCTCCATGGCGCCCGGCACCACCAGCATGACCGCGTTGTCGACGATCTCCATGACCGCGATCGACACGGTGTCGGCGGCCAGCGCCACCTTGAGGGCGGCGCCGAACGGCAGCCCCGACTTCAGCACGCCGCGCATGGTCAGCGCGTAACCGAAGACGAAGGCGAGCACCACCGAGAGGATGACCGTCGCCAGGTTGCCGAGGCCGAGCGCGGTACCGATGACCATGCCGAGGACCTCACCGATCGCACAGCCGGTGAGGCAGTGCAGGGTCGCCGACACCGCCATCGACCAGCTTGCTCCATGCCTTGCGTCGCCCATACGACAGACCATACCCCCCGCCCGTATCAAACGCGGGGCGAGCCGTCGCTCACCGTCACCCCCGGAGGCTGACTGGGTAATCGTCCCAGGTCGATGAACTCACTTCCGTAACCCTTTGCGCTCATCCGGTTGACCGGGGTAACCGGAGACCCTAGTTTCGCCGGAGGTCTCCACCGCGCGTAGACCGATCGGCTGGTTCAGATGGTTCCGTGACTATGGGGTGGAGATGCGAGGGCCGACGAAGACGCTCGTCGTTGCCACTGTGCTCGTTTTGGGCATGGTGTTCGGGCTGGCCGGCTGCGACGGCGAAGAGCCGGCGGGAATGGCGGCCAGGCCGATCCGGATCGCGTTCGTGCCCAAGGTCGCCGGCATCCCGTACTTCGAGGCGATGAACACCGGCGGGCAGGCCGCGGCCAAGCAGCTCGGTGTCGAATGGACCTCGACCGGTCCGGTCACGGTCGACCCCGCGGCGCAGGTCTCGATCGTGCGCGGCCTCGTCGACCAGCAGGTGGACGTCATCGCGATCGCGCCGAACGATCCCAGGGCGATCGCGCCCGCGATCACCGACGCGCGAGCCAAGGGCGTCCACGTGATCACTTCGGACACCGACGCGCCGGGCACCGATCGCGAGCTCTTCGTCAATCAGGCGACCCCGGAAGGCATCGGCAAGGCGCTCACCGACGCGCTGATGAAGAAGATGGGCAACGCGGGCAAGTACGCGATCGTCTCCTGTGGCGAGACCGCCGAGAACCTCAACGCGTGGATCGCCGTTCAGCGTGCCTATACCGCTACCCAGTACCCCCATGCCCAGCTCGTCGAGACGGTCTACGCCGGTGAGGACAAGGACAACGCCACCGCGCTGGCCAAACAGCTGATGACCAAGTACCCGGACCTCACCGGCCTGGTCGGCGAATGCACGACGTCCGCGCCGGGCGTCGCCGAAGCGGTCCGTTCGCAGCAGAAGATCGGCCGCGTCTTCACCGTCGGCGTCGGGACCCCGCAGGCGATCAAGCCGTATCTGCTGGACGGTTCCGCGTCGCTCTCGGTGCTGTGGAACGTCGAATCGCTCGGCTACCTCACCGCCTGGGCGGGCAAGCAGATCGCCGAGGGCAAACTGCCCGGCCCGTCGAACAAGGTCAACCTCGAACTCCCCGCGATCAAGTACGAGGAAGACAAGAAGACCCTCCTGCTGGGCGACCCGCTCCTGATCACGCGCGAGAACGTGGACCAGTTCAAGTACTGACTCACCGCGCCCGCCGGACGGCACCGGCCGCCGCGCCGCCACCGAGGATCAGGACCAGCGCGGTCAAACCCCACCGCCGTTTCTCCTTCGTGCGGGCGTGCGCGTCGACCTCCGCCGCCACCTCCTTCCGTTCCCTGGGCGCCGCCGAACGAGACGGCCTCGGCGGGGAAACGGGCGGCTGCGGCATCGCCTGGGGAGCGGACGTGGGCGCCGGGCTCGACGACGGCGAGGGAGACGGAGACGATGAGGGCGTCTGCGACGGACTCGGGCTCGGCGAAGGAGACGGAGACGGACTGGGCGACGGCGGCGTAGAAGTAGGGGAAGGCGTGAGCGTGGGCGTCGGCTTGGGCGGTTCCGGCTTCGGCGGCTCAGGCTTGGGCGGTTCCGGTTCCGGCGCGGTGAGACAGCCCGCGGCGTCCGAACCCGCCAGCGGCGGCCCCGAAAGCACCACGGTCACCTGCCCGCTCCGCTCCAGCCGGTAGAGCACGCTGCGCCCGCCGATCCGGTTCGCCGTGGCGTACAGCGCACCGTCACGGCCGAGCACCACCGAGCCGTAGACGTCGGCTGGCGGGAAACGCGCGTCTTCGGCTTCACGGACCTTTCCGGTCTCCGGATCGATGGTGATCACGGCGCCTTTTCCGCGCCAGGTGGTGGAAACTCCGTACAGCAATCCGTTGTGGTACGCGAAATCGTTGACGTCGTGGGCGAGCGTGATCGGCCGCAGGAACACCGTCCTGATCACCCGCAGGTACCGCTCCCCCGGCGTCAAGTCCACTGTGTACAGTGTGCCGTTCCTGAGCAGGTACCAGGAATCCCCGCCGATCGCGCCCGCGGTCACTCCCGCGACAGGGCTCCACAGCGGCAGCCGGTTGCCGGCACGGGTGATCGGGCCGAGATCCCGGGTCTTCCCCGCCCGGTCGATCGTCACCGCGTGCGCGCCCCGGCTGAGTCCTTCGGCGACACCGAAGACCAGATCGCGCGTCGCGGAGTAGCCGAGTGCGTTGAGCCGGTAGCCCGGCTCGGTCACCCGCGACGTCGTGCCCGAGCCGACATCGAGCCAGCGCAGTTTCGACTTCCCGTACGACCCGGTCTCCGCCTGCACCACCAAGCAGGACTCGGCGGCCCGCGCGGCCATCGGCGCCAGGAGCGCCGACGCCCCCACCAGCCCGGCGACGGCCACCGTCGCCGCCGCCCGGGTCACCCCGTCCACAGTGCTCACCGGCTCAAGAGATCCTCGCCAGCGCGGCGGTGAACGCGTCCGGCGGGATCCGCACCCCACCGCCGAACGGGTTCTGCAGCTGGTAGATCGCGAACAGCAGCAACGTGACCGTGCCGGCCAGGGTGGACACGATCACCAGATGCGCGGCCAGCCGGGTACCGCCGAACAGGTTGGGCAGCAGGGCCGAGATGAGGCTGCCGAGAATGAGCGCGAACCACACGACACCGCCGACCCGGCCGCCCACGACCGCGTTGAGCCGCTCCTGCCTGGCCTCGTAGACCTGCCAGAGTTGCGTGTTCGCCTCGGTCTTGCGCTCGCGCAGCCAGTCGTCGTCCGTTGGGGCCTTGTCCACGGCCTTGCGCAACCGGTCGAGCTGCGTCCAGCCGGCGTCCGGGAGGGTCGTCTGCCCTCCGGCCATCAGCGGCCATTCCTTCTGCTCGACCGTGCTGATGTACTCAGTGCTCAGTTTCCGCACCTCGTCCTTGACCTCGGTCCCCAGCGAATCGGCGGCCCAGACGGCGGCGACCAGGCTGTCCGCCTCGTGGTAGGAGCCCTCGCGCGCCGCGCTCGCGGAATCGAAGAGGGAGATCAGGATGAACGCGACCAGGACGGCGTGCAGCCCGCCGACGATGGTGAACACCTGGCCGGCGGCGTCGTTGTTGTCGGGCCGTCCTTCGTCCCAGCCGAACCTGCGGACGAGGTAGCCGACGAGTCCCGCGAGGGCCGCCGCGCCGACGACCCAGGCGATGCCGGTCAGGTAAATACCCATTCGAGTCCTTCCAGGCTGGAGACTGCTGAAACTAGTTCACCCTTCGACGAACGGAAAAGACCGGTTGAATCAATTCATACCAGCGGCGGACGGGGACAAGTCGATCATCACCGGCTCGGCCCAATTTCCCACGACTCGAAACAATTTCCGACACGCGCCGGAAAGGCCTGTCACCGGTCGGAGAACCCCGCTTCACGACCGAGTGAGCGGCCACCACGAGACGTCACCGACCTGGTCGCATACGGGCATTTCGCGCAGTGACGGCACCCGATCGGCCGCCGGAGAACGCGCGTCCGGCCCAATCCGGCAAACAGGTGAACCTCTCCGTAGACCCGATCGAGCTGTTTGACCGGGCATTACGCCTTGCTATGTTGACTTTGCGCCCACCCACTCGAATGGGTATCCGCGAATTGTGAAAAACCGCGGTTCACCGGGTCGACTGAAAGGGAGTCCGTTGACGACCATCGAGACCCATACCGGCGCCCGGCCCGCCGGTGAGGTACTGACCTGGAGCCGGAATCTTCTCGACCCGGCCTTGCGTGAAGCCGTCGACGGATTGCCCGAGTCGATGCGGCTCATCGCCGGTTACCACTTCGGCTGGTGGGACGAACACGGCCGTCCGTCCACTTCGGACAGCGGGAAGGCGCTGCGGCCCGCACTGGCGCTGTTGTCGGCACAGGCGGTCGGCGGGGACGCCGAGATCGCCGTCCCGGTGGGCGTCGCGGTGGAGATGGTGCACAACTTCTCCCTGCTGCACGACGACGTGATGGACTCCGACACCACGCGGCGGCATCGCCCGACCGCCTGGACCGTTTTCGGCACCGGTGCGGCGATCCTCGCCGGGGACGCCTTGCTGTGCCGGGCCTTCGAGGTCCTGGCGCCGTTCGGGCAGACCGCGCTGCGGGTGCTCAGCACCGCCGTGATCGACCTGCTGGAAGGGCAGAGCGCCGATCTGAAGTTCGAGGAACGCGGTGACGTCGACACCGCCGAATGCGTTCGCATGGCCGAGGGGAAGACCGGCGCGTTGCTCGGGGCGTCGTGCACGCTCGGAGCGCTGGCCGGAGAAGGGAGGCAGGATCAGGTCGACCGGCTGACCGAGTACGGGAGGGCACTCGGGCTGGCGTTCCAGCACATCGACGATCTCCTCGGGATCTGGGGCGATCCGGCGGTGACCGGGAAACCGGTCCACTCGGATCTCTCCAACCGGAAGAAGTCTCTGCCGGTGGTGGCCGCGCTCCACTCGGGGACGGACGCCGGGCGAGAGCTGGATGCCTTGTACCGCAAGGAAAACCTCGACGCCGCGGAGTTGCCCCACGCGGCGGAGCTGGTGGAACGGGCGGGCGGCCGGACGTGGAGCCAGGAGCAGGCCGACGCGCTCCTGACCGGCGCGCTGCACCATCTCGCCGTCGCGAACCCGGTGCCCCGCCCAGGCGCCGAGCTCGCGGCCCTCGCGAAACTGGTGGTGCGGCGACGGTATTGAAGTCGGGCGCGGTAAGGCAGGGGTGGGCGGGGAAGAGCCCACCCCTGTCCCCTCAGATCAGCGACCGGGCCGGGTCAGGCCCTTGTCCGCGGCGCCACGGCTGAGAACGACCTCGTCGGTGGCCTTGAGCGCTTCCGCGCCGGCGTTCCCGGCCTGACCCGCGGTCAGGTCGAGCAGCCGGATCGGCGGGCCGAGCTGGACCAGCGTCGGAACGTATTCGGCCTTGTCGACCTTCCAGCGGTCTCCGTCGCGCACGAACCGGAACCGCGCCGCGGCGCCCTGTTCGGTCGAGCCCTTCGGTTCCGAATGCCGGGCGACGCTGTTGCCGAGGCCGTAGGCGACCCACTTGCCGTTGATCTGTTCGAAGGGCTGCACGACGTGCGCGTGGTGGCCGATGATCAGGTCGATCGAGTCGTCGCCGAGGAGTTTCTTCGCCAGCGTGCGCTGTTCGGCGGTCGGATCGTGCTGGTATTCGGTGCCCCAGTGCAGGCTCGCGAGGACGACCTGGGCGCCCGCCTTCCGCGCGGCCTTGGCCTGGGCGATCACGTCTTCGGCGTCGATCTGGTTGACCAGCCAGGGTTTGCCCGCGGGCACCTTGATCCCGTTGAACCCGTAGGCGAAGGAGATCTGGGCGACCTTGACGCCGTTGACGTCGACGATCAGTGGCTTCTTCGCCTCTTCGGCCGAACGTGCCGAACCGGTGTGCTTGATCCCCGCCTCGTCGAGCTTGTCGAGCGTGCGGGTCGCGCCGTCCACGCCCTGGTCGATCGTGTGGTTCGACGCGGTCGAGCAGTTGTCGTACCCGGTGTCCTTGAGCGCGTCGACGATTTCCGGCGGCGCGCTGAACGACGGGTAGCCGCTGTACGGCCCGCCTTTCGGCGCGAGCGGCGTTTCGAGGTGGCAGATGCCGAGGTCGGCCCCGGAGATCAGCGGCTTGATCCCGGCCAGCAGCGGCCGGTAATCGATCTTGCCGCCGCCGTCCTCCTTCGCCTGCTCGGTCAGCGCGGGGTGGATCAGCACGTCGCCGGTGGCGACCACGGTGAAGGACCCGTCCGGCGCCTGGCTCGACTGCGGCGCTTCGGACGCGGCGGGCGGCGGCTGGTGCTCAGGGGTGCCGCTGCACGCGGCGAGCAGGACGGCGGCGCCGAGGAGGGCGGTGGTCTGGCGGACGCGGGAGCTGAACATCGATTCCCTCGATCGGGTGACGGTCCCTCCATCCTGCCTTACGCCCTGTAGGCGCGACACTCAACCGAAGTCAACAAGAACGATCGGACAGACTTCGGACAAGTTCCACAGGATCGATCGCGTTCCTGACCGGCGATTAGTCGGATCAGAGCCGGTCGTCGTGACCGGATCGCGCCTTGACGTCACCCGGAAGAGTGTTTAGTAATACAAGTCACACTCTTCCGCTTCGTCTTGGGAGCATCCGATGTCCACAGCTTCGCACAGGTCCCTGCCCTGGCGCATTGTTGGTTCTTGTTTGATTGCCGGTGTCGTGCTGACCGGCTGCTCCTCCGGAAAAGAGACCGCCGCACCCCAGCAGCAGGCTCCCGCGAGCGGCAAGATCACCCTGTTCTACCTGCAGAAACAGGGTGACCAGCAGTACTTCGTCGAGCAGGCGCAGGGAGCGCAGGAGAAGGCGAAGGAACTCGGCGTCGAACTCAAGGTCGTCAACCTCGGGCAGGACGCCAACAAGGCGATCACCGAACTCGACGCCGCGGTCGCCCAGGGCGCCAACGGCATCGCGATCGTCGTCCCGGACCAGGCCATCGGCCCGCAGGTGCTCGACAAGGCGAAGAGCGCGGGCATCCCGATCATCGCCTCCGACGACGTGATCAAGGACGGCGCCGGGACGAAGTCGCCGTTCGTGGGCTTCAACGGCTCGCAGATGGGCGATTCGGTCGGCAAGGAGGCCGCGAAGCTGTTCAAGGCGGCGGGCTGGGCCGCCGCGGACACCAAGATCATCAGCGCCTACAAACAGGATCTGACGGTCTGCTCCGACCGCGTCACCGCCGCCAAAGCCGCATTCGACAAGGACGCCGGCGCCCAGGTGCCGGTGATCGAGGTCGGCACCGACAACACCCCGGTCGACGCCCAGAACCGCACCGGCGCGGTGATCGGCTCGAATCCGGGCGTCAAGCATTGGGTGGTCTGGGGCTGCAACGACGAGAACGAGACCGGTGCCGTCACCGCGCTCGCGAACTCCGGCGTCCCCGCGGCCGACATCATCGGCGTCGGCCTCGGCGCCTACCTGACCTGCAAGGACTGGGCCGCGGGCAAGGACACCGGGAACAAGTCGGCGCTGTTCATCTCCGGCGCCGAGGTCGGCCGCACCGCGATCCAGCTGCTCGTGGACAAGGTGAAGAACTCCAAGGAGCTTCCCCCGGAGACGATCGCGAAGACCCAGATCGTCACCAAGGACAACTACAAGCAGGCCGGCGTCAACTGCATCTGATCCCGCGTGGAGGCGGTTCCATGGCCACATCCGAACCCGCGGCGGTGCTGACCGCCGAAGGAATCGGCAAACGGTTCTCCGGGGTGACCGCGCTCGACGGCGTCACACTGGACTTCCGGCCCGGCGAGGTCCTCGCGCTGATGGGCGAGAACGGCGCCGGCAAGTCCACCCTGCTCCGGGTGCTCTCCGGCGACCACGGTCCCGACGACGGGCAGCTGCTGATCGACGGCGCCCCGGTGACGTTCGACAGCCCGCGGGCCGCGATGGCCGCCGGGATCCGGGTGATCTACCAGGAGCCGGAGATCATCCCGCACGTTTCGGTGGCGGAGAACGTCTTCGTCGGCGAACTGCCGGCGCGGGGACGGCTGGTCAACCGCCGGACCCTGCACCGGATGACGCAGGAAGCGTTGCGGGAGTACGGATTCGAAGGGGTGCTGCGGCCGGAGACGCTCGGGAACAGGCTGTCGCCCGCGCAACGGCAGCTGGTCGAGATCCTGCGGGTGCTCACCGCCAAGTCGCCGCCGAAGGTGGTCGCGTTCGACGAGCCGACGTCGTCGCTGTCCGAGCACGAGGTCGACGCGTTGTTCGCGCTGATCCGGCGGTTGCGCGACAGCGGCGTCGCGGTCGTCTACGTCTCCCACCGGATGAAGGAGATCTTCCAGCTCGCCGACCGGGTCGCCGTACTGCGCGACGGCAGCCTGATCGGTGTCGAGGACGCTGCCTCCACCGACGAGAACCGTTTGGTGCGCATGATGATCGGCCGCGACCTGTCCACTTTGGAGCGACGAGCCACGCAGGAGACCGGCCGTGTGGTGCTGCGGCTCGACCGGGTCACCACCGACGACGTCGCGGACATCTCCCTGGAGGTCCGCGCCGGTGAGGTCGTCTGCCTCGCCGGGCTGGTCGGCGCCGGACGTTCGGAACTCGCGCACGCGATCGTCGGCGACCTGCCGGTGCGCTCGGGAACCGTCGAACTCGACGGGAAACCGTTGCGTGCCCGCACTCCGGGCGACGCGGTCAAGGCGGGGATCGGGTTCGCGCCGGAGGAACGCAAGACCGACGCGTTGCTGATGCAGCGATCGGTGCGGGACAACGTGTCCATCGCCGTACTGGACCGCCTGCGCCGGTTCCGCGTGGTGCGGCGGGCCAAGGAACGCGAACTCGTCGCCGAATACGTGCGCGAACTGCGCGTGCGGACGCCGTCGATGGAGCAGGAGGTCCGCAAGCTCTCCGGCGGCAACCAGCAGAAGACGGTGCTCGCGCGCTGGCTCGCGCGGCGTCCGAAACTGCTGATCCTCGACGAACCCACCCGCGGTGTCGACGTCGGCGCGAAGGCCGAGATCTACCGGATCATCGACGGGCTCGCCGCCGAAGGCATCGCGCTGCTGGTGATCTCGTCGGATCTGCCCGAGGTGCTGAGCCTCGCCGACCGGATCGTCGTCCTGCGCGCGGGCCGGGTCGCCGGTGCGCTCGACCGTGACGGCGCGACCGAAGAAGCCGTGCTGACCCTGGCCATCCCAGCCACCGAAGACACCGAGGAGATCGCCTCGTGACCACCATCGCCCACCCGGTGTCCCCGTTCCGCCGGACGGTGACCGCGATCGGCGTGCAGAACTCGAGCCTGCTGCTCACCCTGATCGCGCTCGTGATCCTGATGAGCTCGCTGAACGAGAACTTCCTGCGTACCAACAATCTGCTGCTGATCGGCAGCGCGATCACCATCATGGGCCTGCTGTCGCTGGTGCAGACGCTGGTGATCATCCTCGGCGCGCTGGACATCTCGGTCGGCTCGATGGCCGGGCTCGCGTCGGTGGTGTCGGCGATGGTGTTCACCTCGACCGGGAGTTCCGCGGTCGGCACGCTCGCCGCGATCGGCGTCGGCGTGGTGTGCGGCCTGGTCAACGGCATGATCATCATCTTCGGCCGGGTGAACCCGGTGGTCGCGACGCTGGCGATGCTGGCGACGTACAAGGGCATCGCGCAGGTGATCTCGGACGGCAAGGCGCAGGGCTACACCGGCGCCGACGACCTGTTCATCTTCCTCGCCAAGGGTTCGATCGCGGGGCTGCCGACACTCGTGTGGGTGTTCCTGCTCGTCGCGGCGGTGCTGCACTTCCTGTTGCGCTACACCGACATCGGCCGCAACATCTACGCCATCGGCGGCAACGACACCGCCGCGCGGCTGGCCGGGATCAACATCAACCGCTACATCATCGGCGTCTACGCCCTCGTCGGTGTCGTCGCGGCGATCGCGGGACTGCTGATCACCGCGCGCACCGGCTCCGGGCAGCCGACGTCCGGTTCCGAAGGGCTCGAACTGCTCGCCGTCACCGGCGCCGCGCTCGGCGGCACGATGCTCAAGGGCGGCAAAGGATCCATCGTCAGCACGGTGCTGGCGGTGATCATCCTGGGCGTGCTCAACAACGGGATGTCCGGCCTCGGCGTCAACCCGTTCTGGCAGAACATGGCCACCGGGACCCTGCTCGTCGTCGCCGTCGTGCTCCAGCAGGTCCGCGGCGGGGAACGCCGGGTCGGTCTGCCGGTATGACCCGGCATGCCCGGATCGTCGACGAGCTGGGCAGGCTGATCGTTTCCGGTGCCTTCGGGGCGGGGCGGCCGATCGTCCCCGAAGACCTCGGACGCCGGTTCTCCGCGTCGCGCACGGTGGTGCGGGAAGCGTTGCGAGTGCTGGAGTCCAAGGGCATGGTCGTGGCGCGGCCGCGGGTCGGCACCTGGACGCGGCCGCCGGAGCACTGGGACGCGATCGATCCGGACGTCATCGCCTGGCGGGTCGAGGGGCCCGAGCGCACCCGGCAGCTGGCGGAACTGCGCGAACTGCGGTGGGCGATCGAACCGCAGGCCGCGAGGATGGCCGCGTGGCATCGCCGCCCGGACGAACTCGCGGTCCTCGTCGCGGCGTACGGATTGCTGGAGGACGCCGCCGACGTCCGGACCTTCCGGGAGGCCGACGGCGCCTTCCACGCGGCCCTGCTTCGCGCGTCCGGCAATCCCCTGATCGCGCGCTTGCACGTGCCGGTCGTCGCGGCGCTGGACGAGGTTCCCGGCGACGACGTGCTGGCCGCGCATTCGCTCGTCCTGGCGGCGGTGCTCGGGAAGGACGCCGATGGGGCGGAATCGGCTTCGCGGCACTTACTGGACATCGTCACGCCCGGCGATCTCGCGTGCTTGAACGCCGATCTCGCGTGATCAGGCCAGGCAGTCGCCGGGTTCTCCCCGGCGCAGCGCCGGATCCTCCTGGGTGAAGGTCCGCGCGACCCCCGGCCCGCTGGATCGCGTCTCGAACCGGACGGTCACCCGGCCGTGCCCGGCGCCCTGCACCCAGCCGGTGCCGAACTCGTCGTGCACGACGTCGTCGCCGGGCCGCCAGCTCGACGAAACCACGGCCACCGGCGCGGGCGCCCGCTCGACCACCGGCACGTCCGGCGCCGGAACGGAAAGCGTGAACAGCGGATCCTGATGCGGCACCGAAAGCCCGGACAACGCGACACCGGCCAGCCGCACCCCGCCGAATTCGGTCGGGTCGATCAGCAGCCGTTCCGCCATCGCGGCGAGCTGGTCGAATTCGTCGGTGGGCGAGGCCATCGTCTCCGAACGCGTCACCGTGCTGAAATCGGTGTGCCGCAGTTTCACCACCACCGTCCGCGCGACCCGGCCGGCGTTGACGAGCCGCCGGTGCGCGTGCACGGCGAGGTCGCGGACCTCGCGCCGCAGGCTCGGCAGGTCGATCAGGTCCCGGTCGAACGTCGTCTCCGCGCTGACCTGCTTGAGTTCCGCGCGGTCGGACACCGGCCGGTCGTCGACGCCGGTCGCCAGCCGCCGCAGATCCCGCCCGACCACACTGCCCAAAGTGGACACCGCGTCGGCGTCGGAGAGCGCGGTCAGCTGCCCCAGCGTCCGGACGCCGATCGCGCGCAGTTTCCCCTCCGCCACCGGGCCGATCCCCCACAGCACCCTGGTCGGCAGCGGCGCGAGGAAATCGCGTTCGGTGCCCTGGTCGACGACGAGCAGCCCGTCCGGTTTCGCCAGATCCGAAGCGACCTTCGCGACCTGTTTCCCCGACGCCGCCCCGATCGACGCGACCAGGCCGATGTCGGACCGGATGTGCTCCCGCAGGCGCGCACCGAACTCCCGCACGTCCTCCGACGACGCCCCGGCCAGTGACGGCGGTTCCGCGAAGGCCTCGTCGAGGGAGATCCGTTCCAGCACGGGCGCGTACGTGGCGACGAGGTCGAACACCCGGGTGCTCAGCAGTTCGTACAGTTTGAACCGCGGCGGCAGGATGACCCCGTTGGGCGGCAACAGCCTCCGCGCCTGCGACATCGGCATCGCCGATTTGATCCCGTGTTCGCGCGCCTGGTAACTCGCCCCGGCGACCACTCCGCGCGGACCCGCGCCGCCGACCAGGACCGGACGCTGAGCCAGGGTCGGCCGGGTCAGCTGTTCACAGGAGGCGTAGAACGCGTCCATGTCGAGGTGGATGACCCACCGGTCATGCCCGCCCATCGCCCGGTACCTCAAGAAGACGGTGCAGGGCCTTCGTATATTCCTCGAACGCGGCCCGGCCACGCGTGGTCAGCTCGACCAGTGTCACCGGCGTGCGATGTTCGAAGGCCTTGGTGATCCCGACGTAGCCGGCGTCCTCGAGTTTGCGCAGATGCGTCGACAGGTTGCCCGGCGTCATGTCCAGCAGTTGCTGCAACCGCGGGAAGGTGATGCTGTCCCCCGGCCCCAGGCTCGACAGGGCCACGGTGACCCGCAGCCGCGCCTGCGCGTGGATCACCGGATCCAGCTGGGGCAGCCCGTCTTCGCTCATCGCGCCCGCACCAGGAAGACCAGGGACGCCACCAGGAAGCCACCGCCGCCCGCGACGCTCAGCACGAGGAAGTTGTACGGTCCCCCGGCCAGCACGCTCGCCGCGCCGCACGCGATGATCCACACGCCGAGGCCGTACTGCAGTTTGCTCTGCCACAGCATGCCGCCGGCGAGGTACATCAGGCCGGTCAGCATGAGCGAGGTCCCGGACCACAGCAACGGGACCAGGTCGGCGTCGAGGCCGAGCCGGATCAGGGCGGTGTTCACCACCGTCAGCCCGCCGAACGCGATCATCCAGCTCCACCCGTACATCGCCCCGACGAGCCGGGACGGGCCGTGGACGCCGCGGCCCGCGCGGATGCCGTAGATCGCCGAGTACGTCATGGCCCCGGCGAAACCGACGACGGTGATCACGGCGGCGACCCACAGCGGCAGCAACGCCGTCGGCGGGGCGGAGACGTAGATCAGCCCGAAACCGAACAGCCACACCAGACCCCAGACGGCGAGCAGTACGGCCGGATTCGGCCCGATCTCGCGCCGGGTCCGCTCCGACTGCGTGGCGATGAGCGCGAGCGACTCCTCGGGCGTCATCGGCCGCTCGTCGCCGTCCCGTTCATCCTCCACCACTTGGGAAAACTAACACGGGTTCACAGTCTCGCCGTGTCGAGCCGGAACCTCGCCATCACCACGAGCGCGGGTACCACCAGCCACGCCGCGAGCACTCCGACGGCGGTCACCGTGCCCGAGCCGCCGAGCACCGGCGCGCGGCCGATCTCGCCGAGCCAGTACGTCGGCATGAGATGCCCGGCGGTGTTCATCCAGCCGGGCAGCACCTGCAGCGGGATCCACAACCCGCCGAACATGCCCAGCGGCAGCATCAGCGCGCCGGTCACGGCCTGGACGGTGTCGCCCTTGCCGAACAGGCCGATCATGAGGCCCAGTACGGCGAACGGCAGCGTCCCGAGCCACAGCGTGCCGAAGATCGTGAGCCACTGGCCGGTTTCGAGCCGGATGCCGCGGATCATCCCGGCCGCGAAGATCACCAGCAGGACGGGCAAGGCGACGAACAGTCCGGCCGCCACCTTGACCATCAGGTAGCCGGGCGCCCGCAACGGTGTCAGCCGCAGGGTGCGCTGCCAGCCGTCGGTGCGCTCGGTGGCGACGCGGGTGCCGGTGAACAGCGCGGCGGTCATGGCGCCGTACGCGGCCATGTTCACCATGGTCACCGTCGCGGTCGAGATACCCGGAGCGATCTCCTGGGCACCGAAGATCCCACCGAACAACAGGAACATCGCCAACGGCATGCCGATGGTGAACAACGCGAACTGCGGGCTGCGGACGATGCGCTTGATCTCCAGCGCGAGGTAGGCCGGGTTCATCTCAAAGCTCCTTCGGCCTCAGCTGTGTTCTGCCCTTCAGGCGCGTCCGTGGTCAGCGCGATGAAGGCTTCTTCCAGTCCCACAGCGGTGATTTCGATGTTCGCGGCGAGCGGGAACTCGCGCAGCAGGCCGCGGATGGCGGCGTCGGAGTCGGCACAGGTCAGTTCCGCGTGGCCGGCGCGCAGCACGGCTCGCGAGACCCCGGGCAGCGCGGCGAGCGCGGTTTGGGTGGCATCCGGGACGACGGCGCGCAGCACCCGCCCGGCGACCGCGGCCCGTACCTCGCCGACGGGACCGTCCGCGACGACCCGGCCGTGCCGCATGAGCACGACGCGGTCCGCGTAATCCTCGGCCTCGGCGAGGTAATGCGTCGCGAAGAGGACCGTGCGGCCCGTCTCGGTGTACTCGCGCATCGACGCCCAGAACCGGCGCCGCCCGTCGACGTCCATGGCCGCGGTGGGTTCGTCGAGCACCAGCAGATCCGGATCGCCGACCAGCGCGAGCGCGAACCGGACCCGCTGCTGCTCGCCGCCGGAAAGCTTGCCGCAGCGGCGGTTCGCGTACTCGGTGACACCCGCCCGCTTGAGCACCTCGCGGACCGGCAGCGGATTCCGGTGCAACGACGCGAACAAGCCGACGAGTTCGGCGACCGTGGCGTCCCGCAGCAGCGTCCCGTTCTGCGCCATCGCGCCGACCATCCCCCGGTCCATCGCCTCGGCCGCGCTGAGCCCGGCGACCCGGACCCGGCCGTCGTCCGGCCTGCTCAGCCCCAGCAGCATGTCGATGGTGGTCGATTTGCCCGCGCCGTTCGGCCCGAGCAGCGCCACCACCTCCCCTGGCGCGACCCGCATACTGACGTCTTCGACGGCCAGGACGTCACCGAAGCGCTTGACCAGCCCTTCGAGGCTGAACGCGTCCGCCATGACTCTCCCCCTTCGAGCACTCTGAATTACAAAGCTCACTTGCACTTTGTAACACAAAGTCCCCTGCCCTGAAAACCCCAGAAGTCCGTGAAGGCCTCCTTGAGGGACTCTGGGTCCCTCAAGGAGGCCTTCACGGACTGGGGTTAGGCGGGCACCCGGGAGAGCGCCGCGTCAGGGACCGAAGCGGGTGCCGGAGGCGGCACCGGGAGCGGCAACGGCGCGCACTCGACATCGGCGGTGCGTCCCGGCTTCCGGTCGGGCAGAGCCCCTGTCGCCAGGTAGTCGGCGATCCGGTTGTCGACGCAAGCGTTTCCGCGCGGGGTGATGGCGTGGCTCGTGCCGCCCGGCTCACCGATCAGGCGAGCGCCGGGGAACCGGCTACGCACCTCGAGGCTGCCTTCGTACGGCGTCGCCGCGTCGAGCGTCTCGCCGATCATCAGCACGCTCGGCACCTTCGAGCCGTCGACCTTCACCGGCTTGGCGGGCTTCGCGGGCCAGTACAGGCAAGGCGCGTTGAACCAGGCGTTCTGCCACGTGAAGTACGGCGCCTTCTCGTACGTGCGCCAGTTGTCGCGCTTCCACTGCTGCCAGCTCGGCGGCCACTTCACGTCCGTGCACTGGACGGCGAGGTAGACGGCGTACCCGTTGTCGTCGCCACGTCCGCCGAAGGCCTCGAACAGGCCCTTCATCGTCTGCCAGTCGCCCTTGTTGACGAACTTCGCGAGCGCGTCACCGAGCAGCGTCCAGCGCAGCTGGTAGTACGACGCCTGCTGGAAGACGTCGAGGAGCTCGTCCGGTCCGATGAAACCACCGGCCGGAACGGCGGCCACCTTCTTCAACTGCTCGTTGAAGACCTGCTTCACCGCGGCCTGCGTCTTGCCGAGGTGATAGACGTCGTCGTGCTGCGCGACCCAGCCGAACCAGATGTTCAGGTTGACGTCGAAGGCCACGTCCTGGTTGAGGTTCGCCTGGTACCAGACGTTGCGGGGGTCCACAGTGGAATCGAGGACCATCCGGCGGACGTGCTGCGGGAACAGCGTCCCGTAGACCTGGCCGAGGTAAGTGCCGTAGGAGTACCCGTAGAAGTTCAGCTGCTCCACGCGGAGCGCCTTGCGGATACTGTCCATGTCCTTGACCGTGTCGGTCGTCTTGATGTTCTCCAGCAGCGCGCGGCTGTTCTTCTCCGCGCACGCGTCGGCGTAGGACTTCGAGCGCTGCAGCCAGGTCTTCTCCAGCTGCCGCGTCGTCGGCACGTAGTTCGGCCGGTTGTAGTCCATGTAGTCCGGGATGCACGAAAGCGCGGGTTTGCTGGAGCCGACACCGCGCGGGTCGAAGCCGACCCAGTCGTAGGCGTCACCCGCGTGGTTCGGCACGCGGGTGCCGCGGGTGGCGAGCAGCAGCCCGGAACCGCCGGGGCCGCCGGGGTTGGTGAGCATGACGCCCTGGTACTGCGCCTCGGGTGTCTTGTGCTTGACGCGGCTGAGCGCGAGCTGGATCTTCTCGCCGCGCGGCCTCGAATAGTCCAGCGGAACGGACAGGTGACCGCATTCGGCACCGGCGTTGATCAACGTCGGGTCGGTGCACGCTCCCCAGGTGATCGTCTCGACGGGCTGCGCCGCCTCCGCCGCGCCGGCGGGCGCGGTCACCGCGACCGAGGCGAGCGTGGCCGCGGTCAGCGCGGTGATGAGAACACGTCTCAAGGTTTCTCCCTTTCCCTCCAAAGGTGAAAGCCCCGAAACCCTATCCACGTCCATGACCTGCGGAAGCCTTCCGGCGAAGGTCCCTACCAACGGCGGGTCCCGATCGCGGCAAACCGGGCAACCGGTTAATCGGTTGGGAGGCCTCGGGGGCCTCGTTAGGCTGTCGATCATGATCCGCCGCATCCGCGTTCACACCCTCTGACCCCACTTCACGGATCCGGACAGGACACATGCAGAACCAGCACATCGCCATGATCGGCTCCACCGCGCCGAGTCACATCTATCCCTCGTTGGCGATCATCCGCGAGCTCGTCGCTCGCGGGCATCGGGTCAGCTACGCCGTGGGCGAGCCGCTCACCGGGTTGGTCGCGCCGACCGGGGCCGAGGTCGTCTCGCACCCCTCGATCCTCCCGCTCGGCGACCAGTCGGCGTGGCCGGAGGATCCGGCGTCGCAGATGCGGGTCTTCCTCGACGAAGGCATCCAGGCGATGCCGGTGCTCACCGACTTCTACGACGAGAACCGCCCGGACCTGGTGCTGTACGACATCGGCGGGCTTCCGGGGCCGGTGCTGGCGAGGCGTTACGGCGTTCCCGCGGTGCAGCTTTCCCCGACGTATGTCGCCTGGGAAGGCTACGAGGAGGACATGGGTGAGATCGTCACCGCGATCCGGACCTCACCGTCCGGAAAGGACTATTTCGCCACTTTCACCCGCTGGCTGAACGAGAACGGCATCGAGGCCGACGCCTGGGACTGGATCTCCCATCCGGAGCAGGTGCTCGCGCTGCTGCCGAAGGCGATGCAGCCCAACGTCGAACGGGTGCCGTCGTCGGTCCGGTTCGTCGGCCCGGCGCTGGACCCGGAGCGCCTGGCCGATCGGAGCTGGACCCCGCCGTCGAGCGGCCGGAAGGTCCTCCTGATGTCGCTCGGCACGGCGTTCACCGATCAGCTCGACCTGTTCCGCGCGTGCGTCGACGGGTTCCGCGACTCGGACTGGCACGTGGTCATCTCGATCGGCCAGACCGATCCGGCCGCGCTCGGCCCGCTGCCGGAGCACATCGAAGTGCGGTCGTTCGTGCCGCAACTCGCGGTGCTGGAGGCCGCGTCGGCGTTCATCACGCACGCCGGTATGGGCGGCAGCACGGAATCGCTGTGGTACGGCGTGCCGACCGTCGCGATCCCGCTGGCGACCGACGGTTTCGGCAACGCGGCGAAACTGGCCGAACTCGGCGTCGGTGAACAGCTTCCGGCCGACGAGGTGACGGCCTCGACGCTGCGTGCCGCCGTCGAGCGGGTGGCGGGTTCGCCCTCGGTGGCCGCGCGGCTGGCCGAGGTGCGGGCCGAGACCCGCGGGAACGGCGGGATCGAGCGGGCCGCCGATGCCGTGGAGTCGTTCCTCCCGTAGCCCTCCCGTAGCCCTCAAGAACGCCATGAAAGGTCCTTTCCTTGCAAATTTTGCAAGGAAAGGACCTTTCATGGCACGCGCGTCAGGTGCCCCGGATCTCGTTCAGGTAGTTGTAGATGGTGTACCGCGTGACGTCGAGTTCCCCGGCGAGGTGGTCCACCGAGTCCTTGATGAGGAAGAACCCCGCCTCGTCCAGTTCCCGCACCACGGCCGCCTTGTGCCGTTTCTTCATCAGGTCCACCGGGATTCCCGCCTTCGCCACCGCGCGCCCGACCAGGAACCGTTGCAGGCTGTCGACGTCCGGCGGGAACGTCTCGGGTTCGTGCCCGTTGGCCTTCGGCGCTCCGTCGGACAGCCGGTTGACGCACAAGCAGCCGATCGCGACCCCGTCGGCGTCCCGCAGGAACAACGTCGACGAGCGGATCGCGCGCCCGTCGGGGCCGTGGGTCTCGTAGTTCGTCAGATCCTGCGTCGTACCCCGGCGGACGAGCCCCAGCAGCAGATCCGTCATCGGCCCGCCGACCGTCCGGCCGGTGAGATCGCCCGCGATGGCGACGATCGAGTCCGGCAGCCTGCTCAGATCGTGCAGCAGGACTTCGTTGCCCGGCCCCAGCATCGCCGCGAGCGCGTGCACCGCCGGGACGAGCGCGGTGAGCAGATCGCCGGAGGCCGCGGACGCGACGACCGGCGTCTCGAAGACACGAGCCGGCTTCTTCAGCCGCTCCAACGCCGAACGCACCTGTTCCGCCGCGCTCGCCGGCGTGGAGGCGTGCGGCGACAGGCGGACGTGTTCCGGCCGCACGGTCGCGGCGATCCCGGCGTTCGCCAGCGCGGAACCCACCTGTTCGGCCGCGTGCCCCGGCAGTGTGAAAGCGAGGATCCCGGCCCGTCGCTCGACGGCCGAAACCACCTCGCCACCAACGGATTTCACGACGTCTTCGAGTTCGCCGACCCGCTCGGCGATCCGCCCGGCGATGGCGCCGACGCCCGCTTCCTCGACCAGTTCCAGCGCGGCCGCGAACGCGCCCGAGGTGATCGGGCTCAGGTTCGAGATCGACCACGCGGCCGCGGTGTCGTCGGCCGGATGGATCTCGTCGTCGAACAGGCCGGGGTCGCGGGCGCCGGTCCAGCCGGAGAGGATCGGCTCCATCCGCTCCAGCGCCCGATCGGACAGCACGGCGAAACCGGTGCCCCAGCCCGCCCGCAGCCATTTCTGCCCGCCGACGACGAGTACGTCCGCGACGTCCCACGGCGCCTCGGTCACGCCGAAGCCCTGGATCCCGTCGACCACGAGGAGCCGGTCCCCTGCCACCTCGCGGATGGCCGCCAGATCGGCGCGGTACCCGGTGCGGAAGTCGACCGCGCTCACGCTCACCAGCGACGTCTCCGAGGTCAGCGCCGCCTTGATCGCGTCCGCGGTGACGTTGCCCAGCGGCAGCCGCCGCACGGTCAGCCGTCCCGCCTGTTCCGCGCGGGCCCACGGGTAGGTGTTGGCCGGGAACTCCGCCGCCGACACCAGCGCCTCGCCACCCGGCGCGTTGAACGCGGCCTGGAACAAGCCGAGACTGGTGTGCGGCAACAGCACCGTGTGGTCGGTGTCGCTGCCGGAAAGCCGCGCCGCGGCGGCCTTGGCCCTGGTCTCCTGCCGCATCAGGTCGTCCACAGTGGACGGACCGGCCTTGGTCGAGGCGTCCAGCAGGCTCGCCGTCGTGTCGAGCACGGCGTGCGACGGCGGACCGAACCGGGCGAAATCGAGGTACCCGGCGGGCTCGCCGAACTGCAGCAGGTACCGCGGCGAGATCCGCGTCATGCGAGGACCCTGGCCAGGAACTGCTTGGTCCGCTCGTGTTTCGGGGAGCTCAGGAGCTCCCCCGGCGGACCGGTCTCGACGACCGTGCCGTCGGCCATGAACACCACCTCGTCCGCGGCCTCGGCCGCGAACCCCATCTCGTGCGTCACCACGACCATCGTCATCCCCTCCGCGGCCAACGTACCCATCACCGCCAGCACCTCGCCCACGAGTTCCGGGTCGAGCGCCGACGTCGGCTCGTCGAACAGCATCAGCTTCGGTTTCATCGCGAGCGACCGGGCGATCGCGACCCGCTGCTGCTGCCCGCCCGAAAGCTGCGCCGGGTACGCGTCGGCGCGGTGCGCGAGGCCGACCCTGTCGAGCAGGTCGAGTGCCTGCTCCCGGGCTTCCTCCATGGGGACGCCGAGCACGCGCACCGGCCCCTCGACGACGTTCTGCAGCGCCGTCCGGTGCCCGAACAGGTTGAAGCGCTGGAACACCATGCCGATGTCGCGCCGCTGCCGGGCGACCTCGCGTTCCTTCAGCTCGTACAGTTTGCCGTCGCGCAGCCGGAACCCGATCGGCTCGCCGTCGACCCAGACCTGCCCGGCGTCGATCGTCTCCAGATGGTTGACACAGCGCAGGAAGGTGCTCTTCCCCGCGCCGGACGGGCCGAGCAGGCAGACGACCTGTCCTTTGTGGACTTCGAGGTCGATCCCGCCCAGCACCTCGGTGTGGCCGTAGCTCTTGCGGACGCCGACGGCCTTGAGCAGTGGCTCAGACACGTTCACTCCTCACCAGTGGCGCGGTGCGCAGGGCCTTGGCGGCGCGGGAGAACGCGCTCCGCGACCGGTCTTCGGAGTCGAAGGCGCGCTCCAGGTAATGCTGCCCCACCCCGGCGACGGTCACCACGACCATGTACCAGACGGCGGCGGCCAGCAGGGTCTCCATCACCAGCAGGTTGTTGGACGAGATGTTGTTGGCGGCGTGGATCAGTTCGGTCACGCCGATCACCGACGCCATCGACGTGCCCTTGAGCATGTTGATGAAGTCGTTGCCGGTCGGCGGGATGATCACCCGCATCGCCTGCGGCAGCACCACGCGGCGCAGTGTCGCGCCCGGCGACATCCCGATCGACTTCGCCGCCTCGGTTTGTCCACTGTCGACACTGTTCAGCCCGGCGCGGACGATCTCCGCCATGTACGCGCTTTCGTTGAGCGCCAAACCGAGCAGCGCGGCGGTGAACGCTGTGATCAGCACGTTGGTCTGCTCGTGCAGCAGGTGGCCGCCGAACGGCAGCGGGATCGAGATGAACTCGAAGACCATCGCCAGGTTGTACCAGATCAGGATCTGCAGCAGCACCGGAAGCCCGCGGAACAGCCAGATGTAGCCCGCCGCGAACCAGCGCGCCACAGGATTCGCCGAGCGGCGCATCAGCGCGATCACGATCCCGATGACGATCGCCGAACCCTGCGCGATCACCGCGAGCAGCACGGTGTTGAGCAGGCCGACCGCCATCACGCGGTACCACAGGAACTCGGGGACCGAATCCCACTGGATCTGCGCGTTGCCGAGCGCGATCCCGAGCAGGATCAGCAGCGCCAGGATGACGACGGCGCTGACCCACCGGCCCCAGTGTTTACGCCGGACGATCGGCAACGGCTCCCTAGCTTCCGCCATTGAGCTTCGCCTCCTTGAGCGCGCCCTGCTCGACGCCCCAGGCCTGGAGGATCTTGCCGTAACCGCCGTCGGCGATCAGCGACTGCAGTGCCTTCTGGATCGACTCGGCGAGCGGCTTGTTCTCCTTGTTGACGCCGATCCCGTACGGCCCGCCGTTGATCGGCTCGCCGGGGACGACCTCGAAGAACTTGCCCTCGCCCGCGGTCCGCGAGATGTAGACCGCGCTGGGCAGGTCGTTGAGGATGGCGGCGACCCGGCCGGTGCGGAGCTGGTTCTGGTTCTGCGTGTCGGAATCGGTCGCGGTGACGGTCAGCGCGGGCTTGCCGGCTTGAGCGCATTTGCCGTTCTGTTCTTCGGCGAACTTCTGGTGACTCGTCCCCTGCACCACCGCGACGTTCTTGCCGCACAACGTGTCCGGGCCGGAGATCTGGTCGGGGTTGCCCTTGCGGACCATGATCGTGATGCCGGACGAGAAGTAGTCGACGAAATCGATCTGCGCCTGCCGGGTCTTCGTGTCGTTCATCGCGGCCATCGTGAGGTCGACGCGGCCGGACTGGAGGCTCGTGATCAGCGAACCGAACGCCATGTCCTGGTGGTGCACGGTGACGCCCAGCTTCTTGCCGATGGCCTTGGCGAGGTCGACCTCGTAGCCGATCGGGGTCTTGCCGTCGGCGGCGTAGAAGTTGTTCGGCGCGGACTGCAGGTTCGAGGCCAGGTGCAGCATCCCGGCCTGCGTGTACTTCGCGGGCAGAGTGCCGGCGACGGCGGCGTCCTTCTGGACGGACTCGATCAGCGCGGTCGTGTCCGGGATCGCGGCGGGCGCGCCGGGGGCCGCGGGTTCCTGGCCGCCGGCGCCGTCGGGCCCGCCTCCGCAGGCCGCGGTGACGAGCGCGGCCAGGCCGGTGAGCACGGCCAGGCGCCAGGTTCGGTTCAGGGTGAGCGGCGTCGACGGCATGACGGACCTCCACGGGGGCTTCGGGTGGTCGCCGACGCTACAACTGGGTGTTGAAGAGGTCAACTGCGTGTTGAAATCTTGTCCTGTCGGATGTCATGAAAGGGTCGTTCAGGACAAAAAATGTCCTGAACGACCCTTTCATGACACTTCAGCGAGCGGCTGTTGCCGCGGGATCAGACCGCGATGTAGTTCCCCGAGAGGATGATCAGGACCTGCACGGTGATGCCGGTGCCGTAGTAGTCGTCGGCCTGCGGCGACCAGGACGTGACGCGGGTCCACAGCTTGTCCAGCCAGGCCTGGCTGCCCGGGTCGTTCATCGCCGCGATGGCGAACGACGCGGTGAAGCAGGGGTGCTCGCCGGACTCGCCCGAGATCTTGGAGCCCGACAGCGTGTAACCCTGGTTGATCTTGGCGGGGTCACCGCCGGTGGCCTGCTGGATCCAGGTGTTCATCTTCCGCACCTGACCCTGCGCCGGGCTGCCCGACACGGTGATGCCGTCGACGCCGAGGCGCCACGGGTCACGGCAGGCGTTCCAGCTGAAGTGCTGCGGGTGGTCCTCCATGTAGTCCGACGGCGCGGGCTTCGGCGTGGAGTTGGTGTTGACCACGAAGTCCGGGATGAGGCCGGTCTTCGGCGCGTACTGCTGCTGCAGCTGCGTGACCGCCTTCTCCTGCCGGGTCCGGACCTGACCCCAGAACGAGTCCCCAGTGGCCTTCTCGAACGCGCGAAGGTGCCCCGGCATCCAGTCCGAGGAGCGCGAGCCGTTGATGTACTTGCCGCTGTCGGCCCAGTCCGCCAGCCGCATGAACTTGGTGTCGGGGTTGACCTCGCTGCGCTTGATCGCCTTGATGATCCGCAGCGCCTCGGCCTTGTAGTTGACCGAGCCCCCGCTTCCCCAGACCTTGTCGGCGATGAGCAGGCCGTAGGCGATCTCGAGGTCGCCGTCGGTCGCCGAGTCGCCGCCGTTGACGCTCTTGCAGTTCGGGTCCTGTTCGGCGGCGTGCAGGTCCTTGTCGATGACGGACGGGTGCGCCTTCACGAACTTGAGGATGCCGTCGAAGACCGTGCGCGCCTGCGGGTCCTTGGCGCCCATCATGGCCGCGATGGTCATGCCGTAGCCCTGACCCTCGGCGACGAACGCGTGGTCGGCGTCCGGCGCCTTGACCGCGTAGGTGCCCGTGCCGCACTTGGTGGTCAGGAAGTTCTTCTTCCAGAAGTCGTAGTACTTGGCCAGCGCCGCGTCCTGCGCCGACTGGCTCGCCGACGGACGCAGGACGCCCGGCAGGTAAGGGGTCCCCTGAGTGGTCGCCGCGGTGGCGGGGGCGGTCGTGGCGACCAGCCCGGCGGTCAGCGCGGCCGCGGCCAGCACTGTCCGAACGGTCTTTCTCATGGCTCCTCCGGAAACGTCGTTGGTGGCGGCGGCGCGTTCCGAGAGTGACATCCGGATCGGGCAAAAACAAGAGAGTTAAGAAAGTTTCCTTACTATTACCTCAAATGACGCCTACGTGAACAGTGGCCTAGCGTTGACACCATGAAGATCGACCTGAGCGAACGCGGCGAAGCCTTCCGGGAATTCTGGACCGAACGGCATCTCGCCACCCTGACCACCGTCCGCCCGGACGGCACCCCGCACGTCGTCGCGGTCGGCGTCACGGTGGACTTCGAGGCCGGGATCGCCCGGGTGATCACGTTCCGCTCATCCAAGAAGGCACGCCTGGTCAAGGAAGCGGGCGAAAACGGCATTCCGGTCGCCGCCTGCCAGATCGACGGGCCTCGGTGGTCCACTTTGGAGGGACGCGCGGTACTGCGCGAAGACCCGGAGTCCGTGCACGACGCCGAGAATCGCTACGCCGCACGCTATCGGCAGCCCAAGCCGAACCCGGAACGGGTGGTCATCGAGATCACCGTGACGCGGGTGCTCGGCAACGCCTAACCGGCGAGCACCAGCCGCGTGTACTCGTCCAGGATCTCGCCGAGGTCGGTGAATCCGCCCGCCGAGGCCACCTGCTGGTAGCCCACCAGCATCGCCAGCCCGAGTGAGGTCACGACCTCCGCGCGACGGCGGTCGGGAATCAGCTCGGCCACCACCCTCCCAACCGTCTTGACCCGGGCATCGTCGACGCGTTTCTGTGCCACACGAACGGTTTCGTCGTTCGCCGCCCAAGCGCGGATGGCCGCCTCGGCGCGATGGCGGAGTCCGCGCGTCAGGCTCATCAGCGCGGCGAAATCCGCCTCGGGACCGCCGGAACCGAAGTCCAGTTCCCGCAGGATCCGGACCTGCCGCTGCGCCCAGAAGTCGAGCAGGGCGCCGACGAATCCGGGCCAGCCGCCGAAATGGTGGTAGAACGATCCGCTGGTGACGCCGAGGCGTCTGCCGAGCGCGCCGACGTTGAGCCCGGCGAACCCGGACTCGGCGAGGATCTCCAGCGCCGCGTCGAAGTACTGCTCGCGGCTGACGGTCGACGGCATCAGACGGCGCGCTCCCGCCCCTCCCAGTACGGGCGTCGCAGGGTGCGCTTGAGGATCTTGCCGGTCGCGTTGCGCGGCAACGCCTCCACGAGCTCGACCGTGCGCGGGCATTTGTAATGCGCCAGGCGTTCCCGGCAGTACTCGACGAGTTCGTCGGCGTCGACGCGCTCTCCCGGAGCCGGGGCGACGACGGCCTTGACCTGCTCACCCCAGCGATCGTCGGGAACCCCGATCACGGCGACCTCGCCGACCGCGGGATGTTCGGCGATGACCCGCTCCACCTCGGGCGAGTAGACGTTCTCGCCACCGGTGATGATCATGTCCTTCACGCGGTCTTCGATGAAGACGAAACCTCCGTCGTCGACCCTGCCGACGTCACCGCTGCGGACCCAGCCGTCGACGATCGTCTCGGCGGTCGCCTCCGGTTTGCCCAGATAGCCCGCCATCGCCTGATCGGTGCGGAACCACAGCTCGCCGGGGGTCCCCGGCTCGGCGTCTTCGAGCGTCGCCGGGTCGACGACGCGCATCCCCACCGCGGGGAGCACCGTGCCTGCCGACGCCAGCCGCTCCGGCCGGGCGGGGTCGCGATGCGCGTCCGGATCGAGCGTCGTCACCACCCCGGACAGCTCGGTCATGCCGTAGACCTGCACGAACCTCGTGTCCGGCCAGGCCGCGAGCGCCTTGCGCAGCAACGGGAGCGGCATCGGTGAAGCGCCGTAGCCCAGGTACTTCAACCGCGCGAACGCGGCGACGGCCTGCTCCCCCGCCTGCATGATGCCGGCGACCACGGCGGGCACCAGGAACGCGTGCGTGACCCCTTCGGCGAGCGCGCCCAGCAGCGACTTGCCGTCGGGCTCGCGCGTCATCGTCGTCGGCTGCCCGTAGTGGAAACCGATGATCGCGTAACAACTCCCGCCGACGTGGAACAGCGGCATCGCGACCAGGTTGCGGTCGCCGTCGCCCATCGGGAACGCGGCACCGGCGTTGCGGCTGTGCGCCAGCAGGTTCCGGTGCGTCAGGACGGCGCCCTTGGGAAAACCGGTGGTACCACTGGTGTAGATGATCAGCGCGCCGTCGTGTTCGTCGACCTCGGGCGAGACCTCGGCGGGCGTCGCCTCGGCCAGGAAGTCCTCGTACTGGTCGTCTTCTCCCCCGACGACGATGACGCGCTCGACCGACGGCAGCCGATCGCGCAGCGCCTCGACGGCGGGCAGCAGTTCCGGCCCGGCGAAGATGATCCGTGCGCCGCTGTCACCGAGGACGTACGCCAGTTCCTCCGGGGCGAGACGCCAGTTGACGACCGCGTTCGCCGCTCCGAGCGAGGACGCGCCGAAAGTCACCTCCAGGCAGGCGGGCGTGTTCTTGTCGACGAAGACGACCCGGTCGCCTCTGCCGATTCCGGCGGCCGCGAGCGCGCCGGTGACGCGCCTCGCCCGGTCGTCGAGTTCGGCCCAGGTGAGCCGCCGCCCCTGGAACGAGAGGGCCTCCCGCTCGGGGATCGCCTTCGCCCAGTGCGCGAAAAGTTCACCGAGAAGCCGCACATCCGGACGCGCGTCGTCGGGCATGCCGGACCCCTTTCGCCTGGTCAGAGCCGCCATAGAGTGCTCTATGGTGACTCGGTGACCGGCAGGCGTCAAGCCACGAACAGGCTGAGCAGTCCCTCGGCCGAGCGCACGATCACCCGGGCGGCGGCGCGTTCGGCGTGCGCGGCGTCGGCGCGTTCCGCCTCGTGCCGCCAGCGGACCAGGGCGCTTTCGGCACCCGCGTGGATCTCGGCCGGATCCGCGTCGGGTTCGAGACCGAGCCGTTCGGTGGGCGCGAGTCCCTGCGCGCCGAGCAGCCGGACGGCCTCCTCGGCGTCCTCGCCGGACAACGCCGTGCGGCCACCGCGGATGCCCGCGATGAGCCGCAGTTCCCGGAAGTCGTGCGCGGCCGCGGCGAAGCGTTCCACGCGGGCGGCCAGCCGGTCACCGTGCGGGAGAGGTTCCGCGGCGAGAAGGCCTTCCAACCGCAACACCGCCGTGCGCGCCTTCAACGCTTCGGCCCGCGCGACGAAACATCCGGCGAGCGTGTCCCTCAGGTCGCCGAGACCGCTTCGGTGCACGAGTTCCGCCGAAAGTTTGAGCCTGCTGTCGCAGCCGGTGCGGATCAGGGTGATCGCCAGCCGGACCCCGTAGAGCCCGAACCGCGACACCAGATGTCTCCGCGACTCCGGCGAGACCCGCACCGGGAACGGATCGTCCACAAAGGAATCCACGGACAGCAGATACCGCTCCAGCTCCGGCCGGGAGATCGACGCCAGCGCGCGCAGCACCTCGAATTCGTCGTCCCGCAACGCTCGTCCCGCGTAACCCAGCTGACCGGCGACCGCGATGACTCCTTGGAATCCCGCGCAATCCGGGTCCTCGCGCCAGGCCCGGCGCGCCAGCTGTTTCGCGGTGAGCAGGGCGTCGATCCGGCCCGCGCCGACCTCGTCCGCCCTGCCGAGCACCAGAACCGAGTTCACCGCGGTCTGCCGCGCGAACGCCGAACCGCCCACCGACCGCGTTCCGGCGAGTTCGTCGGGTTCGAGATGGCGCACCAAACGCACCGTCGCGTCGACGTGTTCGGCGAAAGCCGGAGTATCGAACAGATCGATCTCGCGCAAGGCCCGCGTCGGCCATTCCGCCAGCGCGGAGACCAAAGTGGACTTCCCGGTCCCCGGCGTGCCGATGAAACCGACGCGCAGCGGTTCGTCCAGCCGCTCCAGGCATTCCCGCAGCATCGCCACCGCGTGCGGGCGATCCCGGTAATGCGCGGCGGCCTCGTTCAGCAGTTCCCGGACGTCCAGCGTGGTCACGCCGACAGCTCCCGGATATCACGGGCGGTCGCGCCCAAAGCTCCCGCCTTCCGGTGCAGGGCGGCCAGCCGGTCGATCTCCTTCTTGACCCGCTGGGTACGCCGGTCCCGTTCGGCGGAGCCCGCGATGATCAGCTCCCGTTGCCGCGTCAGCTCTTCCGAAAGCTGGTCGGACAGCGCGGCGAAATGGTCGCGCAGGCGCCGCTGCACCTGACGGACCTCGTCCTTGATCTCCTTGCTGAACCGGATGAACACGTCGTCGACGTGCCGCTGCGCCGCGGCCTTCGCCAACGCCTGGCGGCGCTGCAACCGCATCCCGCCTTCGTCGCGCACGCTCTTGGTGGCGAACGCGACACCGGCGCCGAGCGACACCGGGTTGATCAACGGCAGCCCGGCGAGACTGGTGACCAGACCGAACATCAGCACGCCGCCGTAGGAACCGCGCAAGCCGGTGAAGAGTTTCTGCCCGATCTTGAACCGCTCGATCTTGGGCGTGCCGACCTCGGGGATCGAGTCCACTCCGGACCCGGTCAGCGGCAGTTCCGGGGCGTGGCCGTAATGCGGCCCGAAGGTCGACGCCACCGCTTGCGCGATCCACTCCGACCGGTCGGACACCCAGTTGTAGTTCGTCTCGACGGCCTCGGCGAGGTTCTCTTCCAGCCAGGTCTGGAAATCCGGCCAGATCTGTACCGGGTCGCCTTCGTCGAAGGTGCGGTCGACATGCCGCACGATCACCCGGGTCCGCTCGCGCAGATCGTATTCGGCGTCGGAGATCAGGTCCGTGATCTCGTCGGACAACATGTTCTGCCAGCGGACGTTCTGCCGCCGCAGTTCCTCGGTGCGCCGTTGTGCCTGGTGCAGCAGGGTGACCTGGTCGACGCCGTTGTCCTGCGAGACGGCGTTCAGCCGGGTCTGCAGCGTCTCGACCAGTTCGACCGCAGCCGCGCGCACACTCACCGCGGCGGCGAGCGCGCGAGTGCGTTCGATCGGGCGTGCGGCCTGTTCTCCCACCCAGTTCAGGAGTTCCGGGAAGCCGGACCGCCCGTTGAGGGCCGCGTCACCGGCCTTCGCGGCGGCTTGCCGCACCGTCGCGGACACGGGGAAGACGTCGGCGACGACACCGGTCTCCGACAGTGCGGCGCGATTGCGGGCGGCGAGTTCGCGCCAGTCCGGGCTCACGTCGATCTTGGTCAGTGCCAGCACCAAAGCGGGGCACCAGGTCCGGATGTGCCTCGCCAGCGCGAGTTCGGCGGGCTGGAGTTCCTGTGTCGCGTCGGAGACGAGGATCACCGCGTGCGCGTCGGCGAGGACGTCGAGCGTGGCCGCCGTGCGCGGGGACCGGGGATCCCCGATCGCCGGGGTGTCCACGAGCACCAGGCCCGTGCCGAGGAGTTCGCGCGGCAGGCCGACTTCGACCCTGCGCAGCGAACCGGGCGGCCGGACCTCGAGTTCCTTGGCGAGGTCGCCGACCGGCACGTTCTCCCGCGCGTGCCCGACCAGGATGGCGGCGGGGTCGGCGGCGTACCCGATCTCCGTGGGAACGGCGGGCGTACTCGCGTCCCCGACCGCGCAGACCGGCGCGTTCAGCAGTGCGTTGAGCAGGTATCCCTTGCCCTGCTTGGGAAAACCGACCACCGCGATCCGGGTGCCCGGCGCCCGTTGGTCACGTCTGCGCCGGAGCCGTTCGGCCAGGTCGGCGCGACCGTGGGCGGCACAGGCGTCCAAGGTCTCGTTGAGCACGTCGAGCCAGGCGGGGGCTGTCACGGGGATGCAGTGTTCCCTTAACCAAGCGCGGAATCAATGTGGCATGGGCCAACATGCCGTGCGGGCCCCGCGACCTGCGGCGGTCGCGGGGCCCTGGCACAGATATGAAGAATGTTCGGATCAGCCGATGTGGATGTCGTTGCCCGAACCGATGTCGCCGGTGCCGATGTTGACGTCGCCGATGTTGCCGATGGTGTGGCCGATGTCGTTGCCGACCTCGGAAACCGTGTCGTGGACCTCGGTGACGCCCGCGACGTTGCCGACCTCGTTGGCCACGTTGCCGGTCACGTCGCCGGCGTGGTGGCCGACGTTGTTGGCGATGTCACCGTTGCCGTAGTTGTTCGCGACGTCGTGCACCTTGGTGGTGACGTCCGCGACGTCGACGTGACCGATGGTGCTGGTCAGGTCGCCGACCTCGGAGAGGAAGTTCGGGGCGTCGCCCGCGACACCGTCGGCGCGCGGCAGGTCGCCGGCCAGGTCGCCGACGGCCGGGACCGAGTCGACGGCGGGCAGACCGGCGGTGTCCACGGCCGGGACGCCGTGGGCCAGGTCGGTCGCGGTGTCGACGGCGCCGGTGGCGAGATCGCCGGCCTGGCCGACGGAAGCGGCGTCGAGGCCACGCGAAAGGTCGTCGGTCAGGCCGAAGCTGCCGACCGTGTTCTGCGCGAGGGCGGTCACGCCGGCGGCCGCGTTCGACACGTCGGTCACGTCGGAGACGGCCGGGACGGCGGACAGGCCCGGGACGTCGACCGGCAGGTCGCCCACGGCGGGCACGGCCGGGACGGCGGGCAGGTCGCCCAGCTCCGGCAGGCCGCCGAGCTCCGGCAGACCCGGCACGGCCGGGAGACCGGCCTCGGGCAGGCCCGGCAGGGCGTCGGCACCGGGGACCGCGACCGGCAGACCGGCGGTCAGCGCGGTGAGCTGGTCGATCGCGCCCTGGACGCCGTCGGCGCACTCGCCGTCGGTGCCGTTGACGGCGTTCGTGACGCCGCCGAAGCCGGCCAGGTTGTCGGCGGTGGCGGCGGTGGTTCCGGTGAGGTCGGTGGCGGTGCCGACCGGGACGAAGTCGAGCACCAGCGGGACGACCTCGTGCACGTCGGCGGCGTTGATGTCACCGAGGCCGGCGTCGGCCAGCACCTGCTGCGGGTCGTTGGCGAACGCCGCGCGGGCCGCGGTGTCGTTCAGCAGGTTCAGCGTGAAGTCGTGCAGGGTCTGGACGGAACCCATGAAAGGACTCTCCTGGGGGTCTAGGTCGGTGGGGCGCGCCCAGCGGCCGGAGGGCACGGCTGAGCGCAGGTCACCGAAGCTAGTGAGCCGGTACCCGTGGGCACATCGGGGATCACTCCTGGTCGTCGCTCACTCAGCCAATAGGGGATCGGTATGACATCGTTAGGGCGTTAGGGGCTTAACCGAGACGCACTCGGTTGGGTTTAATGCCAACCCTCACCCGGATGGGTCAAGCCATTCAGGTGAGTGGCCCTATTTGGTCCTTAGGGGCTGGTCAAGCGAAGGAGGATGCTCGTTGCCCTACGTCCTCGGCATCGATATCGCCTCGACCCGCACCACCGCCGCCACCTGCGTGAACTCCGGCGACGGCTGGAGCGTGCCCGAGCCGTCGTGGCTCGGCGCGCGCGGCCCGGCGGCGGCGTCGGCGGTGTTCCTCGACGACGACGGCTACCTGCTCACCGGGGACGCCGCGGTCGAAGCCGGTCGATCCGCGCCCGCCCGCCTGCTCACCGGGTTCCACGAACGGGTCGGCGACGACGTTCCCGTGATCGTCGGTGGCGAACGGTTCCCCGCCGAATCCCTCAGCGCGGTCCTCGTCGACGCGGCGGTGGATCAAGCGGCCGAACGCTTCGGTGAGAAACCGCACCACATCGTGCTCACGCATCCCGTCGGCTGGGGTTCGTTCCGTCGCGACCTGCTGCGCCGGGCGCTGGCCGAGGCCGGATTCCCCCGTGCCGCGCTGGTGGCGGCGCCCGTCGCCGCGCTGCACGCGTACCTCGCCCCGCACGGCGATGTCACCGCCGGTGTCTGCGAATTCGGCCCGGACGGCGCGGTCGTCACGATCGCCGCCGCCACCGCCGTCAACGGCTGGCAACCCATCAAAACGCTGGAAGGTGTCGACCCCGCAGAAGCCGTCGGCAAGGTCTTCGAACTCGCGCACGGCGCCGGGGTCCCGCCCCAGGCGCTGGCGGGCATCGTGCTCTGCGGCGAGGCACCGCCGGTTCCCGGCCGGACACCGTGCCCCGTCTTCGCGTCGAGCGACCCGGTGCTGACGGTGGCGACCGGCGCGGCCAACATCGCCGCGCGACGTGACCTTCCTCAACCCGGCGGCGCGGGATCGCACGCCGTCGCGACCGTCGAAACCACCCTGCTCCCCCGGGTCGACACCCCCGAAGAGCTCACCGAGCGACCCGAACGGCCGCCGGTGGACATCACCCCGTTCCCCTTGCCAGAACGCACCGGGGCGGCGAAACTGCTCAGCCGGCGCAAGCCCCTCGTCGCCGGAGCCGCGGTCGTGGTGCTGGCCGCGACCACCCTGCTGCTCACCCTGACCACTCGAGAAGCCACCGCCGACAAGGGTCCCGAAGCCCCTCCCACCACTTCGAGCTCGTGCGCGCCGCCCACCCCCGGTGCCACCCTGCCCCCCGAAGGTCGCTGTTGAACGCACTGCTCGACCAGCCCGGCATCATCCATCCGGGTGCCCGCCGCCTGCTCGACGAGGTGACCACCGCCCCGGAAGTCCCGGTGCGGGTCACCGTCGTCGCCCCCGGCGGGCACGGCAAGACCCATCTGCTCGGCCTGCTCGGACGTCGCTACGCGGACGCCGGCGTCGAGGCACTGCTGATCGACGACGCCGACCAGCTCGACGACGACGAGCTCGCGAAGATCAAGGCGCGGACGGAGGAAACGACGGCACCCGTGGTCCTGGCCTTCCGGACGGCGGCGCGCACGAAGGCGTTGCGCACGCTCGCCGATTCCTTCGGCAGATCGGTGTCCTTGGGCGCTTTCGGCCTCGACGACGTCCGGAAGCTCGTCGAGCAGTCCGGCGGCGACGCGGCCACCGCGGCCGAAGTCCACCTCAGAACCGGTGGTGTGCCTGGGCTCGTGGTGCGCGCGGTCACCGGGCGGCTCGCGGACTTCCGCGGCGAACTGGAGCAGCTGGACGACGACGTGCACCGCTACCTGATCGCGGCGGAAGCGGGCGCGGGCCGGAATCTCGATCTTCTCGCCGCGCTTCTGAACCGCGATCGCGAAGGTCTCCCCGAGGTCTTCGACAGTGCCAGGGCGACCGGCCTCCTCGGCGAGGACGACGTCCTGCTGCCGATCGCGGCCGAAGCCATCCGGACCTGGGGTTCGCCGGGGCGGCGGCTGACGGTGCTGCAGCGGCTGGTGGAACTCCAGTTACGGGACGGGCTTCCGGTGCTGGACCTCGCCAAGTCGTTGCTGGGCACGGGAAGTTCGGGCGCGAGCGCGGCGGCGGCCTTCGAAGCCGCCGCCCGCGAGGCGATGCCCGACGACACGAAACTCGCGGCGCGATTCTACGAAGCTGCGTCCGAGGCCGGTGGGCGCGGCGCGGCGCTCACCGTCGGCTGGGCGCACGCCGCGGCGCTGGCCGGAGACCTCGACACCGCACTGCGGCTCGGTGACGGCATGCTCGGCAGCACGTCGGATACGGACGCCAGGGCCGCGGGCGCCGAAGTGGCCGCGACCGTGCTGGCGCATCGCGGCGAACTGGCGCACAGCGCGGAGCTGTACCAATGGTCCGGGCGGGCGGCGTCGAAGGCGTTCGCCGCGATCGCGTTGCTGGGCACCGGAAAACTCGAAGCCGCCCGGGGTGTGCTGGAAACTCCCGAAGTCCCGACGTTGTTCGCCGGTGCCGCCTCGCGGATGGCGCGGGCGATCACCGATTCGGTGTCGGGCTGCGGTGCCGAAACCCTGTCAGCCTTGCTGGGCGCGGCGTCGATGCTGGAATCGGCGGGTGCGCCCGCGCCGCTGCCGGACAGCCCGGCGGCCCTGGCGGCGTTGGTGGGCCTGCATTCCGGCGAACTCGCGCTGGCCGAGTCGGTGTTGAGCCGTGCGGCGAACGGCCGGATCGGCGGCGATCTGCTCGCGAAGCGGCACCGGCTGTTGCTCGGCTGGGTGGCGATGACCGCGGGCGACCTCAAAACCGCCGCCGAAGCCCTGATGCCGCCGGACGGCCTCGAAGCGCGTGACGAACTCTTCGCCGCCACTCTGCAGTTGGGCCTGGCGCGGCGGGCGAGCGATCTTCCCGGCCTGCAACGTTCTTGGGACCGGGCGTATCAGGCTTCGATGCGCCAGCAGCCGGACCTGTATTCGCTGCTGCCGCTGGGAGAACTCGCGATCGCGGCCGCACGGGGCGGCGCGAGCGCCAAACTGGCCGGGCAGCTGGAGCGGGCACACGCCGTACTCGACGCGCTCGGCAACCCTCCACTGTGGACAGCAACCCTGCGCTGGCACGAACTGCACGCCGCCATCACCGTCGAGGACCACACGTCGGCGGGGGAACGTCTGGCCGCGTTGAACGATTTCGCGTCCTGCGGCCGCTATCCCGCCGCCCTCGCCGCCGCCGCGACCGGCTGGCTCGCGGTCCTGACCGGCAGCTTCGATCCGGAATCGATCACCGCGTCCGCGTCGGAACTGCACGAACTCGGGCTCTGCTGGGACGCCTCCCGGCTGGCCGGGCAGGCGGCGATCCGGACCTCCGACCGGAAGGCGATGGTCCAGTTGCTCGAAGCGGCCCGGCAGTTCCAAGGCCGGGCACCGGAACCCGTCGCGGCCACCGGGCTGAACGCCTTGAGCGAACGGGAACTGGAAGTCGCCCGCCTCGTCGTCGGCGGGCTGACGTACAAGCAGGCCGGGAGCGAACTGTTCATCTCGGGGAAGACCGTGGAACACCACATGGCACGGATCCGGGGGAAACTCGGGGCCGGGGACCGGCGGGAGCTGCTGGCGATGCTGCGGGAGTTGCTTGCGGCGGGCGAGGGTTGAGTAATGGATTCGGGGCCTGGCTACCGCTCCGCGAGGTAGGCGTCCTCCGCGGCGTAGTCGAACATCGGCGCGAAATAGTCGTGGTCGAAGTCTGCCGGGAGCCGATCGGTGGAGCCCAGCCAATCCAGCTCGGCGGTCACGGTGGTGACATAGTCGCCGACCGGCAGGTAGCCCAGTCGCCCGGCCGCGGACATGTCCAGCCGGATACCCGGCAGGCGGTCCCAGGGGTGCCGGCCGAGTCCGGCTGGGGCATGGTCGTCGAGGAGCACTTCCTCCCACCGATGGCCGAGGTGGTTCGCGACGATTCTCGAGATGCCCAGGGCGTCGGGCGCGTCCGGGTCCGCGGCATTGAGGACACGCCTGCCCGGGTTTCCCGCGGCGGTTTCGATCAGCGCGGCAATGTTTTCGGCCGCACTCGGCTGGTCGACGCCACGGCCACCGCGGGACAGGAGAAGGACTTCGCGCCGGTCGGCCACGCGTTTGACGAACACCCATTCGCCGGGCTTGGCCGCGCCCTCTCCATGAACTTTGGACGGCCGCAGAACGGTGACCGGGTATCCGCTGTCGAGCAGGGCATGTTCCGCCGCCACCTTGTTGGCGCCGTAGCCGTCACGAGTGCGGTAGTCGATGTCCTCGCGTGGGCTCATGGTGGGCTGCGACTCGTGGATCGGCCCGTCGAAAGCCGGCGCGGCGGCCGAGTTCACGTGGTTGCCCGCCGCGTCGACGTACACGGCCTTGCTGGAGATCATCACCGTGGACCCCACATCGTCCAGCAGCGGCAGCAGATCACGGGCGTGTGCGGCGGTGAAGCACAGGCAGTCGACCACCAGATCCGCTCCCGCGCCGAGCGCGGCCGCGAGACTGCCGGGTTCGCCGCGGTCCCCGGCGACGAACCGGCCACCTGCGACCGCGATGTCCTCGGGCATACGCGAGGAGTCCCGGCCGGCAACGGTCACCTCCCAGCCGCGGGCCAGTAACCGCCGTGCCGCGGCGCGACCGATCAGCCCGGTCCCACCGAGAACGACCGCGTGCGACATCGATCAACGATAACGCCCTTCGTCCGCCTAGGGTTGATAGACAGGACGGGTGAACGCCTTCTACCACTTGTGCTTCGTCGTCCGAGATATCCGACAGGCGACCGAAGACCTCACCCGCACCCTCGGCGTGACCTGGAGCCCGGTCCGTGCGGGCACCCTCGGGGACTGGGACTACGACATCGTGTTCTCGACCGGCGGGCCCCCGTTCTTCGAGGTGATCCATGGTCCCGCCGGAAGTCCGTGGGACGCGACCGACGGGTCCCGCTTCGACCACATCGGCTACTGGTCCAAGGACGTCGTGACGGATAAACAACGTCTGGCGGATCGAGGCGCGCCGATCGAGTTCGACTCCTGCCCCTACGGTCGCTCCTTCACCTACCACCGGCTCGACAGCATCGGAGCACGGATCGAACTGTCGATCTCGCGGTGCAGCCGGGATTTCGCGACGCCTGGGCCCAGGACGTAGCGATGATGCCGCCGCTCGATTTCGACGACTCAGCTGCCAACCCCTGAGCGCGACCGGGGATCACGGCGTCGAGTCGAGCTCGACCCTCCGGTTGCGCCGACGGCCCGCCGGAGTGCGGTTGGTGTCGACCGGTTCCGACTCGCCGCGCCCAGACGCGTGCAGCCGACCTGCGAGCGACCCGTCCTCCGCGAGGAGCACAGCCACCACATGTACTGGGTCGCCTGACCACTCACCACGGCCCGGCTGGCGAACCTCCCGAACGACGACCGGCTCATCTCGTTCTGCATCCAGATGTTCACCGTCGCGGTCCCGGCGGTCTGGTCGATCGCGTCGACCGTCGCGCGCAGGACGAACGAGCCTATCGCGCAAGTGTGCAGTTCCCATGTCTCGATCCGCGGGAGGAGCGGCCCCACGGGACCCGCCAGGCCGCGCCCGACCTCCCCGGCGACGTACGGGATGAACGCGTTGCGGCACGTCGCCGGATCCGTGCCCGGCGGGTGGGGTACGGAGTTCGACGCCGCGGCGGGGTCGTGGCCCGTCATGCCGGGGCTCCAGCTCGGCGTCGTGCGGTGCCTGGTGTCCCACTCCGCCGCGTTCTGCTCGAGGTGGTTCAGGAGCCACGCCTCGCCGTCGATCACCGGCTGCCAGCCGCGGACGAGCACCGTGTAAGGGTCACTCTCCTCCATGACCCACACCCGCGGGGACGACAGCGGCGAGAAGTACTCGTCGAGGATCGGGCCGACCGTCGTCCGTTGCGCCGCTACGCTGCCGGCCACCGCCGCGTTGCCCGGGGAGCGCGGGCGGGTGCGTTCGCGCCGCGGCCGCGCGGGTGGCCAAGGGCTCGGCTCCGGAGTCGGTGAGTGACAGCCGCTTGGTCGCCGCGTCGGTACCTCTGGGGGGCAGCCATCCGTGCGCGGGTGCGGGCCATTCGGGCAACGACCGGCATACTCCGGTAGTGACCGATTTCCCGCCGGACGTTGAGGCGCACTACCGCCGTCTGGCAGCCCAACGGCACTGGCCGCACGAGACCGAAGCCGCCTTCCGGGCAAGCGTCGCGAGGTATCGGGCATTGGACGAGGGCGCTGGGCCTCGCCAGTACTACGAGTACGTGGACCATGAAGGCCTGGTCGACGAAGGCGCTCGCTGGCTGTGGGAAGCGGTCGTGGTCGAGCACGAGACAGTGGCCGTCAAGCAAATCGAGCTGGATTCGTCCGGGGCCATTCGTCGCTACTGGTGGCAGAACATCGAGGACGACGCCGGTGGGCTTACCGATCAAGCACTCGACCCCGGTCTCACGTCTGTTTCCCGTTCCACGTTCTACGCGCTCTGGGACAGCAGCACCACCGACTCGTTCGCACGTGGCGCCCGGAGTTGGCCGGGAGCAGGAGACACTCCCGGCCACTGATCTGCTACGCGGGCAGAGTGTCGGTCCACTCGGCGTTGATCGTGGCGCCGGCGGGGTCGGCCACCTTGGCCACCGCCCCGTCCATGGTGACGAACACCGACGTCCTGTTCACCCGCCCGGTCGCCGGATCGACGACGAGCCGCTCGCCGTTGGGCAGCGACAGGCCAAGCCCGCCCGGTACCGTGCCGAGGTTCTCGACACCTGGATAGCCGGCGATCGCGCGGAAGGCCGTGGCCCGGACCTCCGGCGTGGCCGGCAGTGTGGACACCAGTGAGATCAACGACTGGAAGCCTGCCTGTTCCCGATCGCTCGCAGTGAACTCGCCCGCGCTCGTCCTGGCGTCGCTACGCTCCAGGGCCTCGGCGATCCAAGCCTTCAACGCATCCGGGGCCGTCGGCAGGGTACGCAACTGCTCGAGGGTCAGATCGACCGCGACCAGCGAGAACGGGTTGGCTGAATGCGCCTTCAGCGGCGTGACCTTGCCACCTGTCTTCGCTCCCCGCATCCACGACTGACCGTCCGGCTTGATCCAGTACTCGTACTCACTCGAAGCGGCAACGCCGTGCGCCACAGTCACCTTCACGTGCCAGTAGGTGCCAGATCCCTCGGGGGATCGCTCAGCGGCGGTGGCGGCCACGAGCAGGACCTCCTGACCACTGATCGTTCGCACCGCCGCGGGACCGTCGACCGGTGCGGCGGGCATGACCGCGATCGCCACAGCGGCAGCGGCCACAGTGAGCCCGGCCCCCGCGATCAGCCGGCCGGTCCGCCGCCGGGAGACCCGGCCGCCGCGGATCCGGTTCTGGAGCCGGTGACGGCTGCGGTCGACCACGTCCTGGTGCGGCTCCTCCACGGCCAGCGCGGCGCGCAATGTCTGCAGGTCATTCATCGAGTGCCTCCGGAGTGAGGATGGAGTTGAGCTTCTTGCGTGCGCGGCTGAGCCGGGAACCGACCGTGCCGGAAGAAATGCCGAGCGCCGCGGCCACTTCCTCGTACCCGAGCTGGCCGAGCGCCACGAGCAGGAGCACGTCGCGTTCCCCGGCGGACAGCCGGGACAGCGCCTTCGCGAGTTGAGGAAGCAGCCGCCGGGCGGCCACCGACGCGACCACCCTGCTCTCGTGTCCCTCGGCCACTGGCGCGACACTCGCCCGCGCCAGCGCGCGATAGTGGCGAGCCTCCCGGCGGCGATGCCTGGCCACCAGATTCGTGGCGATGCCGAACAGCCAGACCCGCACCTCACCGCGTTCGGCGTCGAACGTGCCGCGCCGGTCGAACGCGACGAGGAACGTCTCCGCGGCGATGTCCTCCGCGGTCTGCGCGTCCAGACGACCGGCCGCATACCGATAGATGGCAGCGAAGTAGCGATCATGCACTTCGGTGAACAGTTCCGGGTCCTGCGGCAACCGGGCGGCGAGGTCGGCGTCGGTCACCTGCTGGCCCGTCCCCGCTGTCATATGTCCGCCTCTGACATGTGGTCCTTCCCGTCGGCAGTCGGCTTTCACCATCACTTCGCCGCAGGCCGGTTTCTTCTTCCCACTGAACTGTCACGTGCCGCCGTCGCAGAGGCGCGCCGGCGTTGGTCAGAGGACACGCCCGAACAGTTCCAGCGCATGAGCCGTGACGGCATCGGGCCGATCGTCCGCGAGGTAATGACCCGCGCCGTCGACGACATGGCCGGCCAGGTCGTCCGCCCGGTCACCGTGGACGTCGAGCATCCCTGGCCGGACCCCTCGATCGGCGCCGCCCACGAGCGCCACGGTCGGGACCGTGAGCCGCCGCTTGCGGTAGACGCCCGAGGAGAAGCGCCCCATCTCGGGGAGGATGAGGTTTCGATACAGCGCCGAGCCGGCCTCAGGATGCCGCGGTTCGTGCAGGCGCGTGGTGAAGACAGCCAGATCTTCGTCGGTGATCGACTCGGCCGTGGCAAAACCACCGCGCAGCAGGTGGCGGGCGAGCCGGTCGGTGGCCAGGGCCCACGGCCCCAGGCGTGGTGTGGCGACAACCGGCTGGAACCACAACTGCGGGATACCAGCCAGCATGTACGGCTTGAAACGCAGGTAGGGGTGCGGGCCGAGGCAGAGGAAAGCCGCGATCCGTTCCGGGTGGTCGAAGCAGAGCCGGAACCCGACGAAGGCACTGAAGTCATGCGCGACGAGGCCGACCCGGCGCCGGCCGAGCCGGTCCAGCAACGCGAGCACGTCGGCGAGGACTTCCTTCACGGAGTACCCCTGAGCCGGGGCGTCCGTCCAGCCCGCGCCGCGCAGGTCCGGCGCGATCACCCGGTAGTGCTCGGCGAGCGGAAGGATGACCTTGCGCCACTCCCACCAATGCTGCGGGAAGCCGTGCAAGAGCAGGACCGTCGGGGCTTCTGGTCGGCCGGCCTCGGCGACGTGCATCCGCAGACCGGTAGAGAGCGTCAGGAACGTATGGCTCACGCCGGGGAGCCGCGGCAGATCTGACGGCTCCGGCGGGTCCGGCTCGCCGGATCCGCGAGGTGAGTCATGCGTATTCGCCACGAGACGGTTGTACTCCCTTTCCGCGCCATTCACCATGGGGCTTCTTACGTTCGGGTGTTCGCGATCCAGCGTTGAAGGAGAACCTGATACAGGGCCGGAAGACGTGGCGTTTCCGAACACGGAACGAGTCGGAAAGAACCTGACCATATCGACAGCGCCCGGCACGACTACCACCTATCATTATTGACGGCACGCCTTATTGCGCTATACGGGAATTCCGGTTGCCGTCTCCGCGCCCGAAACGCCATGCTTCGACCATGATCCAGGCACGGATTGGCTCCGACCATGACTTTCTGCGGCTGACGGCTGATGGCTTCGACGACGGTGCGCCACAGTACTTGCTGGCCGAGCTGCGACTCCAGGGCTTGTCCGCGTCAGTTCAGGTCGTGCACCACTATGCGACCGGGTTCGCCGATCTCGCGGAGTTCTTCCAGCAGCATGTGAACGACTGGCGTGGATGGGACGGAGTCCGAACCTGGGAGTCGCTCGAAAGGGACCTGAAAATCGACGCGTCCCACCAGTACGGCCACGTGCAGCTACGGGTCACCATCCAGAGGTTTCAACCTGACTGGGGAAACGACGGCTGGCCCGCGACCGGTGACTTGACGATCGAGCCAGGTGAGCAACTGTCGCAGATCGCCCAAGAGGTCAAGGCGCTGGCGACCGGCTCATGACGGTTCCCTTCACGTGCGCTCAGAGCCGGCGACCCGTGGCCGCTTCCCACCATTCGGCGTGCCAGGCCTCCTGTTCCGCGACACTCACGATCTGGTCGAGATCCGCATCGGCCAGCGTATCGACGAGGTCCGCTTCCGAGGTCTTTTCGCCGGTACGCATCACGTAGATCTGCATTCCGCCGCCCATATCCCTGCACATGCCGCTCGGGTAGGTGTCGCGGCGGGCGCCTTGAACGGCGATCGCCCAGCCCCCGGGTTCCAGCTGACGACGCAGCCGGACGAGCGACTCGAACATGTCCTCGGCGGTGGCCGTAAACCGGTCACCATCGAGGAACAGCTCGATCCGATAGAGCGGCCTTGGCCCGTCGTAACCGTCCAGCCAGCCCCGCAGCCGCGCTCGTCGCCCTTCACCGGCACGCGCCACCGACACTTCTCGGTCTTCCAGCAGCCTCGGGTAGTCGCTCACCCTCCCATTCAATCAGCCGCGGCGACGCTCGTGTCCCAGCCTGAACGAAGAGCCATGACTGGCCCGTTCACTCTCCGCGTAAATTCGATCACGCTCTCGCCGCCATTCGAACGTCAGTTCGAGTATGATCATGGGCATGACCACAACTCTCGCTTATAACCCGAAAGCCGCTCGCTTTCTTGACGCCGCGTTCGACGAAGAGCTTTCGCTTCGGCGGACGCAGGGACGTCAGGTACGAGCGTTAGCCGATTTCGCCGCTCGCGGCGGATCACGAAGATCCGTGACCGAGGAGGTCGCCTTGCGCTTCTCGGTCACCCGCAATCACGCTTTCCTGCTCGTCGAGACTTCCTGCGCCCTCGTCGCCCGCCTGCCGAACACGCTGGCGGCATTGGAACGTGGTGATATCGACCTATACAAGGCTTCCAAGGTCATGCAACTGACCAGGGAGGTGTCGGACGAAGTCGCGGCACAGGTCGACGCCTGGCTGACCAAACGTCTCGCCGACCGTGATCCCGGAGCGATCCGGGGTTCGGTGAGACATGCCGTGCAGAAATTCGATCCCGACGGCTACCGCGAACGAGCGGCCAAGAAACGCGCGTTGCGGCATATCTCGCTGGAACACGACGACGAGACCATGTCCACACTCTCCGGCCACCTTCCCACGGAAGTCGCCAGTTCCATCTACGCCTCGATGAGCCGTGCCGCGCGCTCCCGGCGGAACAAGGACAAATCCCGGACGCTCGACCAGCATCGCGCCGACATCTTCGCCGAACGACTGCTGGCCGAGAACGGCCGGGGCAAGCCGCGAGCCCACATCCATGTCTATGTCGACTTCTTGACACTCGTCGGCGCACGCGACGATCCCGCGACACTGGCCGGGTACGGACCCATCCCCGACTGGCTGGTCCGCGAAATCGCCTCCGACCCCGGGTCCACCTGGTCCCGGCTGATCACCGACTCCGCCACGGGCCAACTGCTCGAGGCGGGCGGCGACAAGTACCGGTCACCGGCGTCCTTGGCCCGCTTGATCAAGGCGAGGGATCGCGAGTGCACCCAACCAGGCTGTCACCTGCCGGCCGAGGTCTCCGAGATCGACCATATCGTCCCGCGGGCTCGCAACGGAAAGACCAATCACCACAACTGCCATATCCACTGCAAGAACCACAACCTGCTCAAAGAGGAACCCGGGTGGTCGGCCGTACCCACCGGCGACGGCGGCATGATCATCACCACGCCGAGCGGCCATACCTACGAGTCAGCGCCAGAGCCGTTCCACGAACCACGCACAGGTCCCGAGGACGATGAAACTCAGACCTGAGCCGGTGTCCCCAAAGCCTTCAAGACCGCCCTGACAACCCGACGGGAAGGATCCTCGACCATCGGCCTCACCGAATCGACCGGAACGGCGTTCAGAATCCGAAGGGCCCCAACGGCTTGAGCTCGCACTCTGGCCGCAGGGTGGCTCAGCAACGGATGCAGCAGCTGCCCATCCTCTTGCCGCCCCGACTCGGCAAGTCCCGCGATGGTGCCCAAGGAAGGGCTCGCAGCGGAAACGGCCGACCGGTACCAGTCGACAGCGTCGACGCCCGTACGCCGGGCAGCATCCCGCGCGAGCGCACGGATCAGCGAGGAACGGTCGTCCAGCAGACCGGCGATTTCGTTCCAGTGGCCGAGGCGAGCGAGTCCGGTCAGCGCGCTGATCCGTACCTCGCCGTGCCGGCAGGCGGCCAGCTTGCGCAGGACGTCCACGCGACCAGTCCACACGGCCTCGCGGGCGGCGGCCTCACCGGCTCGGGCGCGAAGACCCTTGTCGGAATTCGTCACGGCGAGCCGAACCATCTCGTCGAGTTTGAGATCGCCACGCCGGGTTCTGACCTCGAACGCGAACCTCGGCACAGCGGAGGTCGCCGAGCACATCAGCTGCTCGAGCACCGCCACGGGGGCGTCGTGAGCAGCCGCGTACAACTGCTGGACGCCGAAGCCCCCGCGACGACGGCGCCGCAGGTGAAGCATCGTTTCGGCGGCGGGCCGGAGGTACGTCGATGGCTTGTCGTGCAACAGCCGGACGACACCCATGCGGGCGGCGTCGCGGACCGGAGACGCCCAATCCGTCATGCGCACCAGCAGGAACGGAAGCATCTCCGCGCGCGGGCTCGCCAGCATCTTCGTGACCGCCACCTCGCGGACTCGACCGTTGCCGTGTGAAGCGGCGATCGCCGTCGTCAACGGCCCGGCCCCACGCCCCGTGAGTCGAAGATCGACGTCGGCCAAGGCCCGCTGAGACCGGCAGTACACATCGAGAGTCGCGACGAGCGCCGGTGTCTCGGTGATCGTCTCGAAGGCGGCCTTGATTTCGGAGGCGTCACCGGAACTGTCGACACGCATGAGCGCATCGATGAGTACGCCGACGCGCTGTCCCCTGCTCTCCAAGGTTTCCTGGAGTGCCTCGGCCACGGTCTTGCTTCTTCCGAAGATCACTCGGCGATCTTCCCCGATCCACCGCCCACCGCGCTCATCCTTTTCGCGGGTAGACGCCCGATCACGGAACGCGTAGGAACAAGAGAATGGCTGAGGAAAGGTCCAGACGAGTTTTCCTGTCCACGTCGGCCGCACTCTCGGCGGCCGCCCTGTCATCCGCAACTCTCGCACCGAGCGCCGGCGCCGAGGAATCCGGCGAACGCCTCACCCCACAACGACCGGACGCGGAACTCCGAGCGATACTCCGGGAGATAGACGAACACCGCATCGAAGCCACCGTACGCAGACTCGCGGCCTTCGGAACCCGCCACACGTTGTCCTCGCAGACCGACCCTGTCCGGGGAATCGGCGCCGCCCGCGACTGGATCCTCGCGGAGATGACGAAATCCGCGGAGCGATCGGGCGGCCGGATGACGGTCGAGGCACAGGCGTACCTCCAGCAGCCCGCTCCACCGCGGATCCCGGTGGCGACCACCATCACCAACGTCGTCGCCACCTTGCGCGGCTCCACCACCCCGGAACGGGTCTACGTCGTGTCCGGTCACTACGACTCGCGGTGTTCGGATCCACTCGACGCGACGAACGACGCGCCGGGCGCCGACGACGACGCCTCCGGAGTGGCCATCGCGATGGAACTCGCCCGGGTGCTCGCCACTCGCCGTCCGGCCGCGACCATCGTGTTCGCCGCGGTCGCCGGTGAGGAACAGGGCCTGTTCGGCGCACGGCACATGGCCACGCTGTTCAAGACGGCCGGAACGAACGTGCAGGCGATGTTCACCAACGACATCGTCGGTTCGAGCCGGGCGGACGACGGAACGCGGGACCCGCGGACGATCCGGTTGTTCGCCGAGGGCGTGCCGACGTCGGAAACCCCGGCACAGGCCGACATCCGGCGCGCGGTCGGCGGGGAGAACGATTCGCCCTCCCGTCAGCTGGCGCGGTTCGTACGCTCGGTCGCGGACAACGAAGCGACCGGCATGACCGTACGGGTGATCCACCGGCGCGACCGCTACCTCCGCGGCGGCGACCACATCCCGTTCCTGGAGCAGGGGTATCCCGCCGTGCGGTTCACCGAACCGCACGAGGACTACGCCCATCAGCACCAGGACGTCCGGGTGGAGAACGGCAAGCGGTTCGGCGATCTGCCCGAGTTCTGCGACTTCGCGTTCATCGCCAGGGTCGCGCGGGTGAACGCCGCGACGATGTGGTCGCTGGCGACCGCGCCCGGTACCCCCGAAGACGTCCGGATCCGGACGAACCGGCTGACGAACGAGACGGATCTGGTGTGGCGGCGCGGAACGGACCCGGACCTCGCCGGCTACGAGGTCGTCTGGCGGGAGACGACGGCGGCCGACTGGACGCACGTCGTCAGGGTCGGCGACACGACCGAGGCTAAAGTGGATCTGTCGAAGGACAACGTGTTCTTCGGTGTCCGCGCGGTCGGGAAGAACGGCCACCGCGGTCCGGTCGCGTTTCCGACACCGTTGAGTTGAGATCGCTGAGTTGAGGTCGCTGAGTTGAGGTCGCTGAGTTGATGCCACGATGACAGTCACCCCCGGCGACCTCGACGCCGCGATCACGAGTGTGGTCGGTGAACTACGCCAGGCGTCGGGCCGTGACTGGTCGGCGGCGTCGGGCACCGGCGACCTGAACGCCTGGCGCACGGCCGAACACCTCGGCGACTGCTTGATCTCCTACGCGGGCCTGCTGATCGCGCGGCCGTCGACGCCGCGTTTCGTCTGCTTCGAATCCGTCGCCGACCAGGCCGCGACTCCGTCGGAGATGCTGGAGTTCGTCACGGTCGCCGGCGGCATCCTGGGTGCCACGCTCCGCACGGTGGCCCCGGACGTCCGCGCGTACCACCCGAGCGGCCGCGCCGACCTCGAAGGTTTCGCCGGGATGGGCTGCGTCGAAGTCCTGGTCCATGGCGAGGACATGGCCAGGGGGCTCCAAGTCACCCTCGATCCGCCGCGCGACGTCTGCTCGCGAGTGCTCGCCCGGATGTTCCCGGATGTCGACGTCACCGGCGTCGATCCCTGGACGGCGTTGCTGTGGGCGACGGACCGGACGGAGCTACGGGGACGGCCGTCGCGCGCCGGGTGGCAATGGCGAGGCACCCCGCTCGACGATCCACCGTTCAGCGAGGCCTGAAGGCCACAACAGCGGCCTGGTCGCCGTTCCGCCACGCCACGGCGGCCTCGTCGACCGGCCCGGCCTTCACGGCCCGCAGATGCCACTCGGCGGGCGGATGCCATTCCGCCGAAGACGAATCGCCGAACAGCCGAGCCCGTTCCACCACGGCCGGTCCCAGCACGGGATCCGCCGCGACCTGAGCCCACCAGGCGCCCCAAGAGCCGTCATCGCTCACGGACGCCGCGGCTTCCCCTTCCGGCATGTCGTCCACATTCGCCACGAAACCGCCCGCCCGCACCAGCCCGACTAGTTCGGCGTACAACGCCGTCAGGCGGTCCGGTGGCAGGTAGTGCAACGCCATGATCGCCAGAACGGCGTCGTAGCCGCCGTACGGCAACAAGGCGGCCCAGCCCGGATCACGCAGATCGGCCCGGACCACCTCCACCGAAGACGGCAGCGACGCGCGAGCGATCGCCAGCATCACCGGGTCGAGATCGACCAGCGTGACCTCCGACTCGGGAAAACGGGCAAGCAGACGGGAACAGAGAGTGCCCGTGCCGCCACCCACGTCCAGCACCCTCGGCGCCCGCCCGTCGCAGCGCGCCGCGATCAGGTCGATCATCCGCTCGATCGCCTGCTCACGTCCTGGCTGATACCGCGCCATGAGGCGATCCCAGCTGTCACTCCAGTCCCCAGTCTTCATATCGGCAATGATAATCGATATCATCAATCAACCAGTGCGTCACGATCCGTCTCCGGGTAGTAAGCGAGGTACGGCCGATCGGCGCAACTTGGCCCTTGACGCGTTTGTCACGCCGGAGCGCGGGAACTTTTCCGGCATGTCCAGATGGCGAACCACCAGTAGGAGCAACACCGCCGTGCGCGTCATCACCGGCATCGGCGCGCTGTTCGCTTTCATCGAGCTGCTGTACATGGTGATGGTGCTCGCGGGTGCCAACGCGGGCAACGGTTTCTTCATCTTCATCCAGGCGCTGGCCAGGCCGCTGGCGTTGTTCTGGCCGGGTCTCTTCCCGGTGAGTGACCCGAATCTCGCGGTCATCCTCGACTACGGTCTGGCCGCGGCGTTCTGGGTGATCCTGGCGGGCGTCATCGCCCGTTTCGCGGCCCGCTGACCCCCTGCGGCGGCGATCGGCGTCCCGTTCGGCGACACTGGACGGATGAGCGACGGCAGATGGTTCGACCTGAACCCGCTTCCCGAGCTGTTCGGCCTGGCCGCCGCCGGGCGGGCGCTGTTGCCGAACGTGCCCGTGACCCCGGCCGCGATCCTGAAGACCGTGACCGAGCAGCTGGTCGGGCGCAGGCTGACGGCCAAGGTGGACGGGCACGACGTCGGCCTCACCCTGACCGACCTCGACTACCGGACCGACAGCCTCAGCCTGGCCGCCACCGGCCGGGTCGGCGACGTCCGCATCGTCGTCGAGGACGTCGACTGGCCGGAAACCCCGCTCGAACGCATCACCGTCCTGGCGTCGAACGTGCGCCTTCGCTCACTCCCCTCCCCTGCCGCCATCCCCGAACAGGTGAAGATGGCGATCCGGGTATCGCCGGAAGTCCTCCAGGCGCGCGTGGCCGAGGTCCGGCCGGGCATCATCGTGACCCCCGGCGACGACGGGCATTTCCACATCCGCTGGGAAAAGCGGCCCCGCTGGGGACATCTCGCCTTGGAGTCCACTGTGGAGCACGACGCCGTCGTCCTCCGGCCGATGTCCGTCCACATCGGACGCCGCCGGTTCGGCCCGCCGGCCCGGCTGAAGCCGATCGTGCTGCCGCTGCCCGAACTCCCGCAAGGGATCCGGCTCACCGCGGTCGAGGCGCACGACGGCCACCTGGTCCTGCACGCGCTGGCCGAGGAATGGCCGGAGAAGCTGTCCACCATCCCGCTCGGCGACCTGCTGGGCTGGGTGACGACGGCCGTGACCACGTTGACCCTGCCGAGACTCGGCGGACGGTGACCGGCGATGGCCCTCGCCGCGGTGACGAGGGCCATCATCGGATCAGCTGTGCAACGCGCCCTGCGCGACACGCACCGCGGGCGCGGCGGGCTTCGCGACGGACGCGGCGGCGGTATCCGCCTCCGCGAGGGCGGACGACCGCACGAGACCGGTCTTCGTGCCGCACGCCTTCTTCTTCTCGGCCGACGTCATCTTCTTGCCGACGGTCCTGGTCTGGCCCACGACACCGGGCGCGGGGCCCTCACCGCTGAAGTTCCAGACGTACCACTGGTGGTGACCCCATCGGCGCTTGTCGTACCACATGTCGTACGAGCCGTAGCCCACGCGCATCACCGGAGAGCGGTCCAGACCCGCCCAGTAGCCCGGATTCACCTCGATCCGGGTCTCGACGTTCTCGCTGGTCTCCCAGCCCCACTCCTGGCCCCACGTGCGCTTGTAGGCCACCGTCCACTGGACGAGGAACTCGAAGCCCGCGCTCACGCTGAGCTCGTTCGACACCGTGTTCTTCCCGCTGCGGGTGTCCCGCTTGCCGATCACCTGGGTGATCTTGTTGGCACTGCAGTTGAAGACCGTGTCCACCCGGTTCCACTCGCCGTAGAAGTCCTGGCCACGCTGGTCGACGTGGGCGTTGCAGGTCTTGGTGGCGCGGCCGCAGTCCTTGAGCAGTTCGGCGCGGGACGGCCCGCGCGAGTACACGACGGAGCTGCCGAGGTCGTTCATGTTCGACCCGTAGTTGGCGCTGTCGTTGGCGTACCACTCCTGGGTGGCGCCCTGGTATTCGGCGTGCTCGTACATCGTGATGTAGCAGTTGTAGAAGGTCTTGAACGAGGAGACCTTGTCGTTCATCGAGCCGAGGAAGCCGATGGTCTGGTTCGTCCCCTCGACGCACGGCGATCCGGTGACGGCGACGCTCGCGCCGCCGAAGTTCGCGTGTTCGTAGAGCACGCTGATCACTGTCGCGGACGCGCCGACCTCGCCCGCCGACGCCGCGGCGAGGGACTCGCCCACGCTGTCGAAGCACCGGAAAGCTCCGGTGATCGTGTCGGCGACGCAGTGCTCGTCACGTTCCGCGGCGTTCGCCGGGACGACGCAGGCGAGACACATCGCCACAGCGGCCAGGAAGGCCGCCCCGAGTCTGTACTTGTGCACGTCTGAACTCCCTGGGGAAGACGGAATACCGACCATGATCGGATCGGCGTCACGAGTCCACCACGGGGAAACCGGCTTGCCCATGCAGAACGACCGGCAGACTGTTTTTCGCTTACCACTGAACGGGACCGCTAGGCCGATTCGCCGCGCTCACGCAGATAACGCGTGTGATCGGCCTGCTGATGGACGTCGCCGGCGTAGAAGCGTTCCGCTATCCGGTGCGCTTCGATCTCCAGCAGTTCCAGCTGCGCGAGGAGCTCGTCGGCAGGCCGTTTGGCCGCGAACCACCAGGGCAGATTCAGATACGTCTCCACCGAAAGCGGCAGATCCGTTCGCGCCAACCGGGTGACGGCGTGCTGGACGTCCGGGTTCGCCGACCACCGCTCCGGCCGCGATAGGAGATCTTCGAGCACCTCGGCGATCCGCCGCACACCGTCCACAGAGGACTCGGGCATCCGCTGCGCCCGTTCGGTCACCTTGCCCACCAGCGATTCGAGGTCGGCCCGCAGCTGCCCGGCCTCGGCGACGGCGTCCACCGAGACGAGCCGGACCCTCTCGGGCGGCGCGAGCAGGGCGAACACCGCGTACAGCCCCGCGACGACCAGCGGCCACAACCCGCCGACGACGCCGGTCAGGTACAGGGCCAGCCCGATCAGCCCGCCGACACAACCGGCGAGGTTCTTCGTGGAGCCGAGGTACCCGATCACTGGTACCCGCGGATTTCCTGGAACACCTTGGGCAGCACGTCGCCTCGCGCGTCGAACACGTTGCCACCGGTGCGTTTCGCGACCTCGCCGAGTTCGGCGGAGTCGCCTTCGCCGAAGATCACGGTGAACACCGGGATCTGCCGCATCGCCTCCGGCAACGACGGGAACCTGAGCTGGAAATCCGAGAACTTGGCGCCGTTCGCGTTCTGTCCGTCGGTCATCAGCACGATCGAGTTGAAGCGGTCGGGGTCCCGCGCGACCAAAGGTCCCATGATGTCGTACGCGCGCTGAAGGCTGTCGTAGATCGCCGTGCCACCGTTCGCGTCGAGGCCTTCGGCGAAACGCTTGATCTTGTCCAACGCGGGTTGTGGATCGCCTTCCGGCACCGTGAACGTCTCCGGACTGCCTGGCACGGTGTCGAACGGCAGCATCGTGACCTCCTCACGGCTGCGGAACCGGCGGTACCGCCCGGTCAGGGAACCGTCGGCGCCGGTCAGCCCGATCAGTGCGGCGCGCAGCGACTCGATCCGGTCGCCCGACATGGAACCGGAGGTGTCGAGCACGTACAGCGTCCGCGACGGCCGCCGGATCTTGTCGAAGTAGGCGCCCAGCAACGCGTCGACCGCTTGCTGCGTCGCGGGGAACGGCAGCTCGACGAGATCCTTTCGCGCGAACTGCTGCCCCAGCTGGACTCCCGGCACGACCGGACGACGCTGCGTGGTCTCCATGATCTTGCGCTGGGTGTCCGGCGTCCGCAGCCGTTCGGCGAGCTTGCGGTGCGCGTCCCGCGCGTCGGAATTCGCGCTCTGTAACAAAGTCAGCGGATAGTCCGCGGTCACGACACCGTCGGAGGGATACACCAGCGTCAGCGGTTCGGGGAGTTTCCCGCTCGCGTTCATCGACAACAGGACGGACTCGTAGTTGATCAGGCCGTCGACCTTCTTGCCGGGATCCTGGCCGCTCGCCCGTCGTTGGTAGGCCTCGGAAAGCCAGCCCGACGAGCCCGCGGACATCGCCTGCGCACTGAAGAACTCGGTCAGTTTCGGGGTGACGGAAGCGATCTGCTGAGCGTCGATCGCGTTGCCCGCCCCCGCGAGCGCCGACGCCACCCCGACGAGCGCCGAGAAACCGGAGTTCGACGCGGACGGGTCGGTCATGCCATAGGTGAAGGCCTTCTTCCCGGCCTGCTCGGCGATCTCACCCCAGCCCACCGGCCGTCCGGTCCAGCCGAGCCGTTGCGCCGCCGACGCGGACAGGCCGAGCACCACCGGCGAGCTCATGATCTTCACCTGCTCGCCCAACCGTTCGGCTGCCTCCGGAACCGCCGCCGGATACCGGTTCGACGAGAACCAGACGGCGTCGTACTGACCGTCCACCTTGCCGTTCGCCAACGACTCGGTGCCTTCCAACGTCCCGGTGAACTGGAACTTGACCTTGACGCCGGTCGCCGCCGCCTCCTGTTCCAGCAGCGGCCGCAGATCGGCCAATTCGCTGCCCGCGAGCACCCGCAGGGTGCCTGCCTCGGCCTCTCCCAGCCCCGTCCCGCCTTCGCTCGAATCGCAGGAAACCAGTGACAGCGCGCAGATCGCCGCCACCGTGAGCACAGCCCAGCGTTTCACGATGCCCCCTCGGCCGCCGCCGTCTCGTGTGACCGGCGCAGATGGTCTTCGGCCCGCCGGATCTCCCCGGACAGCGCCTCCACGGTCGCCGCCATCGTCGAGACGGCCCCCGCCTTGAACTCGTCGATCGCGTCGATGCTCCGGTAGATCCGCTCGAACGACTCACGGATCGTCGCCACCGCCACCGCCGGATCGCTGCCCGCACGCTGGATCTCGGCGCTGCGCAGTTCCAGCATTTCGGCGTTGGCCCTGATCAGGCCGTCGGTCGTGGCTTGCACGGCCTGGATCTCGTCGAGGACGTCGCGTTGCCCGGCGAGTGCCCCGCTCACCACCAGCGCGACCCGCAGCGCCGCGACCGTGGTCGACACCGCCCGCTCGATCCCGCGGATCAGCTCGTCGTTGTTGCGCCGCACCAGATCCAGCGCGAGATAGCCCTGCGCGCTGACGGCGAGCTGGGTCAGCAGATCCTGGTGCCGCTGCCGGATCGGATGCACCGCGTCCGCCCGCAAGGCCTTGGCCCGCGCGGGGTCGGTGAAGTCGAAGATCCCGGCTTGACGGTCGACGGCCGTGTCGACGGCTTCGGCGAACGCGGCCGCTTCCGACAGCTTGCCGAGCGTCGCCCACAGACGTTCTCGTTCACCCTTGAGCGCGGCGTTGTCCCGTCGCAGATGGTCTTGTCGCGCCCGCAGGTCCAGCACGAGCGCGTTCACCGGCTCGTTCGCCGCGCGATAGCGGTCCAGAGCCTTCTTCGCGCTGCCCGCGACCGGGATCAGCCCCATCAGCTTGCGGCCGGTGATCGGCAGTTTCGCAGGATCGATCTCCGCCACGGCCCGCCGGAGCCCGGCCAGGCTCACCGTCGCCTGGTGTTGTGGCGACCCGATTTCCGTGAGCGCCCGCGTCGACCGGTCCAGCAGCGCACCGGCGACGGTCGCCGCCGCGCGCATGTCGGACTCGCCGACCGCGAGCAGTTCGTCCAGGACGCGTGTGAAGTCGGGCGACCGGACGTCGAGTGCTTCGAGACGCCGGGCGAACCCCTCCGCGCGCTTCGTGACTTCGGCGTGGACCTCCGGCGCGAGGGTGACCAGGCCGGCCGCCCGCTCGGCCGGGATCGCCTCCACCGGTTCGGGTGGAGTGAGCGTGAAATCGTCCATCAGTACTGCTTCTTCACCGCGTCGAGCAGACGCTCCAGCGTTTCGTACGACGGCGGCTCGACTGCGTCCACCAGGTCCGCGGGCACCGGCGCCTTGGCCGCGGCGACGACGTCGGCGAACAACCGCGGATCCCCGGTACGGAAACCGAACGTCGCGGCGAGTTTCCCCAGCTCCGGGTCGGTCGCGAGCAGCCTGCCGACCTGGTCGCCGTTCGGTTTCAGCGGCACGAGCGTGTGCTTGGAGTACACCGTCGGCGCGGTGTAGAGCAGCCGCATGTCCGGCCGGATCGACCCGTCGGCGCGCACCAGCCGGTCGACGAACTGCGACTCGTAGATCAGCGCCATCGGCGTCTTGCCCATCCCCGCCGCGAGGTAGTCCTCGAACGGGCCTTCGGTGCTGTTCTGCGTGTACCCCTGGTCGATGAACAGCTTCGACACCGCGGGCAGCACCTTCGCCTCGGCTTCCGGCGTGCTGACGACGTTGTTCCCGTTGGCGACGAACGAGACGATCGACAGGTACATCGCCGCCGAGTTCGATTCGCGCGGGTCCGTGGTCGTGACCAGCACGTTCTTGCGCGCGGGGAACGCGGTGTTGCCGGGAAGCTGGTCCCAGCGCGTGCCCTTCTGGGCGGCTTCGAGGTACTTCGCGATGTCGAGCACCTGATACTCGCCGGCGCCCTTGCGCACGATCCCGTTGGCGCTCAGGAGGTTCACGATCGGTTCGAAGGTCGCGACGGCCATCGGCGACTGGAACGGCGTGTGCACGCCGGTCACTTGGTGATCGCGCTGGATCCGCTGCGCGGCGGGCGACGAGGACGGGAACGCGAACTCGTACTTCCCGAGGTCCATGCTCGCGATCTGCCGCGAGCCCGCGGTGTCGACCTCGACCTTCAGCCCGTGCTTCGCGAACGCGTCCGCCACCCGTTTGTCGGAGAAGAAGGCGAGCTTCTCCGAACCGATGACCCCGCGCACCGTGGTCAGATCCGTGCCCTGCGCGGTGTTCTCGTCACCGTCCCGGCCCCAGACGATCACCGCGGCCACGGCCAGCAGCAGCACCACGGCCAGACCGATCGACAGACGGCGTTTCACCGGCCAACCCCCTCGTTCACAGGCTCGATCTTTCAGCCCGTACGACTCTTTTGACGCGCGGGCGAGCCATTTCGAAGTGAACGATCGATGAACGGAAGCCGTCGGTACTTTCTGTCGAAACCTTGGGGGATAAGGAAAATCAGATCACGGACTGCTCCGAGACCGGCAGGCACACGGTGAACCGCGTGTCACCCGGCGCCGAATCGACCCGCAGGTCGCCCTGATGCCGTTCGACGACGATGCGCCAGGAGATGTCCAGGCCGAGGCCGGTCCCCTGCCCCACCGGTTTCGTGGTGAAGAACGGCTCGAAGATCCGCTGCCGCACCTCCGCCGGGATACCGGGTCCGGTGTCGCCGATCTCGACGTGCACGTGATCGTCCACCCTGGACGTCCGCAGGGTCAGCGTGCCCTCGGTTCCCATGGCGCCGAGCGCGTTGTCGATGACGTTCGTCCACACCTGGTTCAGTTCGCCCGCGTACGCCGGGATCCTCGGGATCGTGTGGTCGTACTCCTTCACCACGCGGATCCCCGGCGCGATCTTGCCCGCCAGCATCACGAGGGTCGAGTCGAGGCCTTCGTGGACGTCGATCCACTGGTGCGGGGCGCGGTCCATCTGCGAGTACTGCTTGGCCTTGCCGACCAGCACCGAGATCCGGGTGGTCGAATCCTCGATCTCGCCCATCAGCATCTCGGTCTCGAGCGCGTACGCGAGCCAGCGGACTGCGCCGTCGAGGAAGGTCTCGCCGACCGCGTCGAGCAGCCGGTCGAGATCCGGCACCGTCAGCCCGGCGCGGACGTAGATGTCGGCGAGGTCCCAGCCCTGGTCGATACCGTGGTCGTCGAACCAGTCACCGATCTCGTCCTCGCGGTCGGCCTGCTGCATGGCGGTCAGCTTCGGCGCCGACGCGACCTGTTTGACCAGCTGTTCTTGGATGTCGAGCAGCTGCTCCAGCAGCGTCGGGTCGACGTTCTTCTTCGCCAGCATCGCGAGCTTGTGCCGCATCCCGGCGACCCGCTCCCGCAGCGACGCCGTCGCGCGGACGGCGGCGGCCGCCGGATTGTTGAGCTCGTGGGTCAGCCCGGCGGACAGTTCGCCGAGCGCCAGCAGCCGCCGTCGCGAACCGATGACGGTGTCGCTGTTGCGCCAGCCGAGGTACATACCCTCCAGCAGATGCGTCGCCATCGGGAACCAGCGGCGGAACTCGGTGGCGAACTCGGCCGCGGGCAGGGTCAGGAAGGTGAGGTCGCTGACCGCGTGTACGGAAGCGCCGTAGGTGTGCTCGGTCTCCTGGTGCACGAAGAACTGCGTCGCGCCGCAGTACGCGCCGCGCTGGTCGGACCGGATCGTCTCGACCTCGGTGCCGCCGACGAGCCGTGTCATCCGCAGCGCGCCCGACAGCAGGAGATAGAAGCAGGTGGCCGGTTCACCCTCGCGCATGACCGTGGTGCCGCCGGTGTACTGCTCCAGCACGGCGTGCTCGTCGATCCAGTCGAGCTGCTCCTCGCTGAGGTGCTCGAAGAGGAAGAGCCCGCGCAGTTCTTCCCTGGGCAGAACGCTCATTGCTCCTCCAGATAACGGTGGACCAGGGTGACCGCCATGGCGCCTTCGCCGACGGCCGACGCGACACGCTTCACCGACGCCGCCCGGACGTCACCCGCCACGAAGACGCCCGGAATGGACGACTCCAGGTAGTGCGGGTCGCGGTCCAGCGGCCAGCCCGGCGGCGGGCCGCCGTCGGTGAGCAGATCGGGCCCGGTGCGGACGAAACCGTGGTCGTCCCGCTGGATCTCGGTGCCGAGCCAGTCGGTGCGCGGGGCGGCGCCGATGAAGATGAACAGGTGTCCGGTGGGCACCGTCTCGGTCGCGCCGCCGTTCTCGCACAGGGTCAGCCGTTCGAGGTGATCGTCGCCGTGCGCCTCGACCACGGTGGTCCGGGTGCGGACGTGGATGTTCCCGATCCCGGCGATCTGCTCGATCAGGTAGTGCGACATCGACGCTTCGAGCGACTGGCCGCGGACGAGGATGGTGACGTCGGCGGCGTGTTTGGAGAAGAACACGGCCGCCTGCCCCGCCGAGTTCGCGCCGCCGACGATGTAGACGTGCTCGCCCTTGCACTCGGGCGCCTCGGTCGCGGCCGAGCCGTAGTACACGCCGCGGCCGGCGAGCTCGGCGACGCCGGGGGCCTCCAGCGCCCGGTAGGTGACGCCGCTGGCCAGCACCACGGAATGCGCGGAGATCTCGGTCCCGTCGCCGAACATGACCACGCGCGCGGAACCGCGTGCCTCCAGGCCCACGACGTCGCGGGCGGTGAGCACTTCGGCGCCGAACTTGAGCGCCTGCCGCCGTGCGCGGTCTGTGAGCTGTGCGCCGGAAACGCCGTCCGGGAAACCGAGGTAGTTCTCGATGCGGGAGCTGGTGCCCGCCTGCCCGCCGGTCGCCTTGCGCTCGACGATGACGGTGCGCAGGCCCTCCGACGCGCCGTACACGGCCGCCCCGAGCCCGGCGGGTCCGCCGCCGATCACGATCAGGTCGTAGAACTCCTGGGTGGGCCGGGTGGAGAGGCCGACGGCGTCGGCGAGTTCCGGACCGGACGGCTGGCGCAGCACCGTGCCACCCGGGGTGACCAGCACCGGGATGTCGTGCGGCGCCGCGTCCGCCGCCTCGAGGATCCGGCGGCCCTCGTCGTCGTCGACGGAGTACCAGCGGTACGGCACGGCGTTGCGCGCCAGGAAGTCGCGCAGGTGGAACGACGGCGAGGAGTACCGGTGGCCGATGAGCTTGATCTCGTCGACCGGCCGCTCCCCCACCGCGCGCCACGTCTCCACCAGCGCGTCGACGACCGGATAGAGCTTCTCCTCCGGCGGGTCCCACGGCTTGAGCAGGTAATGGTCGACGTCGACGACGTTGATCGCCTGGATCGCCGCGTCGGTGTCGGCGTACGCGGTCAGCAGCGCGCGGCGCGCGTTCGGGAACAGGTCCATCGCCTTCTCGAGGAAGACGATGCCGTCCATCTGCGGCATCCGGTAGTCGGCGAGGATCGCGGCCACGGCGTCGCCGCGCAGCTTGATCTCGCGCAGCGCGTCGAGGGCGTCGGCGCCGGAATCGGCCCGGATGATCCGGTAGTCCTTTCCGTACCTTCGGCGCAGGTCACGGGCGACCGAGCGGGATACGGCGGGATCGTCGTCGACGGTCAACAGGATCGGCTGGCTCACCGGATCAGCCTATTACGTTCGGTCCATGCAGACCGAAGCCGAAAAAGTGATTCACGCCCGTGCCGCCGTCGCGTGCGAGGCGGCCACCGCCGCAGGGCTTCCCGGCCGTTTCGAGGCTTGGGGTGAAGACGGCCTGCTGGTGGTCCTGGCCACGGCGCCGGACCTGCGGTTCCTGCGCACGATCTCCGGGGTCACCGAGGAGAACCTGCCGCGGGCCGTCCGGCTGGCCAGGGCGTCGTGCTGGGACGGCGACCCGCCGACGCTCGTGCTCCCGGAGGGCTTGGTCCCCCACGGCACCGGTCTCGTGCCCGCCGGTGTCCGTCCGATCGCGACACTCCCGCTCACCTTGGCGGAGCCGGAATCGGACGTCGACGACTCTCCCGACCTCGAGGTCTTCCTCCGCGTCCTGCTCGACGGATACGAAAGCGGAGACACGGTGACGGCGTTCATGCCCACCGCGGCAAGGGCGCGCAGGCTCGGCTGCTACTCCACGGCCTGGCGACGGCCGCTCGCGAGGGTCACCGGTTCGCCGTCGCGACCGCGGTGGAAGGTTCGCCGAGCCTGTCGAATCTGCGCCGCGCCGGAGCCCGGGTCCACTCGCGGCGGGCCTTCAGGCTTGGGTGAGTTTCCGCAGCCGGAAGGCCAGGACGAGCAGCATCACGCCGTACAGCAGGGCGTAGATCCCGACCAGGAGGGCGATCCCGTACGCGCCGGCGATCGGGTTGAACACGATCACGATGCCCGCGATCAGGGACAGCGCGCCCGCCGCGATGAGGAACGCCTCGCCCTCGATCTGCTTGCGCAGCCGGATCGCCGCGACGATCTCGACGATGCCGGTGAAGATCGCCCAGAAGCCGACCAGAAGGGCCAGCACCAGCACCGTGATCCCCGGCCAGATCAGGACGAGGACACCGGCGATGATCCCGAACGCGCCGAGGACACCGTAGGCGGCGCGATGAGCGGCGTCGCCCGGCCGGAAGGCCTGCATGATGCCGCCGATGCCGTCGAAGATGGCGTAAATGCCGTAGAGGATCGCGAGGGCCAGCACGGTCGTTCCCGGCCAGATCAACGCGAGAATGCCGAACAGGATGGCGAAAACCCCGCGCACGGCGGCGAGCGGCCAGGCCAGGCGGGGTTCGACGACGGTGAGACCGACGAGAGGCATGTGCCGAGTATCGGAGCGCCCGCGCGGGAGCGCGCGGCACGCCACCCGTTGGGGTGAGGCCGGTGCGCGCCGCGACCGCCATCACGGCGCGCACCGGGCCATCAGGGATAAGCGACCAGATTGGCCACGTTCGATCCCGAATTGGCCGGTCCACCGCGGTCGTTGATCACCCGGGCGATGGTCCCGTTCCCGCCGAGGGAGACGGCGACCATGCTGCGGAACCGGACGTTCGCGTTGTTCGGCACCTCGATCGCACGATCCGCCACCACACTCGGATTCACGTTGAAGAAGCAGTAGCTGCCGAGCCCGTAGGCCTCGTGGTTCGTCACCGAATCCGTCACCTTGTAGGCCGCGTAACCCCGCGTCGAGCCGTTCATCCAGGCGGCCTGATTCGGTGGGTCGTAAGGCATTTCGTTCTGGTAGAAGTACGTCCGGCCGCGTTCGCCGGTCCAGATCGTCTGGTACCTCTGGTAATGCTCGACGAACAGGCCGTACATCGTGACGTCGTCGCCGTTGACGATCAGGCCCGTGTCGGCGGTGTTGGTGTTCCACCCGACCCCGCTGCCGTGGTCGGCGCGCCAGATCCAGAGGTGGTCGCCGATGACGTCGTCGCTGTTGACCACCAGGCTGTTCGTGGCCTTGCCGACGCCCGCCCCGCCGATGCGGAAGAACACGTCGTGCAGCGAAGTCGGGTTGGCCGCGTGGTCCTGCGCGGAGTTCGCCGGGCCGACCTCCATCAGCGTGGTCGAGTTCGTGGTGCCCGCGTCGATCAGCACCCCGGCGATCTTGACGCCGTCGACGTCGGCCACCGTCATCGCCGTGATTCCGTTGTCCGGGATCAACGTCGCCAGGCCGAGGCCCAGCACGACGGTGTCCGGCCGGGTGACTCGCAGCGTCTCGTTGAGGTGGTAGACGCCCGGTGTGATCAGGAGGTCCTTGCCTTCGGCGAGGGCCGCGTTGATCTGCGACGCCGTCGTGCCGGGCTTCGCGATGAAGAACCGGCTGATCGGCAGCGAGGATCCCGGCTGGCCGGCGCCCCACGTGATGCCGGAGGCGTTGGTGCGCTTGGAAGGCGCGAAGACCTGGTACGCACCCGCGGCGTCGACGTAGAGGAACGGCTTCTCCCGCACGACCGGTGTCGTGTTCACCGTGGTGTACGGCGGAGTGGGGAAACTGGTCGACGGCGCGCCGCCGACCCCGGCGAACACCATGTTCCAGTTGGAGCCGCTCCAGCTCCCGAACTGCGAGTTGCGCGAGATCCACTGCTGCTGCGAGCCGGACCGCACCTGACCGTCGACCTTCACGTCGGACATCCACCCACCGCTGGACCAGCCGCCGTCGTCGAGCTGCAGGTTGCCGCGGACATGCATGCGGCGGTACGGCGCAGCCTGCGAAACGGCCCACCGATCGGTGCCGCCGTTGGGGTTGACGGACAGGTTTTCCGCGCCACGCCAGAAGTTCTGCGTCGCGTTGCCCTGGAACCAGTCGGCCTCCGCGTGCACCGCGCCGTTGATCGTCACGTTGTCGGGAGACAAGCCGAGCCCCAGCACCTGCGTGTAGAACCCGACGTTCACATCGACGTTGTACGAGCCCGGCTTGAACAGCAGCGCCTTCCGGTTCGAGCCGAACTGACTGGTCTCCTGCTGCGAGAACACGCTGTTCACTTGCGACTGGATCGCCGACTGCGACATCCCCGGATCGAAGACGAGCACGTTCGGCCCGAGGTCGGGATTCGCGGTACCGGTGACAGGGGTGAGCCGGAAGGACTGGGCGCCGGTGCCGTTGCAGGCGTACTGCTGGAGCTGGGTGCTGTCCTGGGTCGAGAGGCCCGGGATGTCCAAGCACTTGCCGCTGTTGCGGCTCACGAAGTGATACGTCCCGCCCGATTCCTCGACCGGCTGCCACTGCTGGTTGTTCCCGCCGCCGTAGGCCCACAGGTGGATCAGCCCACCGTCGGCCGTCGACACCTCGGCGACGTCCCACACCTGCGCCGGGGCATTACGGGTGTTGACCCGGTAGTAGCCGCCCGAGGTCGGCTGGAACTGCCACTGCTGGGAAAAGGTCTGGTTGCAGGCGTACTGCTGGACGACCGTCCCGTTCGCCGTCCCGGCGGCGCGCGCGTCCACGCATTTCCCGCCGGTGGTCGACACGGTGTACCAGGTGTCGGGAACGATGGCCGCCTGCGCTGCCGGAGCCACCACCAACAGTGCTCCGACCAGGGAAAACAGGGCTATCAGGGCTGCTCTGGCCCTCATCAGGATCTCCTCCGCGTCATTCGGGCAGGGCGAGCTGAGGCGGAGCCCAGTGGAGACGCGGCGTAGCGGGCGGGGACCTCGGCGTCACGATGCCCGAAAACGTAACGGCGGTCACACGCGGAGTCAATACACGGCTAAAAATAAGTCGCAAAGATGCAGGTCAACGACGTTTGCCTGACCCATGGACGCATAGAGTGACCCCCGCGTGAACGGCCTCCGCGGGCGGTGTAATGTATGGACACACGAGATGCGGAGTGCAAATCCGCTCCGGGGCTATGGCGCAGCTGGTAGCGCACCTCACTGGCAGTGAGGGGGTCAGGGGTTCGAGTCCCCTTAGCTCCACAGTACGGAAACCCTCCCTGATCTGCGGAAACTTCCGCAGATCAGGGAGGGTTTTCTCGTTTGATCGATGATCTTCGGTGATCACCTGAAGATCCACTACGGATCGATTCAGGAACCTTTGCTGGAGGATCGATCTTGCTGCTCTGCCTGCTCGATGACCAGCAGCAGGCGCCAGGCCGAGGGCGCGCGGGGCTCGCGGTGAAGCGAGGCAGGGGAACGTCTCAGCTACTCGATGTCGGGATCGTCGCCCTCGTGGTTGGGGTTGGCGTGGTGGCGGGTGTGCTTGCCCATCCACCAGCCATAGCTCATGCCGACGATCCCACCGAACGCGTAACCGGCGCGGTCGTTGGCCCGCCCGGTGCGGAAGACCTGGTTGTGCCCGGCGTCGTGACCGAGGAACGCGATCTGCGCGAACATCACGCGAAGAACACCGCCGTGACCAGCTGCCACCAAGAATCGCCCAGCAGCACGAACGCCGCACAGCCGCCGGCGAACGCCAGCAAGGTCAGGCTGATCTCCGCCGCGTAGTAGCCGTAGCGCCGGTCAAGCAGGCCTTCACGCCGCACAAGGCGGCTGAGAGCACCGAAGATACGTCCATGGGGGTCCTTCCCGAGTCCTGCGGCGCCGGGGACTGGGGCGGCCCCTCAATACCGGATCCGGATTCCCGGCCGCGCCGCCGACCAAACCGGACCGGCGTCTCAAGCGAACGGGATGGACTTCCGGCTCCACTTGGTCATGGTGGCCAGCCCGGAGTTGAGCAGGCGCACGACCTGGGCCCGGGACCAGCCCGTCTCCGCGGCGACCTCGGCGATCGGCCGGTGCCGGACCGCCACCGACCAGACGGTGAAGCGCTGGCGGGGCGGCAGGAGCTCCAGTTCGTCCCGCACCACGGCGTCGGCCAGGGCGTCGTCGAACACCGCCGGGTCACACCGACGGCTGCGGGCCCGCAGGGCGGTCGCCACGGCGACCCGGCCATGCCGCGCCGTGGCCAGGCGGTGACCGTGGGAATCCGGAGCGCCGGCGGACGAGACCACAAGTTCGGGGACCAGGCGGGTGCACAGCCGAGCGGCGGCACCTGGCGACCGGCCGGTGCGGCGCGCGAGGACGTACACCATGTCGAGGATGCGATCCACGTCGCTGGCCTCGGCGCTGCGGACCCGCGGAGGTTCGACGGGGCGGTGGTCCCCCGCCCCGGTCACCGGCCCGTCCCGGCTGGGACGCAGCAGGCGATACCCGCGGCTTCCAGCGCCTTCCTCAGGTCCTCGTCGGCGGTCAGGACCCGGATGCCACGCCGGTCCCGGGTGAAGGCGGCCCGCACGCTGCCGACGACATCCGCGGCCGTGAGCGTGCAGGCCGACACGTCGACCAGGACGGCGCCGGGGCAGAGTTCGGACGCCCGCCGCAGTTCTTCCGTAAGCGACTCAGCCGCACCGGCCCGCGCTCCGCCGGTGGCGGTGACCAGGATCGTCGCATCCGCGACGACCGTCCGCACGACCATCGGGATGGCGTCGGCCACCGCGTCGGCCAGGTGGCGGTGCACGGTCAGGAACCGGTCCACCCCGGTGAGGTGGATCGGCCGCCAAGAGGCCCGTGAGCCGGCGACCACGGCGAAACGGGTCCGATCACCCGTCAGCTGATGCGCCGTGAGGAGGACCGACAGGCCGGCGCAGGCGAGGAACGTGGTCGGAGCGAGGTCCACGACGAGCGCCACTGGCCGCTGAGCGATGGCGTCGGCCAGCGATTCACTCAGGGCGGGGGTGGTGGACAGGTCGATTGCGCCGGCCGCGGTGAGCACGAGGACGTCTCCGTGGCGCATCGACGTGAGCCGCAGCAGCGGCCGGGAAACAGAGGTGCCCAGGCGTGGTCTGAGGCCATAGCCAAGTTCGGACTGGTTCACGATCAGCTCCTACGCTGACCTCCGCGGCGCGGAAGACGGCCAGCTGTCGATCGGTGATCGTCGCGAGCGCGTGGTCTCGGCCCTCCCGGCGCGGTACCCACAGCTTAAGCCCTCACCGGCGTCTCGGCACGCGGGCCGGCGGGATGCTGCCACTTGCTGTAGGTACCGAAGGTGCGGACGGCGAAGTCCGTCAGCTCCACCGGGGTCAGGTCGATGGCACCGCTGCCCACCGCTTCGTCATGGCCATGGCGTTTCGCGCCTCCGGCGGAGCCGGACCGGCGTGAGGATTGGCAGTCCGGCCGAGGGACGGAGCCGGGCCGTGGACGCGCGACTCTTGCGGCTGGAGGGTGACGCACTCACCTTTGGTGTGGAGGAGGAATTCGTCCTCGCCGACCCCGTGACCGGCGCGGTGGCGCTCGCGGCGTCCCGCGTCCTGGAACTGCTCGACGGTGAATCCGCGGTGATGGCGGAGTTCCTGCGCTTCCGGATCGAAACCGCCACCGTCGTCCACACCGGCCTCGACGAGCTCCGGACAGAGCTGCCGGGTTGCGCGGCCTGGCGGCCGGCGCGGCCGCCGACGCTATTCAGCTGGCGTTCGTCTCGGCCCCGGTCGCGGTGTCCAGAGCGGACCGGACGACGGCGAAGTCGAGGAGACCTTGCCGGATTTCGACCGGGCGGACGGCTCTTTCCGCTGCGTTGGTTGGTGAACGACACCGGGCGTGGCGAGCACTGCTGCTGATGGGCCACCACCTCATCGCCCGGTGCCCGAAGGGAGGCTCGGCGGACGGGCATCGCCCCGGCTGCGCAAGGGCGGGGACTCCGTCCGGCACCAGGCCGAGCCGCCGGCTCCTGACTGTCCTCACCAGACCACCACAGGCCCGGCGGCGTGCACGTCATCGGTCGCCGGGGTCCGGGGCGCGGTCTTCCGGCTCGGCAGGAGGAGCGGCTCCCGCAGGCGAGCGGTTCTCCGGCCGGGTGGTCAGGCTGCGCACACCCGAGTTGAAGACGGCGAGCAGGGGCACGGCGAGCAACGCGCCGACGATCCCGGCGGTGACGAGCCCGATGGCGAGGGCGAGGACGACGGCCAGGGGGTGCAGCCGGACGGCCCGGCCGAGCAGCAGTGGTTGCAGGACATGGCTTTCCACCTGCATGACGCCGACGACGACGGCGAGCACGATGACGGCCGTCCAGACGCCGTTGGCCACCAGGGCCACGAGGACGGCGATCCCGCCGGCGATCACCGAGCCGATGACGGGGACGAACGCGCCGAGGAAGACCAGCGTGCTCAGCGGAGCCGCCAAGGGGACCCCGAGGATCACCAGGCCGAGGCCGATGCCGGCGGCGTCGGCGAACGCGACGGCGGCGGTACCGCGGATGTAGTGCGCCAGCGTGGTGAACCCGCTGCGCCCGGCGGCGTCGACGCGCTCCCGCAGGCGGGCGGGCACACCCCGGATGAGGAACGCCCAGATCGTGTTTCCCTGGGCGAGGAAGAAGATCAGGCAGAACACCGTGAGCAGGGCCTCGGCGAGCAGTTCCCCGACGGTGACCGCGGTCGTGAGGGCGCCCGAGGCGATCACGGACTTGTTCCGGCCGAGCATGGCGGTCAAGTTGCCGAGCAGCTGGTCGAGCTGGCCCTGGCTCAGGTGCGGCGGGCCGGTCCGCAGCCAGGTGTGCAGGTCGGTCAGGCTCACGGTGATCTGGTCGATCAGCGCGGGCATGCCCACGGTGACGGTGATGACGACGAACGTCACGACCCCGCCGGCCAGCGCGATGCCCACGATCAGCACGATCGCGGTGGCCAGTGCGCGCGGGACCTTCCTGGCCGCGAGCCAGGTGACAGCGGGCGAGAACAGCCCGGCGAGCAGCAGTGCCACCGCGACCGGGACGACCACCGAGGCCAGCCGGGTGGCCACGAAGCCGAGGACGGTCAGGGCCACCGCCACGACCAGCAGGCGCCACGAGACCGCGGCGGCGACGCGGAGCCCGTACGGCACCGGAGAAGACCCGGGGCCGTCCGGCGGATCAGCGCGCTGTGGTGAGGGGGAATTCATGAAGATCCTGCTCCTGGCGGTGGCCGGGCACGAGGCCGGCCGGGTGAGAGCGGGGTCCGGGCGCGCTGTTCCCCGAGCATACCGCCGGGCGGGTGCCCCCGCGGGCCGGTGGAGCACCCGGGAGCCGGGCCGCGGCAGCCGTCCGGGGTGTCGCCGAGGTAGGGCCGCAGCCGCTCGGCCAGCACCCGGCGGGGCACCGCGGCGGGCGGTTCGGCAGGCGCATGGCCGGGGGGACGCCCGACGGCGGTGTCGGCGACGAACCGCGCCACCGCGTCCGGGGCGGGTACGACGTCGTCGCCGTGGTGCGCGAGGACGATCGGGGCCGCGCCGGGGTCGGTTTCCACCGCGAGGGACCACCCCCGGCGTTCGTTCCAGACCAGCATGACGTCGTGACCGGGCCGGCCGGGCCATCGCCGCGGCAGCCCGAGGTAGGCGGTGGCGGTGTCGCTGATCTCCACCGTGGTGCTTTCGTCCGGGACACCGACCGCGGCCGCCACCGCCCGCACATACGCGCCGAGGGCGCGCTCGAGCGTTCGGGCGTCGGGTTCGGGGTGTTCCATGACCGCCACGCTAGAGGGCCTCCGACCGGCGTGCCGGATGGGCCCGGGGCCCATCCGCCTTCGAAGAGGAACCATTCCGGAGGCCCGTTCGTTAGGGGAATTGGTTGCTCTCGCACATGCAGCGAGCTCTCAGCGTGAGAACGTTCCGGCAACCTCCACCATCTCCCGGTTTAGACCGCCGTCAGCGGGCTACCCGGAATTTGATCGCCCCGGACCCTGGCGGCCAGATACGTCACGGAAAGAGCGATCGACATGACACAAACGCTGCAACGGCCACCCAACACCGTGGAGCCGATGCTCGCGGGCGAAAAGTCCGGCACCGAAACCTTCCTGGTCAAGCTGTTCGCCGTCGTTCCGCTGCTGGCACTGGCCGCGGCGGTCCCCTTCGCGTGGGGCTGGGGCCTCGGCTGGACCGACGTCGCCCTGACCATCGGGTTCTACTTCCTGACCGGCCTGGGTGTGACCATCGGCTTCCACCGCTACTTCACCCACGGCGCGTTCAAGGCGAACCGCGGCCTGCGGATCGCGCTCGCCGTCACCGGCAGCATGGCCATGCAGGGTCCGGTGATCGGCTGGGTCGCCGACCACCGCCGTCACCACGCCTTCGCCGACCGCGAGGGTGATCCGCATTCCCCGTGGCGTTACGGCACTTCGGCCGCCGCGCTCGCGAAGGGTTTCTGGCACGCCCACATGGGCTGGCTGTTCGACCGGGAGAAGACCAACGCGCAGCGGTTCGCCCCCGACCTGCTCGCCGATCGCGACATCGCCCGGATCGACCGCTGGTTCCCGGCGTTGACCGTGGTCACCTTGCTGGCCCCGGCCGTGATCGGCGGGCTGGTGACGATGTCCTGGTGGGGCGCGCTGACCGCGTTCTTCTGGGCGAGCCTCGTCCGGGTGGCCGTGCTGCACCACGTCACCTGGTCGGTGAACTCCCTGTGCCACATGATCGGTGACCGGCCCTACGCCGCCCGCGACAAGTCGGCGAACTTCTGGCCCCTGGCCATCGCCTCCATGGGTGAGTCGTGGCACAACTCCCACCACGCCGACCCCACCGGCGCCCGCCACGGCGTCCGCCGCGGCCAGCTCGACATGTCCGCGCGCTTCATCTGGCTGTTCGAGAAGCTCGGCTGGGCCACCGACGTCCGCTGGCCCAAGCCGGAACGCCTGGCACGCAAGCTCAACCCCGGCTACTTCGCGGCACCCCGCGGGTTCGGCAAGCTCGAGCGCGGCCTGTTCACCGAGACCCCGGACCGGCAGCACGGGAGCCGGTCATGACCGCCGTTGGTGACGAGGTCCGCCTGCAGCTGAAACCGGCCGCCGCCGGCGGGTACGTCGACGGCGCGTGGTGGCCGCGCTCCCGCGACGCCGGGGTCGAGTTCCCCGGCGTGCTCGCGGCGGTGCGCGACCAAGCGGACACCCTCGCGCTCGTCGGCACGCAGCAGCGGCGCCTGATCCTGGTCGTGGTGGCGCCGGACACCACGACCAGCGCCGAGGACATTCTCGCCGGCCCGGGTGCGCCGCCGGCGGCGCACCCGGGCCGGCCCTGACCACGTGAAGCGTCGCCGCTCGCCGGGTGCCCTGGTGGCCGGGCGGGTACGCTCGGTGGACGCAGCCGCGGTAGCGGTGCTGATCCGGGCCCGGTGGCGTCCGCGTTGGTGGGGCGCTCTCGAACACCGACCCGGAGGGAACCCGATGCGGGAACGCGGCGCTCGCCGGTGGTGGGTGCGCGGTGGCTGAGGTCGAGAACCTGCGCGCGAGCGTGCTGGCCGCGCTGGGCGAGGACGGAATCGGCAGCGGGGTCGACGTCGTCGGCCGCGTGTGCCGGGCGTGTGTGCGCTTGCTGCCGGTGGACGGCGCGGCGGTGTCGGTGGTGGCCGGTACCGGGAACCGCGAGATCGTCTACGCCAGTGACGCGGTGAGCACGGCGCTGGCGGAGCTGCAGTTTTCCCTCGGTGAAGGTCCGTGTTTCGAGGCTCAGGCCGCGGGCGGGCCGGTCCTGGTGCCGGATCTGGCCGCCGGGCCGCCGCCGGCGTGGCCGGTGTTCGCCGCGGAGGCCGCGGCGCAGCCGGTGGCCGCGTTGTTCACGTTCCCGGTGCAGATCGGGGCGGTGTGGGTGGCGACCCTCGACACCTACCGGTCGACGCCGGGCTCGCTCGACGCCACCGACCTGTCGACGGCATTGCAGGTGGCCGACATCGCGGCACTCGCCCTGTCGGGGCTACCGGACGGAGGCGAACGCTGGCTCGACGGCGACGGGCAGTGGATGGACGGCGCGGGGATGCGGTTCCGGGAGGTGCACCAGGCCACCGGGATGCTGATCGCGCACCTGGACCTGCCCGCCTCGGCCGCGTTGGCGCGGCTGCGGGCCTACGCGTTCGGCCACGGGCGTTCCCTGCTGGAGGTCGCGGCCGACATCGTCGCCAGGCGGCTGCGATTGGACGAGGAGTTCCGGTGAGGAGCACCATGAAGGCGGCTGAGGATTCAGGAGATGGTGGGCATGCCCGACCGTGAACGACAGGTGACCCAGGCGTTCGTCGCGCTGGCGGACACGCTGGTCGACGACTACGACGTCGCGGATTTGCTGCATACGCTGGTGGTGCAGTGCGTGGAACTGCTCGACGTCGCGGCGGCCGGGCTGACGCTGGCCGACGAGCGGGGCGGGCTGCAGGTGCTGGCCTCGTCCACCGAACAGGCGCGGCTGCTCGAGCTGTTCCAGCTCGACATCGACGAAGGCCCGTGCATCGAGTGCTTCACCACCAGCACCCCGGTCCTGGTGGCCGACATCGCCGCGGCGGCGGGGCGGTGGCCGCGGTTCGCGGCCGAGGCGGCCAGGGACGGGTTCGCGTCGGTGCACGCGGTGCCCCTGCGGCTGCGCCGGCAGACGATCGGGGCGCTGAATCTCTTCGGTCACTCCCCCGGTGAGCTGTCGGCCGACGACGTCGCACTGGCGCAGGGACTGGCCGACACCGCGACCATCGGGATCCTCCACGAACGGGCCTTCCGGCAGGGCGAGATCCTCTCCGAGCAGCTGCAGACCGCGTTGAACAGCCGGGTGATCATCGAGCAGGCCAAGGGCGTGCTCGCCGTCAGCGGGCAGCTGAGCATGGACGCGGCGTTCACGGCCTTGCGCGGCTACGCGCGGCGGAACAACCGCCGGCTCAGCGACGTGGCCCGCGCCCTGGCCGACCGCACCCTCGCGCCGGCGCTCGTGCTGGCGCCGTCGACGGTGAGCCGCCCGCACTGAATCCTTTGTGGACTGTCGAGCGAAAGGTGCCGAACGGTCCGCTGGTGTGACCAACGGCCCTCGCGCCCGCGGACGCGGCGCGGTCATGCTGCGAGACGGCCGACCGGCTCCCGACGGCAGGAGTTGCCCATGCGGTTCCGTGATCGCCGGGAGGCGGGCGAACGACTGGCCCTCCGCCTGCGCCCGCTGCGCGGCGACCGCGCCGTGGTCCTCGGCTTGTCCGAGGGCGGGCTCGTGGTCGCCGCCGAGATCGCCGACGTCCTCGGGGCGCCGCTGGACATCCTGCTCACCTCACGGATCGAGGCCGCCGGACCGCCGCCGGTGCTGCTCGGTGCCGTCGGGGAGGGCGGCCTGGTCGTCTGGGACCACGGCGCCATCCGCCGGTTCGACATCTCGGCGGACGGGCTCACCCGGCTCGCCGGCCGGGCACGGGACGGCTTGGCCCGGCAGGTCGCCGTCTACCGGCGCGACGTCGCGCCGGTGCCGATCGCCGGCCGCACAGTGGTACTCGCCGACGACGGTGCCGCCACCGGCACGACCGCGCACACGGCGATCCGCGTCCTGCGCGCCTGCCAGGTGCGCCGGATCGTGCTCGCGGTCCCGGTCGCTCAGGCGCCCGTCCTCGACCGGCTCGCCCGCGAGGTCGACCAGTTCGTCTGCCTGCGCCCGCTGCCCTGGCTGCACGCCGTCCGCAACAGCTACCGGAAGTTCCCGGCGGTCGCCGACACTGACGCGCTCGAACTGCTGCACCGCGATCCCCGCCTGCCGACCGAGGTCCCACGGTGAGGTCCACAATGGACTGAGGTCACCCCCGGCAAGCGCACGGCGACCTCGTCACCCAGGGTGGCACCGCCCGCCAGCTCGAGGTGGTCGCCGCTCCAGAAACGACCCGGGTCGTACCAGTTCGGCCGGCGGCCCGCGGGCAGCACGCCCGCCTCGACGCCACGCCGCCCGGATCCGGCGGCGAAGCGAACTGAGGACGGCTACGCGTCCACCGGTTCCGGCCGGGCGGGGATCCGGCCGCCTTCGACCTCCCAGCGCTGCACCGCCGTGTCCTCGTCGAGGGCGGCGAGCAAGGTATCGACAGTGTCGGCGTTGCCCCGGCGCGTCGCGGTCAGCAGCGCGTGGTGCGCGAGGTCCGGATCGGCGTCCGGCGGGATCACCAGCAGCGTCAGCCGGCGGCGTGCGCCGAGCCCGATCACGGTCAGGGTGGCGGTGTGCGGCGACCGGAAGCCTTCGAGGCGGACGTCGCCGTGCTCGTCCCCGGAACGCAGCCGGCGCGGGGTGGGTGGCCAGGCCGCGAGGTGGTAGGTGACCCGTTCGATCCGGCCCAGCCGGGCGGTCAGTGCCGGGAGCAGCGACGGCAGTTCGACGGTCAGGTCCAGGGAACGGGGCCACCAGGCGCCGTCGACCCACCCCGTGGTGGGTGCTTCCGGCTTCAGCCGCAGCCGCGGCGCGTGGTGGCGGAGTTCGTCGGCCGCTTGCGCGAAGCGCATGGCGTGGGTGGTGTGCGGGACCGACTTCATGCCGGTGCTCCCGTCCCCGGCCGGAGGGCACCGGCCGGACTTGGGGGCCGAGAACGACGCGGGCTTGATCGCCGGCGTGCGAAATGCTCTCGGACAATGTCCATTCTACTCCGGGGGAGGGGCGTTTCGTTCCGCGGCAGCGGGCTGTTCACGCTGCGGTCCCGGTCGGAACGGAATGTCCAGCGCCGCGAAAACGCCGAGCATTTCCGCGTTTTCCGCGTCGGTGTCGGCGACGAGCATCCGCACGCCTTCGTGTTCGGCCGAGACGACGAGCTGTTGGAGCAGCAGGGCCGCCACACCGAGGGTGGGGCCACGGCCGTCGACGACCAGCGCGACCGCCGCTTCGGCCGGGTCCGCAGGGCGACGGCAGCGTGCCGCGGAGGCGGGCGGGTCGTTGCGGCCTCTCCGTCCCAAGTGGACCGTCTGGAAAGGACTGTCCGCAGGTGTGGCAGCAGGGCTTCGCTGATCTCCCAGGTCGCGGAGTTCCACGGGTAGGACGGGCTGTGGTCGACGGCGTAGTAGGTCCATCGCGGAGCGACCCAGCCCCGGAACGCTCACCACACCCCAGGACAGCCGGTACGGGAGCTTGTTCCGCCAGCCCGTGTGCACCCCGGCCCCCGCTTCCGGAGACGAGAGCGAACGCTTTCCGCATCGCCGGTCTGCTGCGTCCGGCAAGCGGGCGTACGACCCGTCCGGCCGCGCCCGGCGGTGACATCGGTCCTTCGGGACGAAGTGCTTGTCCCGTTACGAGCAGCGAGTGAACCTCGTCGAGCACACGGTGAAGGAGAATTCGCCGCTGTCCGCCGAAGAAGCCCGCGCTGGCGATCCGGTTGCCGCGGACGCTCGAAGAGATCCCCGAGAAGATCCGGTGAACGCACCGGTTCGTGGTGGCGACTGGTGACCACCGCGAATCCAGCCGCAACAGGCCGGGGCGGACCTCGGACCATCCGATCAACAGGAGCGGCCCTACCGCGTCGAACGCCGCCTTACCGAATTCGCTCGCGACAAGGGGCTCTGCCACGTTCAGTGCGAGCGTGACCACGCTGGCGAAGATCAGCAGCCGACGACGACGCCCATGACCACGGTGACGGCCTGCACGACGGTGACCCGTCCGAAGCCGTTCGCGTCGACACCGCTGCACAACGGGTCTCGGGTGGGGATGCCTCGTTCGCGCTGCTTGTTCAGCACCGTGGTGTGGTTGACGCCCAGGTGGTCGCTGACTCGCGCGAGGGACCAGCCGAGGTTGATGCCGAACCGGTCACCGAGCTCGTACTTCCGCTGACCAGGGAGGGTTTTTCGTTCGCCGACCACGCAAACGACTCAGCTGATGAAGCCCGCCGACTTGAGCCAGTCGCGGGCGACCGTAGCCGCTTTCTGCCCATCGACACTGACCTTCTTGTTCAGGTCGGTGAGCGTCGCGGTGTCGAGCTTCGCGGCGATCGGCGTGAAGACCTGCTCCAGCTGCGGGTATTTCCGGGCGAGCGGAGTGGCGATCGTGATGGCCGGGTTGTACGTCGGGAAGAAGTGCTTGTCGTCCTCGAGCACGGTCAGGTGCTGCGCGGCCACGCGACCGTCGGTGGAGGCGACCGAGCCGAAGCCGCACGGGTCCCCCTTGCCGATGCTCGGGTAGACGACGGCGTCGTTGAGCAGGTGCACCTGCGGGTCGGGCAGGCTGAACCCGTAGGCCTTCGCCAGGCCTGGGAACCCGTCGTCCCGGCTCTTGAACTCCGGGCCCATACAGGTCGAGGCCGCGGCCGGGTCCCGGTTCACCAGGGCCGCGTAGTCGGACAGCGTCTTCACGCCGGTCCGGGTCAGTGTCGCCGGGTTTCCGGCGAGGGCGTAGGTGTCGTTGGCCGGCGAGCGTGCCCACCAGGTGACGCCGTTGGCGGCGTCGGCCTGTTTGACCGCGTCGTACTGCGCCTGCGGGTCGCTGATCGGCTTGGTCTGGTTGAGGTAGCTGATCCAGGCGGTGCCGGTGTATTCCCAGTACAGGTCGACCGCGCCGCTGGTCAGCGCCTGTCGGACGTTGCTCGAACCGGTGATGTTGGTCTTGTCCTCCGGGCTCGCCCCGGCCGCCTGCAGGGCGACGATGGCGATCTGGCCGAGGAGCAGCTGCTCGTCGAACTCCTTGGAACTGACGCGGATCTGGGCGCCGTTCAGCGCGTCGATCTTCTTGATGGATCCCGCGCCCACTTGGGCACCGGTCTCTTCCTTACCGATGGTGCAGCCCGCCGCGAGCGACGCTGACGCGACGAGCGCGAGTACGGCGGCGGTCGTGCGCCGGAGCATCCGCATGGGTGAGTCCTCCTTGAAGTCGGTCGAGCTACATTCCGCGCGGACGCAGGACCTCCTCGGCGACCAGCCCCAGCCAGTCGGCGAAAAGCGCCAGTGCGGCGACGATGATGCCGAAGGTCAGGCTCAGGATCGGCCGGTCCAGCCCGATCCCGGCGACGAGCCCGCCGCCGAGACCGCCGCCGTCGATGAACGTCGCCAGCGTCGCGCTCGCGACGGTGAGCACCAGCGCGGTCCGGATCCCGGCGAGAATCACCGGGACGGCCAGCGGCAGTTCGATCCGCCACAGGATGGCCGTCTTGCCCATGCCCATCCCCCGCGCGGCGTCGACAAGGGTCGGATCGACGCCGTCGAGCCCGACGATCGTGTTGCGCAGCACCGGCAAAGTCGCGTAGACGACGAGCGCCGTCACCGCGGTCGCGGTGCCCGTGCCCATCCAGAGCGCGAGCAGTACGACGAGGCCGATCGACGGGATCGCCTGGCCGAGGTTGCCCAGACCCAGCCCGATGGGCCGGGCCCAGCGGGCACCGGCGCGGGTGAGCAGGACGCCGAGCGGGAGGGCGATGGCGATCGTGCACGCCGTCGAGATCAGGGTGAGCCGCAGGTGCTCGCCCAGTTCGGTGAAGATCGCGCCGGCGTTGAGGAAACGCTGTTCGATCGAGTCGATCGGATGCGCGCGCACGATCATGAAGAGCGCCAGCAACGCGAACGTCAGCAGAACCGGGCGTATCAGCAGCCCGAGCCGGCGCCGACGAGGCCGCGCGGGCACCGTGGTGTCCGGCCGAGGCACCTCCTCCACATCCGGGACCGCGGGCGCCTTGTCGGTGGACCTCAGCGCCGCGACCAGAATGGACACGTCGCACACCCCCAGCGGCGGCGCGGTGACGCCTTCGGTGATCACGACGGCGGTGCTGCCGGTCCGCACCATCACGTCGAGCACGTCCCGCAAGGTGGCGTCGGGCCGGACCGGCGGAAGACCGTCCGGCCCTTCTTCCTGCCAGAGGTCCAGGTCGGCCACCCGGATCAGCGCGAGCCGCTTCAGGTTCCGCTTCGAGCCGGCGAAACTCGCGACGTAGTCGTCCGCCGGCGCGGCGAGGATCGCCTGGGGCGTGTCGTATTGAGCGATCACCGACCGCGGCCGCAGCACGGCGATCCGGTCGCCGACCTTCAGCGCCTCGTCGAAATCGTGCGTGACGAACACGATCGTCTTGCGCACTTCCCGTTGCAGGCGAAGGAATTCGTCCTGCAGCCGGGCGCGCGTGATCGGGTCGGTGGAGCCGAACGGCTCGTCCATCAACAGGACCGGCGGGTCCGCGGCCATCGCCCGCGCCACCCCGACGCGCTGCTGCTGACCGCCGGAAAGCTCACGCGGGTACCGGATACCGTGCTCGCGGGTCAGGCCGACGACGTCGAGCAACTCGCGCACGCGGTCGGCGACGCGTCGCCGGGTCCAGCCGAGCATCCGCGGCACGACGCCGATGTTGGCGTCCACGCGCAGGTGCGGGAAGAGCCCGATCTGCTGGATGACGTAGCCGGTGTTGCGCCGATGTTCGTCGACGTCGAGCGCCGACACGTCGGTGCCGCCGATCGTGACGGCGCCCGAAGTCGGCTCGACGAGCCGGTTGATCATCCGCATGGTCGTCGTCTTGCCGCATCCCGACGGACCGGTCAGCACGACGATTTCGCCCGCGGGGATGCGCATCGTCAGGTTTTCGACCGCCGGTACCGCTCGTCCGGGGTAGTGCTTGCCGACGCCCCGCAGCTCGATCGTCTCGCCGCCCATTCCGGCCGCCGCCCCCGAAGTCACCGGGGCCGCCGTTCCGCGGACACGGGGACGTCGTCGTGTGGTCAGCTTCCCGGCCAGCACGAAGGCCAGGTCGAACAGCAACGCCAGCACCATGATCCCGAGCGTTCCGGTGAGGACCTGGTTCAGCGAGTTGACCGAACCGAACCGGCCGAGCCCGTCGAAGATCTCGTTGCCGAGGCCGGGACCTTTGACGTACGCGCCGATGGCCGCGATACCGATCGTGATCTGCGTGGAGACCCGGATACCGGAAAGGATCACCGGCCAGGCGAGCGGCAGGCGCACGCGGAACAGCAGCCGCGCGCGGCCGAATCCCATCCCGCGCGCCGCGTCCACCACGGCCGGATCGACACCACTCAGCCCGACGATCGTGTTGCGCGTGATCGGCAAAAGCGCGTAGAGCACCAGCGCGCACAGGACATTCGTCAGCCCCAGCCCGAACGGGCCGATCAGGATGCCCAGCAGCGCGATCGACGGAATGGTCAGGAACGCCGCCGTCGTCGTGGTCGCCATCGCGCCGAGCCACCGCCGCCGGTAGGTGAGCAGGCCGATCGTCATCCCGATCAGCACGGCCAGCGCCATCGCCGCCAGAGTGAGATCCACGTGCAGGATCGCGTCGTTCACGACGTCGATCCAGTTCTCCCGGAGGTACTCCGACAGGCTCAGGGCGCCGCTCCTCGACGTCGCAGGGGCAGAAAAAAGCCGACCACGTCAGGTTCGGCCCGGTCTCAGCCCAACATGTCCGCGGTACTCCTGTCCACAGCTCGACTTGAAAGATTCGGCGCCGCTCGACCGGACCGCCCCTTTAGGGTGACCGCATGTCGCTGGTGGGAAGAGACGTCGAGCTGGCGCGGGTGCACGGTCTGCTGGCGAACGCGCGCGACGGACGGAGCGGTGTACTGGCGTTGCGGGGCGCGGCGGGCATCGGGAAATCGGTCCTTGTCGACCACGCGGTGTCGATCGCCGAAGCCGAGGGCGTGCGCGTGGTCCGCGGGGCGGGGGTCGAGTCCGATTCCGAGCTGGCGTATGGCGGTCTGCACCAACTCCTGTTCCCGCATTTGACTCGGTTGGACGCCCTGCCCGCTCCTCAAGCCACGGCACTGCGGTGTGCTTTCGGCTTGGCCGAAGGAGATGAGGCCAACCGGTTCCTGATCTCCGCCGGCACCCTGTCGTTGCTCGCTGATCTGGCCGAGGATGCCCCGCTGCTGTGCGTCGTAGACGACCTGCAATGGCTCGACCAGGGTTCCGTGGAGGCGCTGTTGTTCGCGGCCCGGCGTTTCGTGGCCGACCGGATCGCGATGCTGTTCGCGGTGCGCGAGACGTCGGCGCCGTTCGAGATGGCCGGCATCGAGGTCGTGGATCTGTCGGGCCTCGGAGCGCCCGATGCCGCCCGGTTGCTGGACGACCACGCGCCGGATCTCGTCGAACCGGTGCGGGCCCGGGTCCTCGCGGAGTCCGGCGGCAATCCGCTGGCGATCATCGAACTCGGATCGTCGCGGCTCGCCGCACGCGACGTCGACGAGCCCGATCCGGCCGAGCAGGTCGGTCCGTTGCCGGTGACCCGCCGCGTTCAGGAAACGTTCCGCCGCCAGATCGTCGAGCTTCCCGAACCCACCCAACGCGCGCTTCTGGCAGCGGCGGCGGACACGGCGGCGCCGCTCGCGACGATCCTGCGGGTGATCGAAGCGCTCGGTGGCGTCCCCGGCGACCTGGCGCCCGCCGAACGCTACCGGCTGCTCCGGATCGGCAGCCGGATCACGTTCCGCCATCCGCTGGTCCGGGCGGCCGCCTACCAGGACGCGCCGCTGCACCGGCGGATCGAAGTACATCGCGCGTACGCCGACGCGCTGGAGGCCGACGCGGACCGCCGCGCGTGGCATCTCGCCGCCGCCACCACGAGCCCCGACGAGACGGTGGCCGCCGAACTCGAACGCGCGGCGGAGCGGGCCTGGCACCGAGGCGGCGCGATGGCGGTGTCCGTCGCCTACGACCGCGCCGGCCGGCTCAGCGCCGACCGCGAACTGAAGGCCCGGCGTATCGCCCGCGCCAGCCAGGCCGCGTTCGACGCGGGCAAGGCCGACCGCGCCGCCCGGCTGGCTGCCGAAGCGCTCTCGCTCACCACCGAGCCCGGCATCCGGGCCGACGCCATCTACACACGTGGTGCCGTGGAGTACGAACGCACCTCCCCTCGGGCCGACGCGGAGCTGGCGATCGGAGCCGCGGAGCTGGTGCGCGACACCGATCCGGAGCGCGCCGCGCTCAACTTCTTCGAGGCCGTGCACGCCGCCCGGCACGGAGCGGCGCACGACCTGCTGCGGCGTGCGACGGAGCTGATGCGCGGGTTCACCCCACCGGAGCATTGGGCACCCGTCGTCACCGCCCTTTTCGGCTGGGCCGAGCTCTTCGCCGGGCGCCCGGAAGCGGCCGTCGGCCCGATGCGCGACCTCTACACCACCACGGGCGGCGGCGGGAACGACCTGATGCATCGCGTCACGGCCGGGTTCGGCGGGCTCATGATCGCGGACGACGACGGCGTCGTCGCCGGGACCGAGGACATGCTGGCCGAGGTGCGGGCCACCGGGGCGTTGGGCTGGGTCCCGTACACCCTGAACGTGCTCGCCGTCGCGCGGCTGTTCCGCGGTGAGTTCGCGGACGCCCGCGCGTGTGTGGCGGAAGGCGCGTCCGTGGCCGCCGAACTCGGGAACACGACCGAGCGCCTGGCGCACCGGTCGATCGAGGTGTGGTTGCACGCCGTCTCGGGCGACGAGCCGCGCTGCCGGGCGCTCGCCGAGGAGGTGCTCCCGCGAGCCCGGGCCCGGCACCGGGTCAACGCCGAGATCGCGGACTGGGGTCTCGGCGTGCTCGACCTTTCCGCCCGGCGGTTCAAGGAAGCGGCCGACCGGCTCGAGAAGGTGTTCCAGGGACCCGCGAGCCGCGATCTCCTGATGCGCGTGGTGCCGGATCTGGTGGAGGCCGCCGTGCGCACTGGCGAGCCGGATCGCGCCCGCGAACCGTTGGCGGCCTTCCTGCACTGGGCCGGGCACGTCGACCGCCCGGTCGCCACCGGACTCGCGTTGCGTTGCCAGGCCCTCCTGGCGGAAGACGCCGACGCGCTGTACACCGAAGCGCTGCGGATCCAGGAGCGGCACGGCGGTCCGTACGAGCACGCCCGCACCGAGCTGGTCTACGGCGAGTGGTTGCGTCGTCAGCGCCGCCGGACCGAGGCCCGCGCCCATCTCGCGGCGGCGGTGTCCGCGTTCGAGGACCTCGGCGCGGAGCTCTGGGCCGAACGCGCTCGCGGCGAGCTGGCCGCTTTCGGCGAGCGGGGCGACGAGCCCCGGCGCAGCGGCCCGCTCACCCTGTTGACCCCGCAGGAGCTTCAGGTCGTCCGGCTGGCCGCCACCGGTCACACGAACAAGGAGATCGCCGCGCAGCTCTTCCTCAGCCCGCGGACCGTCGGCCACCACCTCTACAAGGCGTATCCGAAACTCGGCGTCACCGGTCGTGCCGAGCTGGCAGGCATCATCCGGTCCCCGGATACCGGTCACGATGACTGATTCGCCGACCGGGGTCTCCCGCATAGCTTTGCGGCACAGCACCGACGACGAGGAGACGACCATGACGAAGTACTTCCTGAGCCTCCCCCACGACGCCGCCGAAGAGCCGACGATGGCGGACATGGACCCCGCCGAGCTGCAAAAGATCATGGCCGAGGTCGGCGCGTTCAACACCGCCCTCGAGGAGGCGGGCGCGTTCGTGACCGCCGGTGGTCTGCAGCCGCCGTCGACCGCGACCACGGTGGACTACTCCGGCGACAGCCCCGTCCTCACCCCGGGTCCGTTCGTCGAGGCCAAGGAGTACCTGGGCGGCTTTTGGATCATCGAGGCCGAAAACGACGACGTCGCGATCGAATGGACCAAGCAGGCCTCGCGTGCGTTGCGGAGCCGGGTCGAGGTCCGTGCGCTCCAGGAGGAGCCCCCTGCCTGAAACGCCGTGTGGAGGGCGGACCGGGATCGGTCTCGCCCTCCACACGGGGATACAGCCGGTCATCGCCGGACCGCCGGTTCACCTCCGCCGACCTCACTGGGAGTGCGCAGCGTCGCCATGGCCAGGAAGCCACCGGCGATCGCGATCCCGGCGGCGCCGAGGAACGCGGCCGAGTAGCCGCCGGTCAGCGCGACCGGGTCGCCGGCCCGCCCCGCACCGGCCGACACGGCGACCGCGGTCATCGCGGCCAGGCCGAGCGCCGACCCGATCTGGTACGAGGTGTTCACGATCCCGGACGCGAGGCCGCCTTCCTCCGGTTTCGCGCTGGAGATCGCGGTGCCGAGTGACGGGATGAACGCCAGCGCCTGACCCAGGGCCGCGACCAGCGACGCGGGCAGGACATCCACGACGAAGTTCCCCGTCGGACTGACGAAGGACAGCCACACCAGGCCCGCGGCCAGCGCCCACAGCCCACCGATGATCATCTTCTTCGGCCCGAACCGGCCGATCAGCTTCGGCGCGACCGCGACCATCAGCACGACGATCAGCACCGTCATCGGCAGCAGCGCCGCGCCACTGGCGAACGCGCCGTAGCCAAGGACCTGCTGCAGGTACAGGTTGAGGAAGTACCACATCGGGATCCACGCCGCGCCGAGCAGGAACTGCGCCAGGTTCGCGCCGCCGAGGTTCGGCGTCCGGAAGATACCCAGCCGCACCAACGGGACTTCGCGCTTCCGCTGGATCGCGACGAACACCACGAGCAGGGCGATACCGCCGGCCAGCGCGCCCCACGTACCAGCCGAGGCCCAGCCCGCTTCCGGTGCGCGGACGACGCCGAACACGGTCAGGCCGAGGCCCGCGGTCGCCGCGATGGCGCCGGCGATGTCGACCGAGCCACGCCGGGCCGGGGCGGACGGCATCAGCTTGCCGGTCGCCACGATCGCGACCAGTGAGATCGGGACGTAGAGCCAGAAGATCCACGGCCACGACAACCATTCGGTGATCACGCCGCCGAGGAACACGCCTGCGGTGCCGCCCGCGGGAGCCGCCGCACCGTAGAGCGCGAGCGCCTTGGTCAGTTCGCGAGGACGCGCGCCGAACAGCATCATCAGCAGGGTCAGCGCGGACGGCGCGATCAGTGCCGCTCCGGCGCCTTGCAGCACCCGGCCGAGCAGTTCGACCCAGGCGGTGCCCGCGACCGCGGCGACCACGGAACCGCCGAGGGTGACGACCCAGCCGGCGGTGAACATCCTCCGCGCGCCGAACAGGTCCGAGAGACGTCCGCCGAGCAGGAGCAGCCCGGCGAGCGCGATGACATAGGCGTTGAACACCCACGATAGGTCACCCGGGGAGAACCCGAGGTCCTGCTGCATCGCCGGGAGGGCGACGCCGATGATCGAGGTGTCCATGATGACCATGAACTGGGCCAACGCGATGAGTCCCAGTGCCCACCACCGTCGTGGGTCCGGGGTTGTCTCCGCCATGACGACCGTCCTTTCAGGATCTTGTTACCCCTAGGGGGTATTGCGGAGTTGAAGGTAGACCCGATCGACGTCGTCGCACAAGTACCCCCAGGGGGTATTAATGTAGCGGTGGTCACAGACGATTCTTGGCGGCAAACCGTTGCGCGGCAGCAAGTAGGTCGACAGTTACCCCTTACAGGTATAAGGTTCCGGCGACCGACAGACGAGGAGGAGCCGTGCAGCGTCTCAAGTCGCTTGATCCGGCCGACGCGCCGTCGAAGTCCGCCGCGTTGCTCGGCGACATCATCGAACGACGTGGCTCGGTGGGCCCGATGGTCTCCGTGATGGCCAACTCCCCCGCCCTTCTTCAGGGCTACCTCGACCTCTCGCGCGCCATGAAGCGGGCCAAGCTTCCCCGGGCGCTCGGCGAGAAGATCTCACTCGCCCTGCAGGAATGGATCGGTTGCGCTCTGTGCCTGCAGGCGCACACCCGGGCCGCGCGGGCCGCCGGGCTCGGCGACAACGACATCGCGCTGGCCCGCCAGGGCACCTCCACCGATCGGCGCGAGGCCGCGCTGATCGCGTATGCCGTGCGAGTCCTCGCCGAACCGTCGTCGATCGGCGACGAGGACGTCGCCGAATTGCGGCGACACGGCTGGAGCGACCAGCACATCGCCGACACGGTGGGGCTGGTGTCCCTCAACCTGCTCACCGGTTCGTTCAATCTCGTCGCAGGACTCGAACCCGCGCCTGCCGAGCAGTCCACAAAGGAGAAACACGATCATGTCGGCTGAGCACGACCACTCGCACCACGAGCACCAGCACCACGGTGACCACAGTGGACATGCGGGCCATGAAGACCACCGGCCGGGCAAGGTCTCCTGGGGTATGGCGGCGTCGGCCACCCTGCACTGCCTCACCGGCTGCGCCATCGGCGAAGTGCTCGGCATGGTGATCGGCACCGCGCTGGGCTGGGGCAACCTCGCCACCATCGTGCTCGCCGTCGCGCTGGCGTTCGTCTTCGGCTACGCCCTGACGATGCGCGGTGTCCTGCGCGCGGGCGTCGGTTTCAAGCAGGCCCTCAAGGTCGCGCTCGCCGCCGACACCGTCTCGATCATCGTCATGGAGATCATCGACAACGGCGTGATGCTCGTCGTCCCCGGCGCGATGGAGGCCGGTCTCGCCAGCGGGCTGTTCTGGGGCGCGCTCGCCTTCGCCCTCTTCGTCGCCTTCCTGCTCACCACGCCGGTCAACAAGTGGCTCATCGGCCGCGGCGCCGGACACGCGGTCGTGCACGCTTACCACCACTGATTCACGACGGACAAAGGCCGCCCCTGGTGCTTCGGTACCGGGGGCGGCCCTTTGTCGTCACAGCGTTCTGATCGACGGTGGGCCGGTTGCGAAAGCCACTTTCGCAACGTTGAAGGTTGCGAAAGTGGCTTTCGCAACGTCAGCGGAGGCTCGCCGTGCTGCGGAATCCCTTGAGCCGCAGGCTGTTCGTCACCACGAAGACCGAGCTGAACGCCATCGCGGCACCGGCGATCATCGGGTTGAGCAGCCCGGCCGCGGCCAGTGGCAGCGCCGCGACGTTGTAGGCGAAGGCCCAGAACAGGTTGCCCTTGATGGTGCGCAGCGTCCGCCGCGAAAGCCGGATCGCGTCCACCGCCGCCCGCAGGTCACCGCGGACGAGGGTGAGATCCGACGCCTCGATGGCGACGTCCGTGCCGGTGCCCATGGCGAGGCCGAGGTCGGCCTGCGCCAGCGCGGCCGCGTCGTTGACGCCGTCGCCCACCATCGCGACCACCTTGCCCTCGCCCTGCAGCCGCTTGACCACGTCGACCTTGTCCTTGGGCAGGACTTCCGCGATCACCTCGGTGATCCCGACTTCCGCGGCCACCGCACGGGCCACGGCCTCGTTGTCCCCGGTGAGCAGGACCGGGGTCAGGCCGAGCGCCCGCAGCTGCGTGATGGCTTCGGCGGAGGTCGGCTTCACCGTGTCGGCGACGACGAGGACGGCGCGAGCCTTCCCGTCCCAGCCGACGGCGATCGCGGTGCGGCCGTCCTTCTCCTCGGACGCCTTCATCTCCGCGAGGTCCGCCGGCAGGTGGTGCGCCCACTCCTCCAGCAGCGCGCTGCGTCCGGCCAGCACCGCCTTTCCGTCGACGATCCCTTGCACGCCAAGGCCTTCGACGTTGGTGAACTCCTCGACCGCGGGCAGCTCGCCCACCCGCTCCCGCGCCGCACGGGCGATGGCCTGCGCGATCGGGTGCTCCGAAGCGTTCTCCAGCGCACCGGCCAAGCGCAGCGTCGTCTCCTCGTCGACACCTTCGGCGACGTGGACCGCCACCAGCGACATCTGCCCGGTGGTCACGGTGCCGGTCTTGTCGAGCACGACCGTGTCGACCGAGCGTGTGGACTCCAGCACTTCCGGGCCCTTGATCAGGATCCCGAGCTGTGCGCCCCGTCCGGTGCCCACCAGCAGCGCCGTCGGCGTCGCCAGCCCCAGCGCGCACGGGCAGGCGATGATCAGCACGGCCACCGCCGCGGTGAACGCCGCCGCGACCGAACCGCCGGCCCCGAGCCAGAACATCAGCGTGCCGACGGCGAGCGCGATCACGATCGGCACGAACACACCCGAAACCCGGTCGGCCAGCCGCTGGACCTGGGCCTTGCCGGTCTGCGCGTCCTCCACCAGTTTCGCCATCTGCGCCAGCTGCGTGTCCGCGCCGACCCGCGTCGCACGGACGACGAGCCGCCCGCCCGCGTTGACCGTCGCGCCGACCACGGCATCGCCGGGCCCGACCTCGACGGGGACGCTCTCACCGGTCAGCATGCTCGCGTCGACGGCGGAGCTGCCTTCGGCGATCACGCCGTCGGTGGCGATCTTCTCCCCCGGCCGGACCACGAACCGGTCCCCGACGACGAGCCGGTCGACCGGGATCCGCTCTTCCTTGCCGTCACGGAGCACGGCGACGTCCTTCGCGCCCAGCTCCAGCAACGCGCGCAGCGCGGCACCGGCCTGGCGCTTGGACCGCGCCTCGAAGTACCGTCCGGCGAGGATGAACGTCGTCACCCCGGCGGCGACCTCGAGATAGATGTTGCCGTCCCCGGCCATCCGCTCGACGGTCAGCTCGAAGGCGTGCGTCATCCCCGGCGTCCCCGCGCTGCCGAACAGCAACGCGTACAGCGACCACAGGAACGCGGCGAGCGTGCCCATCGAGATCAGGGTGTCCATGGTGGCCGCGCCGTGGCGCAGATTCGCCCACGCAGCCTTGTGGAACGGCCACGCCGCCCACACCAGCACCGGCGCGGCCAGCGTCAGCGAGATCCACTGCCAGTAGGTGAACTGGAACGCCGGCACCATCGCCAGCAGGATCACCGGCACCGACAGCACCGCGGAACCGATGAGCCGCTGCCGCAACGGCGCGATCGGGTCGGCCTCTTCGGCGGGCCCGTCCGGCTGCTCCTGTTTCGGCGGAGCCGGCAGGGCGGCCGCGTAACCGGCCACCTCCACCTGCTCGATCAGCCGCTGGGGTTCGATGTCCCCGCTGTAGGTGACTTTCGCCTTCTCCGTGGCGTAGTTGACCGTGGCGGTGACGCCGTCCAGCTTGTTCAGCTTCTTCTCGATGCGCATCGCGCACGACGCGCAGGTCATCCCGGTGATCGCGAGTTCGACCTCGGCCGTGGTGGCCTGGTCCAGATCGGAAGTCATCGTGGTCACTCCTTTCCGGCTCGGCCTCAGCCGTGTCCGCCGTGGCCGTCGCCGGCCGCCGGGGGTGGGGTCTGGTTCTGGGGCGCCGAAGCGGCCGGGGCGGGTGTGCCCGCGGTGGCGACGGTGAATTCGGCGGTGCGGACCTTGCCCTGGTGCTGGAAGTCCAGAAACAGCCGGTAGGTCCCGCCCGAGGGGACTTCGGCGAAGAAGGTCACCGTGGGGCCGGGTTTCGTGCGGCCGTCTCCGGGCTCGCCGTCCGGGTGGACGTGCAGGTAGGCGAGGTCGCCACCGCGCAGTGCCACCAAATGCCCGTAGGCGCCCAGATACGGCTGCAGGTCGGTCACGTCACGGCCGTCCTTGGTCACCGTCAAGGTCACCTTCGACGCTTTGCCCGGCGCCAGCTCGCCGTCCAGGCGGACCTGGTAGCCGTCGACGTTCGCGACACGTGAGGGCTGGTACTCGACGGGTTTGAAATCACCCGCGGCAGCGACGTCGACACCGAGTGTCGAGGCCGAGCCGCCCGTCGGCTTGAAGTCCGCGAAGACGCGGTAGCTGCCTGCCTCGGGCAGGGCCAGCGGGACACTCCACACGCCGTCGGGCGCGAGTTCGGGATGCACGTGCTGGAATCCCGCCGTGTCGCGACGGACGACGATCAGGTGCATCCGCTTTTCGTGTTCGACGTCGTACGCGGTGACCGGTGCGCCGTCGGGGCCGAGAATCCTGAAGGAGAAGGGCTGGTTCGTCCCCGGCGTGAGCGTCGTGGTGGTGGGCGTGAGGGTGTAGCCGCCCCTGGACGACGCGAGCCCGCCGGGCTCGTCGGTCGGCGCCGCCTCCGCGACGGTGCCGCTGTGAGCGTCCCCATGCCCGGCGTCCTCGCCGCCGGGAAGGCCGGCAGCGCCGGCGAAAGGACCGACAGCGGTGCCTGCGGCCCAGGCGCCACCGGCGACCAGGGCAAGCGCCACACCGTAGGCGGAGAGCTTCGCAACTGTGTTCATCGTGAAGTCCTTAGTGCGGGCCGTGGCCCGCGATCGGGAGCGAACCGCGGCTCAGGCGGTCAGCTCGTATCCGGCTTCTTCGACGGCGGCGCGCACATCCGCGACAGCGGGCTCCCGGGAGCCGGTCACGGTCACCGCGCCGGTGGGCAGATCCACGCGGACGCCGGTGACGCCGTCGATCTTGCCGACCTCTTCGGTGACGGAGCGGACGCAGTGGTCGCAGGTCATGCCGGTGACGGTGTAGGTGGTCTCGCTCATCTCTGTTCTCCTCCGGATTCGTTGCGGTGCTTCAGGAACGGACGAGGCGGGCGATGACGTCGGTCGCCTCTTTGATCTTCTCGTCGGCCTCGTCGCCGCCCTTGGCGATGGCGTCGGACACGCAGTGCCTGAGGTGCTCGTCCATCAACCCGAGCGACACCGACTGCAACGCCTTCGTGGCCGCGGACACCTGCGTGAGGATGTCGATGCAGTACTTGTCCTCTTCGACCATTCGCTGCAGGCCCCGGATCTGTCCTTCGATCCGCCGCAGCCGGGTCAGGTATTCATCCTTGCCTTGCGTGTATCCGTGCATCTCGACCTCCTGACGAGGACTCTACATACCCTAGGGGGGTAGGGCAACAGGCATACCCCGGTGGCGTATGTCACCACGCGCTCGCACGGCAGCCGCCTTCGACGCACCGCCCCCGGGCGGGCATGATTGGGACGTCCGCGAATCCCGACTCGAGGAGTGAGCGTGGCCGATCACGGCGACGACAAGGAGCGCCAGCTCAAACGCCTGCGACGCGTCGAGGGGCAGATCCGGGGGCTGCAGAAGATGGTCGAGGAGGACAAGTACTGCATCGACGTCCTCACCCAGGTCTCCGCGGCGACCCGCGCCTTGCAATCGTTCTCGCTCGAACTCCTCGAGCGGCACATGGCGGGCTGCGTCGTCGAAGCCGCCGCGAAGGGTGGCCCCGAGGCGGACAGGAAGATCCGGGAAGCCTCCGAAGCGATCGCGCGCCTGGTGCGCTCCTGACCCTTAGGCACAAAAGAGCGGGCGGGTGACCTCACGGCACCCGCCCGCTTCTCATTCCGCCCTGGTCGCCGTGAACCCGGTCCGGACATGGGCTCCGTCGCAGAACGGCTTCTTCGCCTGATACGGCCCGTTGCCCACGACCTTGATGACGACGGCCGGCTCAACTTCGTTGTCGGCCATCGCCTTCAGCCGACCACCTCGTAGCCTGCCTCTTCGACCGCGGATCGCACCAGCTGCGCGTCGACCGGCCCCTCGCTCACGACGGTCACTTCACCGGTCGCGATGTCCGCGTCCACGTCGCTGACCCCGGCCACACCGTTCACCGCCGTCGTCACCTTGTTCATGCAGCCCGAGCAGGTCATGCCCTTGACCGTGTACACGGTGGTGTCCATCCGCCTTCACCCTCCGGTTCGAGTTACTTTACCCCCGTAGGGTATCTCACAGGGTGCGGACGCGGCAAAGTCCGTGAAGGCCTCCTTAAGGGACTCAGGGTCCCTCAAGGAGGCCTTCACGGACAGCTGATACGGGGTAGGGGTTTACAGGTCGGACTTCAGGAGCTCGTCGGCGTCCTTCACCAGCACCATCACGTCCTGATGGCGATCCCACGCCGCCTCGTCGTACCCGGCGAGACGCAGGCCGGGAGCCTCCAGGGCGCGCTGCACCGCCCAGCCGGGCGAGCTGAGCGAGATGCCGTAACCGTCGTTGCCCGCGTAGTCGTTGTAGCCGAACCCGCACGCCTTGTACGCGGCGAGCACGCGGTCGGTGGCACGAGCGTCCAGCCCGTAGTCCTTGCCCGCCTCGGCGCGCATCGCCACCCGGCGGCCGTGCGTGGTGACCACCGCGACGCCGCCGGGAGCCAGCGCGCGCGAGAAGTAGCGCAGCAGCGGACCCCAGTTCGGAGCATCGAGATGAGTCAGCACCGAACCGCACCACAGCAGGTCCACATCGGTCACCTGCTCGATGTCGTCGACATCAGGGGCGCCGATCACCGGCCGCGCGCCGAACGCCTCCGCGCAACCGGCCAGCGCCGCCTGGTCCATGTCGCACCCGATCAGCTCCGCCGCCGGGAAAGCGGCCCGCAGCGAACGCATCACCCGGCCGTAACCACACCCGAAGTCCAAGACCCGCTTCGGTACCGGCCGCCCCGTGACCTGCAACGCGGCGAGCACCGCACGCAAGGCGTCCCTGGACACGCTCATGTAGTGCTCGGTGTTGTTGCCCGCGAACATGCTGTCGTCTTCGGCGATCGTCGTGCTGACCCCGGCCATGATGCCCGCGACGGTCTCGTCCAACGTCTCGCTCATTCGTCCCCCTGGAAGGTCGGCCCCGCACGGTAACCGTAGCGGGCCCGCATCCCGCGGTCACGAACGGTGGTTCGAATGACCCCTGTGCCCAGTGCCGGGCGCGATCTACCGTCGGGCAAGCGATTTCCGAATTCGAAGGGAACACCATGGCCCGTTTTTCGCGCCTTGTCACGCCGGTCGCGGCGACAGCGCTGATTCTTTTGTCGCAGGTTTTCGCCACGAACGCCAGTGCCGCGGCGGCGGGCGCCGACAGCATCGATGTCGGACCTGTCAGCATGGCCACCTCGATGAACTGCTGGGGTGAACGCAGATCCGTGGGTGACGCGTGGGTCACGCTGAACGGGGACCGCGTCACGGTGCGAGACCACTGTGCCGACGGGAATCCGGTCATGGCCCGGGTGCAGATGACCGTCAACGGAACCCCGCGGCTTTGGACGTGTTACAACCATTCGGGTGGTGGAACCACCAAGGTGTGCGACTTCGATTGGCCCGAAGGATACGTCGGATTCAAAACGGTGATCTTCTTCGCCTGGGACGGTATCCGCGAATACAAAATGGGAACCCTGCGGCACTGGCGCGACGGGTAGGTCCGCCCTCGCCCGCGCCCGTGCGCCACACTGGTGACGGTGATCGGCCTGCGGGGAGGGTGCGGTGGAGTTTCAGGTGCTGGGTCCCCTGCGGGTCCGACGCGACGGGCGGGACGAGGCGCCGGCGGGAAGGCTGCAGGGCATCCTGCTCGGGGTGCTGCTCGCGCGGGCGAACCAGCCGGTGCCGGTGGACGTGCTGACCGGCGCGTTGTGGGGCGACCGGCGAGATCCTCGGCACGCGCAGAGGCTGCAACTGCACGTTCATCGGCTCCGTGGGCTGCTCGCGGAGCCGGAGCGGCTGTCGTTCGGCGAGGCGGGCTATCGGCTGCGGGTGCTGCCGGGTGAGCTGGACTCGGAGCGGTTCGCCTCGCTGTTCGAGGAAGCGCGCGAAGTCGCGGACGAGGATCCGCAAAGGACGGTCGACGTCCTGCGCGGGGCGCTGGGCCTGTGGCAGGGCGACCCGTTCCGCGACGTGGACGTCCCGCTGCTCGCCGACTGGGCGCAGCGGCTCGCCGAGCTCAGGTCGGTCGCGCTGGAGACGCTCTACCAGGCCGAACTCGCCTGCGGGCTGAACGCGGCGATCATCGGCGAACTGACGGAGCTGGTGCGCCGGTATCCGGTTCGCGAGCGGCTGCACGGCCTGCTCATGACCGCCCTCTACCGCGCCGGGCAGCAGGCCGAAGCGTTGCAGGCGTATCGCACGGCACGGGACACGCTCGTCGAAGAACTCGGCGTGGACCCGGGGCCGGAGTTGCGTGAACTGCACCAGCGCATCCTCGCGGGAGAGTCGCTGGGGCCGGACGAGAAGGCCCCGCTCGCGAGCGTTCCCGCTCAGCTGCCGGTGGATGTGCGCGGTTTCGTGGGTAGGGACGCCGAACTCGCGGAGCTCGACGGCCTCCTCGCCACCGGGGAGACCGCGGTGGTCTCGGCTGTCGCCGGAACCGCCGGAGTGGGCAAGACGGCGCTGGCCGTGCGCTGGGCACACCGGGTGCGGGACCGGTTCCCCGACGGCCAGCTGTACGTCGATCTGCGTGGCTACGGCCCCGACCAGCCGGTCTCGCCGGAAGACGCGCTGGCGGGCTTCCTGCGCGCGCTGGATTTGGACGGTGCGGCGATTCCGCAGGACCTCGCCGAGCGCGCCGCGCGGTTCCGCACCCTCGTCGCCCGGCGCCGGATGTTGATCGTGCTGGACAACGCCCGCACGGTCGAGCAGGTGCGCCCCTTGTTGCCCGGTAGCCCGTCCTGTTTCGTGGTGGCGACCAGCCGCGACGCGCTGGCCGGCCTCGTCGCGCGCGAGGGCGCCCACCGGCTCGATCTCGATCGGCTGCCGGGCGAGGACGCCCGCGTCCTGCTCCGCGAACTGCTCACCGACCGGGTGGACGCCGAACCCGAAGCCGCCGCCGCGCTGGTGGAACGGTGCGCCCGGCTGCCCCTGGCCCTGCGGATCGCCGCCGAGCTGATCCGGTCACGGCCAGCGCGCGGCCTCGGTGAATTCGTCGACGAGCTTTCCCGTCAGCAGGACGCTCTCGATCTGCTGGACGTCGACGGTGATCCGCAGACCGCCGTGCGCGCCGTGTTCTCGTGGTCGTACCGGAAGCTGGACGCGGTGGCGGCCAGGATGTTCCGGCTGCTCGGCCTGCACCCCGGGCACGACACGGACGATCACGCCGCGGCGGCCCTCGCCGGTATCGGGCCGCGGGAGACTCGCCGCGCGTTGGACGTGCTGCGGCGGGCCCATCTCGTCGATCAGTCTCCCGACGGCCGCTACCGTTCCCACGACCTGCTGCGGGCGTACGCCGCCGAACTCGCCGAATCCACCGACAGCGCGGACGAACGCCAAGCGGCGTCGAGCAGGCTGCTCGACCACTACCTGTTCACGGCCTCGGCCGCGATGGACGTCATCGCGCGAGACGATTACGCCCCGAGGCCGAAAGCGCCCGCACCCCACGGGGAAGCACCGGCGTTCTCGACCTACGACCACGCGTGGCGCTGGCTCGACGCCGAGCGGGCCAACCTGCTGGAGGTCTGCGGGCACGGCGGACCGGCGTCGGTGATCCACCTGTCGGAGACCGTGTGGCGTTACCTCGACACCGGCGGCTTCTACGACGATGCCGATTCCCTGCACACTCGTACGGTCGACGCCGCCCGCGAGCTGGAAGACGAACGCGCGGAAGCGAAGGCGCGACGCGCGCTCGGTGTCACGATGTCCCGCAGGGGCCGGGACCGCGAAGCGATCGACCATCTCGAGTGGGCGATGGCCGCGTTCCAGCGCACCGGGGATGCGGGGTTCGAGGCCGCGACGCTGAGCTTTCTCGGCTGTGTGTACGGGAAGAGGGGTGAGCTGGAGGAGGCCCATCGCAGATTCGAGCGAGCACTCTCGCTGACCGACCCGGACGAAAGCTGGTATCTGCACTGCGCGGTCAGGATCAACCATTCGCAGAACCTGCTGAGCCTCGGCCTTCCCGAAGAAGCCAAGCAACACCTCGACGTGGCTTTCGCCCTGTGCCAGGAAAATCACGATGAACACATCGAATGCAACGCGGTCAACCTCCTGGCCAAGATGTATCTCCACAGCGGACACGACGACGATGCCTTCGACCACGCTCAGCGCGGTTTGGCCCTCGCCAGGGCCGCTAGTTTTCGCACTCAGGAAGCCGACTGCCTGAGGGTTCTGGGAGCGGTGCACCGGCGCCGGGGCGACGGCGAACAGGCCTTGCGCCACCATGAGGAAGCGGCGGCACTCGCTCGTGCCATCGGTGACACGGAACTGATCACCGAGGCCCTCAACGCGCTCGGCGCCACCCACGCGGCCGCGGGACGGCATGCCGAAGCCCTCCACAGTTACGGCGATGCGCTGGCCGTGGCCACCGAGGCGGGCCACCGCGAGCAACTGGCGCACGCCCACGCCGGTATCGGTGACGTCCACGCCGAACGGGACGAGCACGACGAGGCCCGCCGTCACTGGCTGCGAGTACTCGACTTCTACCGCGACCTCGACGTCCCTCAGGCCGCCGAAATCCGGGCGAAGCTCAGCCGTTTTGGCCACGGCTGAACGGGTTCCGTGGGTCGTTATCGGGACATCCCAGACCGCCGAGGGCCCGGATCGTCGTCCCAGTCCGGCTCGAAATCGAACTGCCGGGGCCTCCGTGAACTCGGCGGCGCGAAGGCGTTGCGACGGTCTTCCGCCCTGCGCCGGATCGCGGCGACGCGCTTGTGCCAGCGTTGTGTCAGGGCCGCGGATCGCTCCGCGCCGGCCCTCTCCGCCGCGTAGCACCGCTCGGCCCTGGCCGCGATCCGGTGCCGGTTGCCCTCGATCCGGTCGGCGAACCGCTCGCGCATCCGCTCGATGCGCTCCTCCCCCGTCATCGCGGCATCACCTCCCGCCGCCCGCCGGCACTTTCCCGCGCGCCCTGTTCGAGCATTTCCCGCATCACACCGAGGATCTCCTCGAACCCCTCGTCGGTGGCGTCGCAGACGTCCCAGAACGCCTCGACCCTCGTCTCCACCACCGGCACCAGGTTGCCGTCGCACCACTCGGACGCCGACTGCCGGACTTCGGCCTTGACGTCGTCGCTGATGTTCAGGCACTCCTGGTCGGCCGGAATGCCGAACTGCGAGGCCACATAAAGGATGTCCTCGTCGCTCGCCCCTCCCTTGGCGACCGTGACCAGCCGGTCGACGATGTCCGGCACGATCCCGTTGATGGCCGGCGAGAACAGGCCGTTCACGGTCTGTGCCTTGGTCACGCACAACTGCTCCAATGCGCCGCGGACCTCGGTCAGCACCTTGCCGGCGTTGTCGAGCTCCTTCATCAAGGCCTTGGCCCGGTCCACCGCGTCGTCGTAGCGCGACGACGCGGTGTCCGCGGCCTCCCCCTCCCATTCGGCGAACAAGTCGCCCTGGGCCGTGATCAGCTCGTCGACATGGTGCTGGAGGCGGCCGGCCGCCTGTACGTACTGGTCGGCCTGGAGGCGGATGCGTTTGAACTCCACTTCACGCTGCTCGCCGTACCGGGCCTTGAAGATCCACTTGTCCACGAACGGGTTTCCGGTCAAGGACGTGCCGCCATCGCCCGAACCACGAGAGGCCGCCCTCGATCCGCCTCCCCCGCTTCGGTATCGGCAGTACTTCCCCCAGAACAGCTTGAAGAAGTCCAGGCCGACCTCGCCGGAGTCGAAGATCTCCTTCGAGCTCGCGGCGCCGGAACCGCCGGTCGCCTTCAGGTTGTCCGCATAGGACTGGAGCCGATGGGCGTTCTCTCGCTGCTCGTCCAGATCGTCCGCGTACCTGCGCTCGTTCTCCGCCTGGTCGATCGCGGCCCGCATGTCCGCGCTCGGGTTGCCGGATCCGGGCAGCGCGCCGGGGCCCCCGGGATGCTCCTCGCCGTACGTCGCGATGGTCGCGGCGTCGTTGACCGCCTGACTCAACGCGCCGTTGTTGATGGCGTTCGCGGCGTAGTTGTCCACGTACTCTTGGGCGTCGTACTCCTCGATGTACTCCTTGACCTCTTCCGGCACGGTGTCCGGGTCGTACCCGGTCCGTTCCTGGATGAGGACGTCACCCCAGATGTACCCCGTCGCGTAGTCGTAGCTCCACGCGGCGATGAGCTCCCGTTTCGTCTCGTCGGAGACGTCGGGGTCGTCGAGGATCGCCCTGATCTCCTCGTCGGTCGGGCTGACCTGGCCGTTCTCCCCCGCCGGCCGGTACCTCGCCTTGGCCTCGTCCCACCAGGCCATCACTCGCCCCTGTCACGCAGGGCGTCGAGCCGTGACGCGAAGTCCGACTCGGTGTCCCCGTAGACACCGGCGGACTCCCGCAGCAAGCTGGCGATCTCGTCGATGTCGCCGACCAGCCGGACGGCGGCACTCGCCAGTTCCCCGTTCGCGGCGACGTACGCGGCACCGTGTTCCCGGTAGCGGTCGCCGCCGAAGTCCGGCTGCACCACCACGGTGTGCGCCACCTGCCCGCTCACCGACCGAAGCCCCGTACCGATGGTCCCGAGCTCGTCACTCACGTCCAGCAACTTCGCTGGATCGACTTCGTACCCCACGCGATCCCCTCTCGTCCCTGCCCCTTCGAAGAGGTTAGGAACGCGGCTTTCACGCGGCTTTCATCCGCGTGAAAGCGCCTGGGGTCGTCAGCGTCTGCGGGTAGGAGTGGAGCGACGCGGGGTCGTCGGGCGCTTCGCGGTCGTCGGGGCGCGGTAAGTGGTGGTCCGTGTGGTCTCGGGGGTGATCCGGGTCGTGGTGGTCGCCGGGGTGTGCGGCGAGGCCGTCGTGACCGGACCGGTCGTCGCCGGAGCCGTCGTCGGGGTCGTCAGCGAAGTCGTCGCCGGGGGCACCACCTGGCCTCGCCCCTGCCCGCCCCCGGAACACGCGCCGAGCAGCGCCACCACGCCCACGACCAGCCCACATAGCCACACCCGCATGGCGCGGACCTTAACAGTCCGCCGCCCGGGGATCCGGCCGAACGACCGAATCCCACCCACCCCTCGGCTAGACCGCGGCTCGCAGGCGATACAGCTCGGCCAGTGTGGCGCCCTCGGCGCCGATGTCCGCGCCGTTCTCCGTGCCCAGCCACGTGGCCGCCTCGTCTCGCGGAAGCGGGCAGACCTCGATCTCCGCGAGGCAGCGGCCTGGCCGGACTACCGCCGGATGCAGCCGTGCGACGTTCTCGTTCGTGGTCAGGCACACCAGGATGTCCAGGCCCTGGCCGAGCAGCCCGTCGGTCAGATTGAGCAGGCGGGACAGTGCCTGCCCGGAGTCGCGTTTCGCGTCCGCGCCGACGAGTTCGTCGCAGTCTTCGAGGATCAGCAGACGCCATTTCCGCTTGTCCGCTCGCTCCTCACCGAGCACCACCGAGGTCAGGTAGCCCGGATCGGCGAACAGGACCTCGGGGTCGAGGACGTTGTCGACCTGGCACCAGTCCCGCCATTCGTGCGCGAGCGCGCGCACGGCGGTCGTCTTGCCGGTGCCCGCGGGGCCGTGGAGAAGGATCAGCCTGCCGGTGATGTCCTCCGGACGCGCCGCCATGAGCGTGTCGAGCGCGGTCACCGCCGAACGCGGGTAGTTGCCGCGGATCGCCTGCCACGGCGGCAAGTCCATCGTCCTGGGCGCGCGCACGCCGGCGCCACCGCACCCCTGCACGTGCCAGAAACCGACCGGTACGGCCGATTCCCCGGGCACCCCCGTCCGCGCGGTCCCGACCGCGGCCGCGAGCACCTCCTCCGCCAGGTCGCCGGAAGTGGCGCATACGCACACGGTCGCAGCACCGGCACGGCGGCGCATCGCGACGAGTGTCCACTCGGGACCGTAGGCGAGATGCGAGTGCCGACCGTCCAGTTCGTACGTCAGATCCGCGGTGACTCCCGGGGGCAGCAGTGTCGCGTCCGGTGAGACCTCGGTGATTTCGGCGGCCCGTGCATGCGGCTTCGCCCCGGTGATGAACGGTTCCATGGCCAGCGCGTTCAGCACGCCTTCCATCGGCACGTTGCCACCGAAGAACATTCCACGATCAAGAGACTGGGGTAACTCCGTTGTCCTTGCTGTCACCCCATCACGGTCCATCGCGCGGGGCCGGCGCACATCAGGGACCGTCCCCGATTCACCCCTGACAGGGATCTTCGCCGGACCGCCTGTCCGCCACGATCGCCGGGATGATTGTCTCTGAGCTGACATTGGACCATTCGCGGAAGGAGGTGCGCGGTGAGCGATGACGGCTTCATCGAGGTGATCGCCCGCGAAGTGGAGGCCGACCCCGGTAATCTGGCGCTGCGTGAGGACTTCATCACGCTGCTGCTGGAGAAGGACCCGGACCGCGCCGCCACCGAACTGACGGCGTTCGAGGCCCACGGCGGCGATCAGGCGCGGATCCGCCTGCTGCGCGCCCGGCTGATGGCGGCGCGGTTGCGGACCTCGGCCCCACCGCCCGCCGAGGCCGTGGCTGCCCCGTCCGATGAGGACCGTCACGCCGTGAGCGCCACCGCTTCGGAGTCGCTGTGGGACACCGAGCGTCCGGCGGTGACGCTGGCCGACGTCGTGGGGCTCGCCGAGGTCAAGCAGCATCTGAACACCGCGTTCCTGACTCCGCTGCGCAATCCCGAATTGGCGGCGGCGTTCGGCCAGAAACCGGGCGGCTCACTGCTGATGTACGGCCCGCCCGGCTGCGGCAAGACGTTCATCGCCAGGGCGATCGCCGGTGATCTCGGCGCGTCCTTCATCCACGTGACCCTCGCGGACCTGCTCAGCAAATGGATCGGTGAGAGCGAGAAAGCGATCCAGAGCGTGTTCCGCCACGCCCGCGCGGCGGCACCGTGCGTGATCTTCTTCGACGAGTTCGACGCGCTCGGCGGACGGCGCACCTCCGGTGGCGGCGGTTCGCAGGCGATGCGGATGCTCGTCACCCAGCTCCTGGAGGAGCTCGACGGCGTGGCGGGCGCGAACGACGGGGTCTACTTCCTCGCCGCGACGAACCGGCCGTGGGACATCGACTCCGCGCTGCGCCGTCCGGGCCGGATCGACAAGACGGTGCTGGTGCTGCCACCGGACGCCGTCGCCAGGGCGGCGATCGTCCAGGGCGCGCTGGACGGCAAGCCCGCCGACGATGTCGACGTCGTGGCCGTCGCGGCGGCGACCGAGGGGTTCTCCGGTGCCGATCTCAGCCACCTGACGACCACCGTGCTGCAGCAGGCGATGGTCGAATCGATGAGCAAGGGCGAACTGGTACCGGTCACGACCGGCGCGCTGCTGGCCGCCGTCCGCGGCATCACCCCGTCCACGACATCCTGGTTCGACCAGGTGGCGCCGGTGCTGGAGTTCGGCGTCGACGACGGCACCTTCGACCAGCTCCGGGCGTACCGGGTCAAGCGAGGCATGCGATGAGCGACACCGATTCCGTGGAACGGACCCTGGACCTGGCCTGGGAACTCCTCGAAGCCCAGCCGACGCATCCCAAGATCCCCGAACTGGCACTGCAGGTGCTCGCGGCCCAGCCGGAGCGGAGCAGCGCGTCGATGGTGCTCGCCTATCACCGCGAGTCCTGCGGGGACCCGGACGAGGCCCGGCGTCTGTACGTCGGGATCACCGCCCGCCGCGACAGCCAGTTCATCTGGGCGGCTCGTTCGCTGCGGCGTCTCGCGTTCGCCGAGCACGATCACGCCGAGGCCCTGCGGTGGGCGCATATCGTGCTCGCCGAGACCCACGAGGACTGGGACGACTGGATGAAGCTGGGCTCCGCCCAGGCACTCGCCGGTGAGCACGAGGACGGGTGGCGCCAGCTCGACGAGGCGGTCGCACTGTGCGCGCGGACGGCGCCGGGCGCGCTCCCCAAGGCGCTGGGGAGGCGTGCGGAGTACCTGATGGAGAGCCTCGCCCCACCCGAGCGGTTCATCGCCGCGGCCGAGGAGGCCATCCGGGTGGACGCGGCGGACTCCTGGATCGCGATGATGCTCGGCTGGTCCTACCTGGTGCAGTACCGGTTCGACGACGCCGAACAGCTCGGCCTGCGGCTGCTGCGCGAGGATCCGACCGATGACCTGGCGCAGAGCCTGGTCGGGTCCGCCCGGGAGATGCTGCGGATCGTCGACAAGGCCCAGGCCCAGGACATTTCACTGGACGACATCCGCGGCACCGGGACGATCGAGCTGGCGTGGCGGCAGCTCCGCGACCAGAAACTCGGTATCGACCTGGCTTCCGCGCTGGCGGCCCTGGACGCCGTGCTGCCCGCCGACCTGCGTGCCGCGCTGCGGCCGGGAATCTCGGTCGGCGACCTGGCCGAGGGCGACAAGGTCGGCCCCATGGTCGCGGAGGACATGGTGAGCTGGCACGACGGCCAGCGGCCCGGCTCCGGTGCGCTGTGGGGCCTGGACGAGCCGTTCCGCCTGATGTCGGCCGCGGAGATCATCGCCATGGACGCCGCGATCGACGCCGACCAGGCGGGCCATCCGGAGTGGCCGGAGAACGAACTCTGGGAACAGGTGATGACCGACGACGACGGCGCGTACCTGGTCGCCGTCGCGTTCGGGGCGCTGGTCAAACGCCGTCCCGGAGTTCCCGACGAGCCGGTCGCCGAGTCGATGGCCGACTGGATCTGGGACCGGGTGGCCGGGTTCGGCGGGCGAGACCCACGGCCGGCACCGCTGAAGACCGATCCGCTTCCGGCGCCCGGGACGCCGCTGACCGGCGTCATCGTCACGATGTGCGCCGCACTGGGCGCGCCCGAGGACTCCCCGGCCTACGCGGAACTGCGGCGGCTCTTCCCCGGCTCGACCGTCCGGCGGAGTGAACTGGTCCCCGACGAGCCGAGCGCCGACGGCGTCTACATCGAGGCGCTCGACGGGCTGGTGACGAGGGTCAGTGTCGATGTCGGGGTCTGCCCGGACGCGGACCGGCTGATCTCCGGGCTCGACCTCGGCGGGCATCGTGGGTCCGTCGATGCTTACGTGCGGGAGCATGGAGCCGTTCCGCACAACAACTGGGTGAACCGTGCCAACGGCGAAGCCACGGTCGTCTACGACTTCGCCGGGAATCGGCTCGGCTTGACCTGGGCTGACGGGAGTATCGCCCGGATCTACGTCACCGGCGCTTGAGCGGCGGCAGGTGCCGTTCTGGTGCTCGCCGCTTTCCGGCGACGGGTCGGCCCTTGGGCAAAGGCCGCCCGTTGCCGTTTTCCGGCGACAGGTCGGAACAGTGAGCCTTATCGACGGTTTCAGACGGAAGCACAGCCCTCCGGGCGTGACCGCCCGTCGCCGCATTTCGGCGACGGACCGGAACAGCGGGACTTGTCGGCTCCGACTAGGTCCAGCCCCGTCACGCACAACTCGCCTGCCGCCGCCTTCCGGCGACAGACCGGAACGCCGAAGCCCCCGTTGCCGCTTTCCGGCGACGGACTCAGAACGGTGGCGGCTCGTCGCTTCCCGGGCGAGGTTCGTGCAGCGGCGGTGGTGTGCTGTCGTAGCGCTGCCCCGTGGGCGTAGTGACCGTCAGCGTGCCATCGGAGGCGAGGTAGTAGATCCAGCCGGGTTCGTCCTTCAACCGGTGATCTCGGCGGCAGAGATCGATGAGATCGGTGTCGGCGGTATGCCCGCCGTGCTGCCACGGCACCACATGATCGAGATCGCACGCCTGCGCCGGACGATGACAGCCAGGTCTTCGACACTCACGATCCCGCACTCGCACGAACTCGGCCAAACCCACCGTCGGCCGGTACCGGTCCCGGCCCAGATCGAGAACCTGCCCGGACAGCGGATCAGTGACGATCCGCCGCAACACACTGTTCCCGCCCTCGGCGATCTCCCTCGCCAGCGCGGCGGGGATCGTGCCATGCCCCGCCAGTTCCGCCGGATCGTCATTCAGGCCGAGATAGGTGAACAAATCCATGTACAGGAACACTTCACTGCGTTCGCTCGTGCCGCCTTGGCCGCCGAGCAAAAGATCGAGCGCGACATCCGCCCGTAACTGGTCGAGAGTACGGGTTTCACCACCGGTTCTGAGAGCCCGCGCTTCACGATCGATCCGCTGATACGCGGCAGCGACCTTCTCCACCGGCCCATCCTCGACCTCGATCGACGCCACCCCGGTCTCACCCTGCCGCAACGACAGACGACGACCCTCACGATGCCGCTCAGCCCGTTTACCGGCGCCCTCGGGATCGATGGTGTTGGCCGCATGGTTGGCCGCTTTCCGGACCTGATCCGGATTCTTGTCCCCGATCCGATCCTCCAACAAGGCGTCCACCGCAAGAGCGTCCTCATCGGACAGCCACGCGGTGGCCGTCGCGACCTTCATCGCACTGAACCCGCCAAGCTTCCCCTCATCCATCAGATTCAACGTGCGAGGCAGCCGGGTGGTCAGCGCGTCCGCGGCGGCGACCAGCGAACCCGCGTGATTGTCCACAAGGGACAATTCAAGCGCGACCTCCTGCGCCACACTCCGCACGCCCTCACGATGCCGGTTCAACTGCGCCAACGCACGAACCCGCACCGCCTCCAAGCGCGCGATCCCCGCCGACGCGGCCTGCGCCAACGCCACGGAATCCCTGTCGTCCAACACAATCGCGGCAGCGTTCACCGCGGCCAGCACCTCGGGATCGACGAGGCTTTCCAAGAGCGCCACAGGCGCGGAATGAGTATCCACCCCACGAACATACGACCCACCACCGACAATTCCCGGCCCCACGAGCGGCAGAGGCATTGCCGATTTTCGGCAATGCCTCTGCACCACGACAAGGTCTGTATCACCAGCCAATAACGTGAAACCAATTCCGGCAATGAGGACGCCGTCCCCGCCGAGATGACGAAACTGCCGGGCGATCGGCTGCAGGGTGATCAGCCGCGAGCGACCTCGCTCGCCGTGGTGAACTCGTATCCTTGCGCCCGCAGCCCGAGCACCACCGTGTTCAGGTGCTCCAGTGGCAGGAACGGGTGGAAGAAGAAGCTGGCCACGTTGTCACGGACCACCTTGGACTTCGCGCCGTCGGCGAGCAGGTCGGCGGGCAGCCGGGCCGGATGCTGGTTGAACGGCTCCGGAGCGACGTGGTCCAGATTCTCGGGGATCACCACGGCGCCATAGACATCCCTTACCGGGTAAGGAAAATACTGACCGTACTTGTTCTGATAGGACACCGTCGACGTGGATCCGCAGGCACCACGCGGGCAGTATCCCGCGAAATAGCTGCCCTGGTCGTAGCGCGCCGCGAAGTGCGAACTGACTTCCTTGTAGTCCACCGCGGAACCACCGTAATGCGGGAACTCGAACACTTCCGGCTCGAGCAGCCCGACCCGGCGGAACTCGCCGAGCCCGGTGGCGATCCGCCCGCGGAACCATTCCGCGGAATCGCCGGGGACCGGGCCGGTCTCCACGACGTGGTTGTTCTTGTCGACGATCGCCGTGTAGAACTCGTAGTCCGCCGCGCTCGCCCCGCCGTAGGGGTTCGCCAGTTCCTCGAACTGATGGCTGTAGCCGTGCATGATCAACGTCGCGCCGCGCCGGATCGCGTGGTGCAGCGCGTCCACCAAGGCCGGGCTGTCCACGAGCCGCGCGAACGTCGGCCTGCCGCCGTTGGCCACACCGTGCGGATCCGCGTAATACGGGTAGACCGCGAGGGAGAACGGGATCCCTTGCCCGCCAAGGAGATCGGCGATCCGGCGGATCTGGCCCGCGTCGGTGCGCGGGCCGATGTCCTCGATCCGCACGAGCGCACGGTGCCGTTCCGAGGTCTTCGGCGCGAGCGTGCCGAGCAGGATGTCGGCGGCGGCGAGGTACCGGTCACCCTCGTTGACGTAGGAGAACGGCGCCTCCGCGACGTAGGTGAAGTTCCCCGAGCGCACCGCCCACGGCGTGTGCTCGCCGGCCGTGACGCTGTCCGCGAGCACCTCGTTGACCGCCGGGTTTTCCCGCCGCACCAACGGAACCGAGCCGATCTCGGGATTGCGTTCGAGCGACACGTTCTTGTAGCGGACCTCGGTGGGCGAAGCCGGCGTCCGCCCCGCCGGTGTCCAGCCCCAGCGCGCGGTGACACCCGGGTCGTGCGCCACCAGGCGGTCGACGTTCTCCCCCAGCCAGACCACCGGCACCTTCGCGGTCACCACGTCCGCGAGCAGTGCGGCGGGCAACACGGCGTCACTGATCGAACCGACGTAGACCAGCGCCTGGTATCCGCCGATCTCGCCCGGCCGGTAGTCCGCCGCGGCACGCATCGTCCAGCCGCCCGCCCGCGAGACCAGGTTCGCGGTCTGCATCGCGAACGCTTCGGCCATACCGGCTTCGTCCGCGTCGGCGGGCGGATTCGGCGCGTCCCGCTCACCGGCGTCGTAGACCACCAGCGTCCGGTGGGCGCGGTTCCCGCCGGGGCCGGGGCTGCCGACTTCGCTGCTCATCGCCAGCCGGTCGCCGAGCGAAACCGGTGCCGCCGCGGGCGAAGCGAGGATCGCGCTCGCCGGGCGCGTGTACACGACCAGCAGCACCAAACCGGTCGCGACGACGACCGCCAGCACCGCGAACCGCAGCCCGGCCGGGGTACGCCGTCGCCTGTCCACCTTGCGCTTCCGGGTCATACCAGCACACCCCCGGACACCGCGGCGAACTCGTCCACCGGCTCGGCGCTCAGCCCGAGCAGCCTGGCCAGCGCGCGCTCGGTGCGCGACGCGGCCCTTCCGTCGCCGAAGGGATTGCCCTCGCCCATCATCGCCGCCCTCGCCCGCGGGTCGGTGAGCAGTTCCGACGCCGTCCGCACGATCAGCTCGCGATCGGTGCCGACCAGCCGCGCACAACCCGCGTGGACCGCTTCCATCCGTTCGGTGACCTCGCGCAACACCAGCACCGGCACCCCGAACGTGGGCGCCTCCTCCTGGATCCCGCCGGAGTCAGACAGCACCAGCGTGGCGGCCGCGAGCACACCGGCCAGTTCCTCGTACCTCAGCGGCTCGGTGACCACCACGCGAGGCAGGCCGCCCAACTCCTCGTCGACCAGCTCGCGTACGGCCGGGTTCGGATGCGCGGGCAGCACCACGGACACGTCGAAATGGCGGGCGACCAGTTCGGTGACCGCGCGCAGCACCTGGCGCAGGGGTTCGCCCCAGGACTCGCGGCGGTGCGCGGTGACCAGCACCAGCCGTTCACCGCGGGCGGCCGCTTCCACCGCCGCGGCGACCCGCTCGTCCTGGAAGTCCACCGCGCCGCGGTCGGCGATCGCGCGGATCGCGTCCACCGATGTGTTGCCGGTGACCAAGATCTGCTCGGCGGGAACCTGCTCACGAAGCAGGTTGTCCGCCGCGGCCGAGGTCGGCGGAAGATGCAAGGAGGCGGCCTGGGTGACCAGCCGCCGGTTCAGTTCTTCCGGGAAGGGCGCGGCCAGATCGAACGAACGCAGGCCCGCTTCCAGGTGCACCACCGGAACCCGCCGCCAGAACGCGGCGAGCGTGCCGGCCAGTGTGGTCGTGGTGTCGCCCTGGACCACCACCGCCGCGGGCGGTTCACGTTCGGCCAGCGCGTCCAGGCCGGTCAGCATCTGCCCGAGCAGTTCGGGCTGGCCGCCGTCGCGGCGATGCAGCGGCAACGTGACGTCCGCGCGGACGCCGAACGTCTCCAGCGCCTGATCGACCATCGTCGGATGCTGCCCGGTGGCGACCAGGCATGGCTCCATCCGCCCGGCCTCGGCGATCGCTTCGGCGACCGGCGCCAGTTTGATCGCCTCCGGCCGGGTACCCATCACGAGCCACACCCGCGGCCGTGTCGCTTCGTTTTCGCGTTGATTCCAAACCATGACTCCCCCAAGGTTCGAATGATGTTTTCGCGATTCCGCGCACTTCTCATGATCATTTGTGCGGCGCGCTGTGCCCGATGCGACGCAGAGTGGTTCTGTCCGGTTCCCGTCGAATTTCCTCACCCGATCGAGGGAACCGCGAGGTGACTCTTCACGTCGTAGTCGAGGATGCGGGATCGGCCGGGGGGCCCGACGCATCACGCACAATCCTTTACACACAAGGGTTTGAGCACGCTCATTTTGGGGGAGAAATGTCTGTCATCCGAATCGGACCGGCAGTCGGCGCCACCGCGACCTTGGGGGTCACCGCGGGGGCGGGCGCCTGGCCGCTCTTGTCACTCGCCGCGTTCATTCTGTTGCTTTTCGCGATTCGCTCGATTCTCGTGCGCATCGCACCCGCGCCGGAAAGGGGGAATTAGCGAAATGGAAACCAGCCTGTCCGTCATCGCCACCATCATGGTCGGCGTGCTGATCTGGTGGCCGTTGCAGAACCTCGTCCTCGCGGTGTTCGCCTGGCGGTCCCCGCAACGGCCGCGCAGTGTGCGCCGGACGCCGGATCCCGTGCCGTTCTGGATCGTCATCCCGGCGCTGAACGAGGAACGCGTCATCGCGAACACGGTGCGCAACGCGCTGGCCACCGGGACCCGGTACACACCGGTCCGCGTCGTGGTCGTGGACGACGCCTCGGACGACGCGACGCCGCATATCCTCGCCGGTATCAGGGATCCGCGGCTGCACGTGCTGCGCCGCGAACTGCCCATCGCCCGGCAAGGCAAGGGCGAAGGCCTCAACACGGCGTACCGCTACATCCTCGAAATCGCTCGCCGGGAAGGCACGGTCGAGCAGACGATCGTCGGCATCGTGGACGGCGACGGCCGGTGCAGTGAGGGGATGCTCGACGAGATCGCCGAATTGATGGCGGAGAAGAACGTCGGCGCCGTGCAGTGCCGGGTGCGCATCCACAACCGGCACAAGACGTTGGCACTATTGCAGGATCTGGAATTCGGCGCCATCGCGGACTCCGCGCAATCCTTGCGCGATCTGGTCGGCAGCGTCGGCCTGGGCGGCAACGGCCAGTTCACCCGGCTGTCCGTCCTCGCCCGGTTCCATCCCGGACCGTGGTCGGCCTGTCTCGTCGAAGACCTGGAACTCGGTCTGCGCCTGCATCTTGCCGGGATCCGCGTGCGCTACACGAAATCCGCGTGGGTCACCCAGCAGGGCCTGACCGACGTGAAACGGTTGCTGCGTCAGCGAACCCGGTGGGCGCAGGGCAACCTGCAATGTTTCCGGCACCTGCGCAAGCTGACCACGTCGCGGTTCGTCAGCGGTCTCGGCCTGACCGACTTCCTGATCTACCTGCTCTCGCCGTGGCTGACCGTGCCCATGTCGCTGCTGCTGGTCGGCCTGGTCGCGGCGTCCGCGATCGCGCTGGTCACCGGGAGCACGCTCGGCGGGCTGGTGGCCACTGTGGACACTCTGCCGACGTCGGCCGCGATGCTGGTCGGGCTGGCCATGCTGCCGAGCCTGCTCTGGGGCTTGGTCTACTGGGTCCGGCTCCGCGACGAGAACATCCTGCGGTGCCTGTTCGCCGGGTTGCTCTATCCATGGTTCCTGGCGCTGGGCATCATCGCGACGTGGCGCGCGCTGTTCCGGCTGATGTCCGGCCGCAACGGCTGGGCGAAGACCGAACGGCTGACCGAAGACGGCCAAGCCACGCCACCGATACCGCCGATGCCGCCGATGCCGGTTCCGATGGCGGCCCCCGTGCGGCTCCCGCTGCCGCGGCCCACCGCGCCGCCGGTGACGGTCGACCCGAGCGTCACCCAGCCGATTCCCGCGGCGGCGCTGGCCGCCGCCGAGCCGACCCGGCCGGTCCCGCATCCGCTGGCCGAAACCGAACCGACCCAACGACTGGAGCGGGTGTGATGGAAGGCCGGCACCGGCGCCGCCGGAAACGGAACAGGATCGTTCTCGTCCTGGCGGCCGCCGGGCTGGCCCTCGCCGCGGCCTCCACCATCGACCGCGACGGTGCCGGGAAGGAGTCGTCCGCCGGGTGGTACGTGACCGTGTACTACACCGCCGTCGAGTCGCATCACCACGACGCCCCGGTGCCGGTCACCGGCTGTTTGGTGCTCGACTGCGAACGCGGCGAAGACCCGCTGGGCAGCTATCCCGAAGACTTCGTGCAGGCCGTCGAGGACGAAGGCACCGGCCGGATCGTCAGCGGCCGTCACGCCGGCCGGTACCTGAACTGGTCGCACGACACCGGTTTCTGGCTGGACGACGCGCCCCGCGACAGCCACGGCCGTCCGCTGGAACCCTTCGTCTCCGCCGCCGCGGATCCGGCCGTCCTCGCCGCGGGCCGCGAACTGCGGATCACCGGCTGCGGCACCGCGGAGGACGGCACGGCGATCGACCGGGGTGTCTGCGACCGGCTGCGGTCCGCCTCCTGGCGGATCATGGACGAGTTCACCCCGGGGCTCGGCGGAGACCGGCACATCGACGTCTACCTCGGCGAAGAAACCGGGCCGGACTTCACTTCCGACCCGCTGTACTCGTCGCTGCACAACGCCACGCTGGAACTCAAGAGGCCTTGACCTCCGCCAGCGCGCGTTCGCGTACCTCCCGCACGACCCCGGACCGCGTGAACGCGGACGAAACCGCGCTCAGCCAGGCACTTTCGTCCCGTGCGCTGGGATGCGGCCCCGCCGGGTGGTTCGGCCAGCTCCGGCCGGCCTCCCGCATCACCAGCGCCGCCGCGAGTTCGGCGGCGGCGCGCGTGGGTTCGTCCACCGGGGTGCGCAGCCAGTCCCCGAGCTGCGGCGGGACGTGTGCCCGCAAGGCGAGCAGGCCGTCACGGATCTCGATCACCCTGCGGTACAAGGTGAATTCGAGATCGTGCCGCACGGGCAGCGCGATCTGCGGGTGGGCGGCGACCAGTTCCTTCCACAACGGTGTCACCGCCCGGATCCTTCGCCACGCGCGCGCCAGCCGGAGCGCGCCGTCCCAGGTGGTGCACAGTCCGCCGAGGACCCACAACACCATCGCGCAGAGCCCGACCAGGCGGGCGCGGGGCAGGAAGTCGAGGTCCGCGAGGTCGGTGATCTCCAGCCACAGCGAGGGAAGCCCGGAGAACAGCGCCCAGCCGATGGTGACCACCGCGGCGCAGATCAGGATCCGCAGCCCGGTCCGGAACGCGCCTCGTGGACGGCCCGCGGCGCTGCGGACGAGCGTGCGGATGAACAGCACCAGGCACGTGACCGCGTACGTCGTGAGGATCACCTGATACGCCACGATGCTGAAGCGCCATTGGAACTCAGGTGTGCCGGCCTCGGACCGATGCGGCGCGAAGTCCAGGTAGCACACCACCATCAGGGTCCAGCACACCGCGATCGGCCAGAACGGCGTCGGCTTCTTCGGCGACCGGGTGCTGCGGACCAGTTGCAGCAACGCGCGCATCGCGAGCAGTTGCAGCGCGTTGGTGACCAGCCGCGGGAGCAGTTCGTCGCCGAGCAGCCGGACCGTGCCCTCGGCCGAGACGGCGAGGGCCACCGCCATGCTGAGGAAGAACGTGGCCAGATACCTCGGCCCGGTGCGGACCGTCATCAGCCGGGTGAGGCCGATCAGCGCCAGCAGCGCGGCGGACAGATAGCTGATCATGAACCGAGGGCGTGACGCAGCCGATCGTTCTCCGGCCCGGTGCGCGCGGCGCGGCGCATGAGCAGCGAAGCGACGAGTTCGGCTTCCTTCTCCTGTTCCCGCGCGTAGGTGGTGCGGCCGAGGACGCGGCGGACCAGGTCCACCGACAGGCTGGGCGCGACGAGCTCCGCGATCGCCTCCGGCCGCACCTCGCCTTCGACGTGCCCGCAGAGCAGGTGACCGAGTTCGTGCAGCAGGATGTGCCGCTGGTGCAACGGGGACGTGTCCCTCGTGTAGAACACGTAGTCCGCCCGATCGGTGGCCGCGAGCACCCCGCACGGCGCCCCCGGCCGCGCCTCGAGCGGCACCAGTTCGATGGGCCGCCCCCGCATCGCCGCGACCTCGCCGAACAACGTGGTGACGTCGAACGGCTCCGGCAGCCGCACACCGCCGGCGATGCGCTCACATCTGCGCCAGAGCGCACTCTTCCTGCCCAGCATGGCTACTCCCCCTGGTCACGCTTGGACTCGCGCCGCTTGATCGCCTCGACGATGTCGGTCACGGTGCCGAGCCCCTCCTCGGACAGCGTCACCGCGCGCAACGCCAGGTCGCGCACCGCGCTGTTGCGCAACGCTCCCAGCAATTCGACCTCCTCGGCAAGGGCCCTCCCCTGTTCGTCGTCGAAGAAGTACGCAGGCGGGACCTGGAAGAACGCCGCGAGCGCTTCGAGGTGCCGTTTGGTCGGGTTGTCCCGGCGACCGGTCCGCAGTTGCCACAGGTAGGCGGCGGAAAACGACTCGCCGGTGCTCTCCCGGCAGGCCCGAGCCACCTCCTCGTGACTGTGCTGCTCGCCGTTGGGTCGCCGGACCACCTGGAAGAGGCGGTCGATCCGGTCGGTGAGCGTGGTCGCCCGTGGTTCGGTCATCTTCACCTCCGTTAGCTGAAATGAATGAGTAGTGGCGCTTCGTTCACGTGGGTTGACAGCCCGGAGGCCGTCGCTCTACGGTTTCCACGTTAGCTGAGATGAATGACCAAGGGGAGTCGGTCGATCCTGGCTGACAACCAGAAGGGGGATCTCCCATGAAGAAGATGCTGACCGCGGCCGCTCTGGTGGTGGCCGCGGTGACCATGTCGGCGCAACCCGCGCTCGCCGTGGAGACCGGGGACTTCTACGCCACCGGCATCGGCCCGGGACCGTCGGCCGCCGTCGCGTCGGCGGAAAAGGTCGCGCGTTTGTACGCGCGCAACACGGGCTGGCAGGACTCGCAGTGTTACGTCCGAGGCTCCGACATCCGGTCGCACTTCGACTACTACAGCGCGCGCGTCTGGCTCTACTGCCAGCGCTGAAACCAGGAGGGGAAAGCATGAACAGGACGATCGCCCGCGCCACGGGGGCCGCCGTGGTCCTCGCGGGACTCATGACACTCGCGCCGTCGACGGCGAGCGCCGAGGAGACCCGGGCGTTCCTCGGGACCACGGTGGAGAAGACGTCGGCCTCGGCCAAGCGGACGGCGTTGCAGCAGGCCTACGACCACGCTTCCGCCTACGGGTACACGCAGGACCAGTGCGTGATCATCCACCTGTACTCGGTGAAGATCAGCTTCGTGATGTACCGGGGTGAAGCCGGGATCCACTGCACGAAGTAGGCGGTCCGTGAAGGCCTCCTTGAGGGACTCTGGGTCCCTTAAGGAGGCCTTCACGGACGTTCAGGCTAGGTTGGCCGGGTGAGTCTCCTCGACGACGTGGCCGAACGCGACGGCTGGCGATGCTGGGTGTGCGACGAACCGGTCGACCCGGACATGTCGGTGAACGACCCGCGGGGCCCGAGCGTCGACAGCCGGACCGCGGACCGGAAGGCCAAGATCGCCGAGCGGCTCGCGCACCGCGGCTGCAACACCCGCAAGGGCGCGGTCAAGGTGGTCATCGCCTGGCCGGATCGGCTGCACGTGGTCGAGCCCGCGCCGCTGATCACCGTCGCCGGACGGCTGGAGCGCAAGGGCGGCCGCGAAATGGTGGCCCGGTGCCCGACGAAACAGGACGCGCAAGAAGCCGCCGACTGGCTGGTGGACCGCTTCTCCCGGCTGGTGCCGGGATTGCCGGTGACCGCCGCCGTCGAGCCGGGCGGAGGCCAGTTCCTCGTCATCCTGGCCGCGGGCCGTCGCTGACCGGATAACCCGTTCCTCGCCTTCGCGCAAGCCCTGAACAAACCATTGTCCGAGCCGTGGCCTGCCTGTTTAGTCAGGGACGCCCAGCCGATGGCAGGGCGTCGAACGCACGGAAGCGAGGGACACATGAGCGGAAAAGCGTTACCGCGCAAGCTGATCACGATGGCGGCCGCCGTACTGACGGCGGCAGGCCTCACGATCACCGGCTCCGCCACGGCTTCGGCCGTGGACTACTACTACGAAATGCCGTACCCGGCGGGTGAGGCCTACACCATCTCGCAGGGACCGGAAGGCACCTTCTCCCACACCGGCCCCTACAACGAGTACGCCTGGGACATCGCACTCCCGGCCAACTACGAGGTGTCCGCCGCACAGGGCGGCCAGATCCTCGTCTCGGGCTGGTCGCCGTACTCGTCGAACGGCATCGAGGTGATCATCCGGCACTCCAACGGCACCTGCACGCAATACATCCACTTGAACCGGGCCATCTACAACGCGGGCACCTGGGTCCCGCAGGGCCGGATCATCGGCTGGTCGGGCAAGACCGGGGCGGCCACCGACTACCACCTGCACTACCAGGTGATCAACTGCGCCAACCGCGTGAGCATCCGCTCCACCCTGCAGGGCTGGAGCCCGCCGACCGGTTCGCGACCGGTCAGCGTCAACACCAGGGCCTGAGCGCCGGATCCGGCAGGACACCCGTGGCGCCGCGGGTGCTCCCCCGTCAGCCGTCCGATTTCGTGATGGTGACGCGCGCCGAGCCGGTCTGTTCGTCCTGCACCAGGATCTTCAGCCCGTTGCCTTCATAGCGGGCGATGGCGAGGTTCGCGTTGTGGGTGTCGGCGTAGCCGAGATTCGGCAACGTCTCCGCGTAGAAGGTCTTCGCGCTCTCGGTGTCCACACCGTCGACCCGGAACGACACGACACTGTCATCCGCGCGCGAGGCGGGCGCCGTACCGCCCGGCGGCAGCGGAAACTCCGTCAACGGCCAGCCCGCGGGCATCGGATACGCCGACCCCGTGGTCGAGGCTTGGCTCGATCCCGGACCTGCCGCGGGAGCGGGCGGCTGCGGATCACCACCACAACCGGCGATGGCCAAGCACGCGAACAGTGCGGCCAGTGCCGGCATCGAAATCCCACGCTTTTTCGTCATGACGGAAAACTACCTCTCACCGAAACTTCACCCGAAAGTGGGTACAGCTCCGCATTTCATCGGTATTTCATCCGCGCTCATTAACGTTCGGCGCGGCAATACGACAGTGGGGAGAAACCGATGAAAAGAACCGGAGCGCGTTTGCTCGCGACCGCCGTCCTGTCCGTCGTCACCCTGGCCGGCGCGATCGCCGGCACGGGAGCGGCTCAGGCGGCACCCGCCCGCCCGGACGGTCCGTGCGGGCCCGTCATGTTCGTCGTCCCGGGATATCAGGACGGCGGCGCGCAAAAGCTTCTCGACCGGGGACTCGCGCCGGGCGGCGCCGACCCGGTGCGCATTCCGTATCCGAACAGCGCGGGGGACGTCAATCTGTACGCCGACGTCGACGCCGGTGTCGCCAATCTCCGGACCGCGCTCTACAACCTCTATGTCACCTATGGCTGCGACCTCGAAACGAAGGTGTACATCGTCGGGTTCAGCCTCGGCGCGCTCGTCGCGGGCACGGTGCTGGAGACCGAGCCGCCCGGACGGAACATCCAGGGCGTGCTGTTCGCCGACGGGCGGCGGCAGCCCGTCGAGTCGAACTGGCCGGGTGATCCCGGCGGGCTGATCGGGCATCTGCCCGTTCCCGGTCCCGGTGGCGCCGGTTTCCGGCCGGTCGATTCGTTCCGCTACCCGACCTTGAGCCTCTGCAACGGCCCCAACGCGGCGGGCGGCGCGGATCTGATCTGCTTCGGCGGCACCAATCTGGACAGCTACTTCAGCTCGCACCCGTACTACAGCTTCGAAGTGGCCAACGAGTTGAACATCCACGGCGAAGGCCCGTACCCGAACAACCTGCGCAACCGCGTCATCCCGTAACCCGCTCCGCGGCCCTTCCCGGCCGGTGCGCCGGGAAGGGTTGCGTGGCCGGCCGCGGTCGTGCCCGTGCGGACACGACGGTCCGGACCTTCGGGCAGCCCTGCGCCGCGACCCCATTTCGACGCAACCCCATTCCGCTTCCGGCGTCTTCGGAGACAAAGCTTCAACAATGGACGCGAGAGGGGCGCTGAAATGAAATTCACCGCGAAGAAGACCGTCAAGACCGCCATTGTGGGCGGTGCACTCGCCGCCACCGCACTTCTTTCCGCGTGCACCGGGAACAATGTCGCGGGAAATGGTTCTCCGGTGAAGAACGCGGCCGTCGAGCAGGCTCAGCCGGGCGGTGGCCAAGGGGCGGCTGCCGGAGAGTCGTCGAACGGGGACGTCAACTGCAGTAAGCACGGCGGCCAGGTCGGCGCCCCCGGGCGGCCGAAGATGGACCTGATCGCGGTGGCCGCCACGGACGGCACCACTCCGGGCTGCACCGAGGCGTACAACGTGATCACCGAGTACTACGAGAAACTGCCGCAGGCCGAAGGCCCCGGCGAGCGGGTGCTCGACGTCCAGGGCAAGTGGACCTGCGCCCGCCTGACGGAATCCGGGACCGAGGTGGTCTGCGGCGTGCCGAACAGCTCCCTGCAGCTGGAGACCAGGCCCGCGGGCTCGGGGAAGGCGCCTGTCGAGTAGATCAGCGCGGCCACCCTGTGCCCCGGCGAGTCGGTCACCATCGAGCGTGAACGGCGCCGACCAGATCGCCACGGTCAAGGAGATCTACCGCCCCTGACCAGGGAACCCACCAGCAGGCGGCCGGGCCACCCGGTCGCCTGCTTTCAGATGTCCAGAACATCTGATGCTAACATCTCGACCATGCGCGTCCTCTTTGCCAGCCTTGCGTCGGTCGGTCACACCTATCCGCTGATCCCGCTCGCGATCGCCGCCAGGGACGCCGGGCACGAGGTGTTCTTCGCCGCCGGCGAGAACGTCCATCCGCCACTGCTCAGGAACGGCCTCCGACCGTTTCGGCCGGCGGACGCCTTCTACGAGATCTACGCCGAAGACCTCGAACCGGAGCTGGCACGGCTACGGCCCGACCTCGTCGTGCACGAATGGGGACAACCGGGGGTGGCCGTCGCCGCGGAACGCGCCGGGATACCGGGACTCTGGCACGGTTTCGGCCGCATGTTCCCCGACGGGATCGGGCTTCAGCCGCCGACGCGACCCGACCGGCCGCATCTCGACATCTGCCCGCCTTCCTTGCAGGACAAGGACTTCCTCGCGACGGCCGAACGCGTCGAACTGCGTCCCGTTCCGTTCTCCGAACCGGCGGCGCGGCTCGAAACGACCGCGCGACCGTTGATCTACCTGACGCTCGGCACCGCGTTCGGCACGCCGGAAGTGCTCACCACGGCGATCCGGGGGCTGGCCACGCTCGGCGCGCACGTGGTCGTCGCCTCGGGACGGATCCGCCCGGAGGAACTCTGCGCAGTCCCGGACAACGTCACGCTGCAGGCCTGGATATCGCAAACGGATTTGATGCCGCACGTCGACGCTGTGGTGCACCACGGCGGAAGCGGCACGACGCTCGGCGCGCTCGCCGCCGGTGTCCCGCAGCTGGTCCTCCCCCAGGGAGCCGACCACTTCGCCAACGCCGAAGCGCTGTGCACCGCGGGGGCCGCGCTGAGCCTTCAGCCCGGCGAGCTGAGCGCGGAAGCCGTCGCCGCGCACACACGGACCCTGCTGGGGCGGAACGCCCATCGCGAGGCCGCCCGGGCGATCGCCGAGGAGATCGCCCGGATGCCCTCGCCCGACGAGGTCGCCCGCACCCTGCCGGAATGGACACAGGCCTCGTGAGTGGTCAGAACCCGAACAGCTCCTGCGGGATTTCGTAGTCGTCCGGCCAGGTCAGCCACGCGACGTCGGTCGGGCCGATGGCGCAGTTGGCCACCCGCCAGGACCGCGGGTCGTCGTCGACGCCCGTTTCGCTCTTCTTCTTGAGCAGGGCGACGTAGACGTCGGACATGACGCCGTCGGCCCGGCGGTTCTCGTAGATGGTGCCGGCGTAGTACGGACGGCCTGCTTCGGCGGGGCGCATCGTGCCCTGCAGGAAGACCCAGGGACCGAGCCGGTCGAGTTGTTCCACGGCCACCCGGACCTGATCGCCGAACTCCTCGTCGAGCCGGGCGGTGGCGGCCTGGAGCACCGCTTCCCGGACCGGGTCGCCGGGATTCAGCGCCACCGGAAACGGTCGTGCGGACGGGGTGTACATCAAGCTACCTCCCACTGGCGGGCGGCGACGCGAGCGATCGCGTCCGCCTGCCCGGTGCTGCTACGGCGTTCTGTCGGATCAGGTCGGCGGGGTGAGGATCTTCACGAGGCCGCCACCGCCGCCCATGCTGATCTTCTGCGAACCGTCGGGGTTGACGTTGTTCGAGCCGATGAACTGGCCATCGCCCGCGTACAGCACGACGTGCCCGCCGTTGTTCGAGATCACCACGTCGCCGGGCTTCGCCTCGGAGAGCGGCACCGACCGCCAGCCGTCCGCTTCGAGGTTGGCCGTCAGACCCGCGACCGAGGCACTGGCCTGCCCCTTGTCGATCAGGCCCGCCGCCTCGAGACAGCCGGAGACGAAGTTCGCGCAGTTGACGTTGTTGGGCACCCACGACTGCATGGCGGGAAGCTCACCGCTGCCCTTGAGGTCGCCGGCGTTGCGGCCGAGGAACTTCTCCGCGATCTTCGCCGGGTTGTCGCCTCGGGCGTCGATCGGCTTGGCGGGCCTGCCGTCGCCCGGCACGCCTCCGCCTCCGCCGCCGCCACCGCCGCCTCCGCCACCGCCGCCGTCTCCACCGCCGTAGCTGGGTGTGCCGCTCAGCTGCTGGTTGACCGGCTTGGCGTGGACGCTCGACGCCGTGGTCTGGCCGTCGTCGGCGGGGATCAGCTCGAGGAAACCGCCTTCGATCTCCAGGCCGAGCGGCTTGAGGAGATCGTCGATCTGTTTCTCGGCGTCGTCCAGCGCCTTCTCGATCTCGTCCTTCTTGCCGTTCGAGTCTTTTTCGTTGAGCTGCCGGAGCCGCTCGATGTCCGACGCGGCCGCGGCGATCTCGTTGTCGTCTTCGGAGCTGTTCTTCCGGCGGCGGGCCGAGTCGATCAGCTTGCGGTTGTCCGCGTCCTTGTCGTTGGCTTCCTGGGCGAGTTGTGCGACCTTCTTCTTGACCTCGTCCATGATCTCGGAGACCCGCTGGAGGATGTTCTTGGCCGCCTCGGCCTTGTCACTCACCTTGTAGCTGGCCTTGCCGAGCTTTTCGAGATGGTCGGCGACGGCGTCGGCGTCCTTGCCCTCCCAGTGGCGCAGGACGTCGTCACGGAAGACCTTGAGGTCGTCGCCGAGGTCGTTGGCCCGGGTGGCGGCTCCGCCGACCTTCCTGGCCTGGTCGTTGACCGCGCCCGAGTTGAGCTTCTGCGTCTGCTGGGCGTGCTTGTCGATGGCGTCCAGCGACTTCGGGCGGTCGTGCGACGGGTCGTCGAGCGTGCTCGGATTCCGCTCCGCGGTGGTCATCGGTAAATCCCCCTGGTTCCCGTCTTCAGTCCGATCAGTCCCGCTCGCGAGCGTGGCCGCGGAGGGTGTCGACACCCGCGGCCTCGTCGTTGCGCATCCGCTGCGCGGCGTTGGCCAGCGCGTTCGACGCGGCGTCGACGAGCTTCGCGGCGGCCGCCAGTTCGGCGTTCACACCGCGGTGGAAACCCTTCATCGTGGTCCCCGTGCTGGCCGCGTTCTTCAGGTCGCCGAACGCCGCTCCGGGATCACCGTCGCCCAGGTCCTTGCCCGTGCCGGTGTAGCCCTCCTTGAGCCCGCCGACCTTCTTGGCCAGCGCGGCGATCTGCTCTGGATCGAATCGGCGAGTCATGAATGATCCTCCAGCCCGTGCTTGCCTGACCCGTATTGCTCTATCGCGCACCCTATGAGTTCCCACCCACGCGTGTGCACCGTTTCCGTAAACGCGATGACGCCGTTCGTGTACACCGACGCATCCGGCCGCGCGTTGGTTCCCGGAAGATTTCCACGGCGTCCTCGGAGGGGAGATCTTACCCTCCCGGCACCGGCCGGGAGGAGCCGAAGCTCACCCGGTCGGGGGTTTGCCAGAATGGGCCACGATGACCATCGATCGGCGCACTCGCGCCTTGACCTCCCTGTACGGCTTGACCCTCGGCGACGCGCTGGGTTCCCAGTTCTTCGTCCCCGCCAATCGCGACCACTGGGCACGGCGGCAGCCGCCGCCCGGCCCGTGGCAATGGACCGACGACGCCGAGATGGCGTGTTCCGTTTTCGCCGTCCTCGACCGGACCGGCCACATCGACCCAGACCTGCTCGCCGCGAGCTTCGCGACGCACCACGACTTCGACCGCGGCTACGGCCCGTCCATGAACCGCTTGCTGCGTCTCGTCCGCCAGGGCGGCTCGTGGCGTGAACTCGTCGCGGATCTGTTCGACGGGCAGGGCTCCTGGGGCAACGGCGCGGCGATGCGCGTCGCGCCGCTCGGCGCCTGGTTCGGCGGCGAGCCCGACGAGGCAGCGCGCCAGGCCGCGCTTTCGGCCGAGGTGACCCACACCCATCCGGACGGGGTGGCGGGCGCGATCGCTGTCGCGGTCGCCGCCTCGCTGGCCGCCACCCCGGACCCGCCGTCACCGAAGGACTTCCTCGACCAGGTGCTGCGGCGCGTGCCGCCGGGCCGCGTGCACGACGGTGTCCGAGCCGCCATCCGCCTGGCCGACGAGCCCTCGGCCGCGACCGCCGCCCACGAACTGGGCAACGGCAGCCACACGGGCGCCCACGACACGGTGCCCTTCACCCTGTGGGTGGCGGCCCGCCACCTCGACGACTACGAGAAGGCCTTCTGGACCACGGCGGCCGCCGGTGGCGACGTGGACACCACCTGCGCCATCGTCGGCGGCATCGTCGCGACCCGTGTCGGTGCCGACGGCCTGCCGCCGTCCTGGCGGGACACCTGCGAACCGCTGCCGGATTGGGCGGGCGTCTAGACCAAGCCGAGTTCGCGCGCCCGGACTCCGGCCTGGAAGCGGGACTCGGCGCCGAGGGCGGCCATCAGTTCGGCCACCCGGCGCCGGTAGGTCCGCACGCCGAGGCCGAGGGTCCGGGCGGCGGCTTCGTCCTTGACGCCGCTGCCGAGCAGGTCCAGCACCGCGGGCGCGAGCCGCCGGATCTCGGACACCTGCGCGTCGAAGACAGCGAGTTCGGTGGCCGATCGCCAGGCCGCCTCGAACAGCGACATCACGCCCTGCACGGTTTCGGGCTGGGTGATGACGCTGTAGCCACGCTGCCCTGCGCTGAGGTCACCGGCGAGGATGACGAGCCTGCCGTCCAGGACGATCGTCTCGTTGAGGTCCTCGGTGGAGATCCGGACCTGGGCTCCGTGCCGGTCGCGGACCCTCGCGAGCTCCTGCGCGGCGCCCTCGTCGAGCAGCAGCCCGGCGCGGTAGATCTTGCGGATCCGGACCTGGCCCGCCCGGCGCTCGGCGAGCTCGCCGGCTCCGTGGGCGGCGACCCAGGTCGCGAGGTCGTTGGCCGCACACGCCAGGTCGGTGACGGTCGAGAACAGGTGCCCGACGCGGCGGAACAGCTCCTCCTCGCCGCGCACGACCGTGACCGCATCACTCGTCCGCATGACACCGATACTGCCCCAGCCGCGCGACCACGTGGCAGCTTGTTGCCATTTTCTGACTACGGACGGCCTCCTCACGACGCTGGTGGTCATGACGAACCTTCACGACACCTGGCGGCTCGGCGACCTCACCGTCAACCGCCTCGGGCTCGGCGCGATGCGGCTGACCGGGATGCCCTGGGACGAGCGACCCAAGAGCCGCGAGGACGCGATCACCGTCCTGCACCGCGCGATCGAACTCGGCGTCAACCACATCGACACGGCTTCGTTCTACTTCACGCCCACGCGGTCGGCGAACGAGCTGATCGCGACCGCGCTCCAGCCGTATCCCGAAGACCTCGTGATCACCACGAAGGTCGGCGCGGGCCGCGACCGTGACGGCGAGTTCTCCTTCGCCCGGCCGGATCAGCTGCGCGGCCAGGTCGAGGAGAACATCCGGCAACTCGGCCTCGACCACCTCGACGTCGTCAATCTGCGCTGGGGCGCCGCGATGGGCAAGGAGCCCGGCTCGGTGGCCGACCATTTCGGCGCGCTGGCGGAGCTGCGCGAGGCGGGCCTGATCCGGCACCTCGGCATCTCCAACGTCGTGGCGGACCAGCTGACCGAGGCTTTGTCGATCGCTCCGGTGGTCTGCGTGCAGAACCGCTACGGCCTGGCCGACCGCGAGGACGACGCCCTGCTCGACCTGTGCGGGGAGCTCGGCGTCGCGTTCGTGCCGTTCTTCGCCGTCACGACCTCGATTCCCGGCGCCGCTTCGCCCGGCGCTGTTCGTGGCGAGGCCGAGGTCGCGAAGGTCGCCGCGGCGCACGACGCGACTTCGGCGCAGATCCGGCTCGCCTGGACGCTGCACCGCGGCGCGCACGTCCTCGCCATCCCCGGGACCGGCGATCCCGGGCATCTGGCGGAGAACGTCGCGGCGGGCGGCCTGCGGTTGAGCGAGGAGGAGCTGGCTTTGCTGGACGGTGTGGGTCGGGGGTGAGCTCGCGGGGGTCGTGAGTCGCGTTTCGGGTTCTAACCCGAAACGCCACTCACGACCCACCGCACCGAAGGCTCACCAGCGGACCCGGCGGTCCACGGCGACCCAGTTCGTCTCCCAGGTCGTCCCGCCGTCGGCCGAGAACGCCTGCTCGAATCGCGCCTCGTCCGCGCCTTGCCGGAAGACGAGGAAACGCACCTTGATCGGACGGCCGCCGAGCTGGTCGTCGCCGTGGAACTCGCCGACGCCGTCATGGAACCCGCCGTAGACCGATGGGGTGAGCAGACCGTCACGCATGTTGACGAAGGTCAGGCTCCACCGCTGCGCCTGCGGTTCGTACAGCCGCAGGTTCAGCGCGTCGATGCGCCCGTCCGGGCCCGAAACCTCGAATTCGAGGGCGTTCGCCCGCCGGTCCATGAGCGGGCGGACGGTGCTGGTGCCCGCGAACTGGAGCCACTGGTCCGCGGACTCCGAAAGCGGCTCGGCGAGCACCCGCACCGTGGAGCGCCAGGTGCCGATCTCCCAGTCGAACGCGCGCTGGGGATCGGTGCCCGAGGTCGACGCGTCGCCCGACGCCGCCGTCGCGACCAGCATCAGGGCCGAAAGGCCCACTGTCAGGATTCGTTTGTATGGCACGGTCATGGTCCGAACTATCCGAGCGGAGGACGACCATGGACAAGAAGGCACTTCCGGGTAACCTTCCCCGTCCCAACCCGCTGCCGGGCTGTCCGATGGCCGCGGCGTTCGCCGCGATCGGCGGGAAATGGAAACTGACGCTGCTGTACTGGCTCGCCCACGGTGAATCCCATTTCGCCGGCCTCCGCCGCCGGGGCGCCCCCATCACGCCCAAGGTGCTGGCCGAACAGCTCCGCGAACTCGAAGCCGACGGGCTCGTCGAGCGCGTGGTCACCGGGCCGGTCCCGGCGCGTGTCATCTACCGGCTCACTCCTTACGGCGCCACGGTTCTGCCGGTGGTCGAGGGAGTCCGGGTCTGGGGCGAGGCGCATCTCGAACGCACCCGTGGCGACGCCGCGCCGAACGCCGCGATGGGCTGCGCCGACGCGATCGGATAGCGATCTCGCGTGATTGAACGGCGATCATGCGTGATTGAAGAGCGATCTCGCGTGATTAGGGGGCGATCACGGGGTCAGCGCACTCCGGAGCGGCGGGCGGCGGTGGCCGTGGCGAGGGTCTGCAGGACCTCTTGGGTGGCGGCGAGGTCGATGCAGGCGTCCGTGATGGACTGGCCGTAGGTGAGCGGCCGGTCGGGGTGGAGGTCCTGGCGGCCCGCCTGGAGGTTGGATTCGAGCATGACGCCGACGATGCCGCGCTGACCGTTCTTGATCTGTTCGGCGATCTGGCCGGCGACGACGGGCTGCCGGAGGTGGTCCTTGCGGCTGTTGTCGTGGCTGGCGTCGATCACGACCCGGCGGGGCAGTCCCGCGTTCTGCAGCGTGGTGAGCGCCGCGCGGACGGACGCCGGGTTGTGGTTCGGCGCGCTGTTGCCGCCGCGCAGCACGAGGTGACAGTCCGGGTTGCCGACGGTGTGCAGGATCGCGGGCAGGCCACTGGGGTCGACGCCGGGGACGACGTGCCGGGCTTCGGCGGCGCGGATCGCGTCGACCGCGACACCGACATCGCCGTCGCGGCGGTTCTTGAACCCGACCGGCATGGACAGGCCGCTCGCCAGCATGCGGTGGTTCTGGCTTTCCACGGTGCGCGCGCCGATCGCGCCCCACGAGACGGTGTCGGCCAGGTACGCCGGGATCGTGGTGTCCAGCCATTCGCAAGCGGCGGGCAGACCACCCTCGGCGAGTTCGAGGAGCAGGTCCCTGGCGACGCGCAGCCCGCGGTTGACGTCGCCGGTGCCGTCGAGGTGCGGATCGTTGATGAGTCCCTTCCAGCCGCCGACCGTGCGGGGCTTTTCGAAGTACACGCGCATGACGACCAGGAGTTCGTCGACGAACCGGCCGGCGAGGGCGGCCAGCCGGTCGGCGTATTCGAGTGCCGCGGCGGGATCGTGGATGGAACAGGGCCCGGCGATCACGAGCAGCCTGTCGTCCGTGCCGTCGAGGACGCGGAGGACGTTTTCCCTGCCGTGGCGCACCGTGTCGGCCGCGGTCGCGCTGAGCGGCAGTTCGTGGTGCAGCAGGGCGGGTGTGACCAGCGGGACCATCCGGTCGATGCGCTGGTTGTCGAGTTCGACCGTGGCGATGGTTGTCATCACAGATATCCAGGGTTTCTGCCGGCACCGGGCGCGGGAAAGCCGGGGTTTCCCGGCCCGGACGGCGGTCTCGGGTGAATTAGAAGCAGGCCCGGCATTTACTCGAGCGAGAATTCTCTTACCCCGAATGTTCCATCATCCGCCACGCGGAACAATGGTCCAACCCGAATTCAGCGACCGGTCCAGATCGGATCCCGTTTCTCGGCGAAGGCACGGGCGCCCTCGCTCGCGTCCGCGCTCGTCCGTCGCCGTTCTTCCCACGGATACGAGGTTTTGAACGCTTCTTCGAGCGGGAGGTCGAGTGATCGCAGCGCGGCCTCCTTGATCGCCCGTACCGAAAGCGGAGCGGCGCGCACCAGGTCGTCCGTCCATTCGGCGACGCACCGATCCAATTCCGGGAACGGGACGACCTCGTTGACCAGCCCGTGCCGCAACGCCGTCGCCGCGTCCATTCTGCGGCCGGTCAGCAGATATCCCATCGCCACCTTCTGCGGAAGCTGGCGCGGCAACCGGAACACCCCGCCCGCCCCGGCGATCAGACCGAGACGGACCTCCGGCAAGCCGAAGACAGCTTCTTCGGAAGCGACGACGATGTCGCACGCGAGCACCAGTTCGAAACCGCCGCCCAGCGCATAGCCGTGCACGCGTGCGACCACCGGTTTGGACAGCGTGAACCGGTCGGTCAGCCGGGGATGCCCCGGCTGACCGCTGCTGCCGAACGTCGACGCTTCAACGCCTTCGTCGGTCAGCCGCGCCCGTTCCTTGAGGTCCTGCCCGACGGAGAACGCCCGATCCCCCGCCCCGGTCAGGACCACGGCCCGGACGTCGTCGTCGGCTTCGACGTCGTCCCAGATCCCGGCGAGTTCCGCGTGCATCCGCCGGTCCATCGCGTTCAGCGCCTCGGGCCGGTCCATCGTCACGTAGGCGACGTGATCCTTCTTCTCGTACCGGACGCCGTTCATCGCGAGCCCACCGCGAAGCCGTCCACCTTGCCGATCACGTCCGCGCCGTAGATGCGCAAAGCCTGCTGCAACGCGAATTCGGCGATATACCGGCGGAATTCCTCCGGTGGTTCCTCGGAAAGGTTCACCATGCGCCGGTTGGCGGCGACGGCCTCCCCGTCGAGCCGGGCGAGCGCGCCGTCGATGGCCGCGTCCATCTCCTCCGGCGGCACGACCTCGTCGACGATCGAGCGGGCGTCCGGCTCGTCCGCCCGGAGCTTGCGGCCGCCGAGGATCACCTGCCGGGCCACCCGCGGCCCGGCGATCCGGGAAAGCCGGAAGTTGGACACGCCGGGGATGATCCCCTCCTTGGCCGCGGGCAGGCTGAGATACGCGTCGGACGCCGCCAGCACGTGGTCGAAGACCAGCAGCAGCTGGGTCCCGCCGCCGATGGCGAAGGAATCGACGGCCGCCATCCAGGGTTTGCCGGTGAACCGGGAATGCCAGGAATCGTCCGTGAGCAGACCGCGGAAGATCTTCTGGATGTACCCCGTTTCCCGCCGCAGCAGGAAATCCACCAGTGGGATGTCGCCGGAGCTGAGCTTCTTGAGGTTGATCCCCGCGCAGAACACGCGGCGCCCCAGATAGCGGGGATGGCTCATCACCCCGCCCCGCAGCAGTCCCACCCGGACGGACGGGTCGAGCAGCACCAGGTCGACCGCGGTCTCCATGTCGTCGACCTGCTGGGCGTCCTCGGCGTTCAGGCAGTCGTCCCGGCACAGGGTCAGGTGCGCGACGCCGTCCCGGCGCTCCAGCCGGACGGCCTCCATCTGCACGACCCCGGTTTCGAGGAACTCCGGGAGCAGCCGCCGCGCCCTGGCGGTGGGCCGGAGCATGGCGTCGAGCAGATGCGGGCCCGCCTTCGGCGCGCGCAGGATCCCGCGCAGGAAGATGCCCTGGTCGATCTCGCGCCCTTCCTTCTCCGCCTGCGGCCGCGCACGCTCGGCCGCCATCTGCGCCTCCGACGGCACCAGACCGGGGAAGGCGAGCGCGGCGGCGCGGACGAGCTCGTCGATCCGCAGGTACCGCGTCCGGCCGTCGGTGAGTTCGGCGTAGAGCTCCTCGGCGTGCGCCTCGACGAAGGCCGCGCGCAGCGTCCGGACCTCGTCGTCGACGCGGTGGGCCTCCCCCGCCAGGGCCCGGAGGTCGAGCCCTGGCGAAAGAGCCGTCACGACTTGGCTTCCCGCCGCAGGGCCCTGTCCGCCGCGGCCAGGTGGGAACCGAGCGCCTCTTCGAAGGTGGTCGAGCCCGCTTCGAAGATCAGCTGCCGCCGGATCGCCGTCTCGGCGCCGTCCACGACGACGTCCAGCTCCGCCAGCGTCTTCGCCGGATCGTCGGACACCTCGTCGATCAGGTCGAGGGCGAGCGCGCGCTCCGTCCCGATCGGGGCCCCGAGCAGCACGGCCCGGCGGATGCCCGCCGCTCCGGCCTGTTTGGTGAGCCGGTAGACGGTCATGCCCGGCCAGGTGCCACCGCCCGCCGACGCGAGCCGCAGCGTGGTGCCCGGTTCGGCGATCCGGATGTCGGCGGCGAGGAGCAGATCCAAGGCCGTTCCGGCGCATTCGCCCGACGCCACCGCGGCCGTGAGCCTGCCGAGGCGTTCGAACCGGCGCACGACCCGTTCCCATTTGGACACGAGCCCGACCGCCAGCCCCTTCGCCCAGTCGGCGGGCGGGGCCCCCGTGACGTGGATGGTCACCGGTCCCGGTTCACGCTGGTCCTCGGCTCGGTCGCAGAACGCGCCGATCTCCTCGACGGCCGCGGCCGACAGCGGACGGGATCCGTCGAAGCGCAGCACCAGTTCGCCCTTGATTTCGTTACGCGTCACCATTGAATAAGCGCCATTTCGATTGTGGAGCCAGGCCCCATGGTCATGAGCACGCCGTAGTCCCCCGGGCGGGCGACGTCTTCGTCGGCGAGCCGCTCGTAGGAGAAGAGGAAGGAGCCGCTGGAGAGGTTCCCGTAGTCGCGGAGCACACCGGTGGTGTGGCGCACGTCGTGCCGGCTCAGGCCGAGGTTGACGACGACGGCGTCGATCACCTTCTTCCCGCCCGAATGCACCAGCCAGTGCCCGATGTCGCTGCGGCGCAGGCCCGTCCCGGACAGGAGCCGGTCGATGACGATTTCGGCGTGCGCGCCGACCACGTAGGGGATCTGCGGGTCGAGGAAGAAACTGAACCGGTCCTGGTCACGGTCCCAGTCGTAGCGCATCGCGTCGACCGCGTCGGTGATGATGTAGCTGGCGAATTTGAGGACGCGCGGACCCGGCACGCGCCCGTCACCGGAAACGAGCGCGAGCGCCGCGGATCCGTCGCCGAAAAGACTGTTGACCACCGCGGTCCGCATCGTGCCGTCCAGCGCGTAGGCGGCGGAACACGCCTCGCTGCACAGGACGACGCCGAGTTCGCCGGGATGCGCCGCGGACCAGCCCGCGACCACGTTGAGCGCGTTGAGACCGGCGTTGCAGCCCATGCCCACGATGTCCGAGCGGCTGCAATGCGGGTCGATGCCCATTTCCCGGATGATGAGCGCGCTCAAGCCGGGCGTCAGGAACCCGGTCGAGGTGACACAGCACAGATGACGCAGATCCGAAAGCGTCGCGCCCGCCGACTTCAGGCAGGCCTCCAAGGCGCGGCAACCCATGTCGACGGCGATCCTCTTGTGCTTGTCGAGGAGGTCGCCCTGCGGTTCGGTCGCGCGGGCGCCGCCGGGACCCTCCGGCGGCAGGGTGAGGAAGCGCCGGTCGATGGCGCTGTTCAGGAAGACCGAACGGATCTTCGGATCCTCGATGTCGAGGATTTCGAGAAGTTCGGTCTGTGAGTACGACGACTCGGACACCGCGGTGCCCACGCCGGCGAATCGGGTGATCTCGGTGAGTCCGGTGAGGACGGAAAGGTCCTCGGCCGGTTCGATGATGGCCGTCATCGGTACATCCACCCCCATGTTCTGAGCTTGCTACGAAGCAGCTGCTTGAACTGCGCAGCGGGCATTGGTCTCACCTTTCGCGGATCTCAGTGGACATTTCCGAAATTAGGCTTCGTCGAACTCGATGGTCAACGCGTCCAAGCCCCGTACGGCAAGGGAAATCAGGCGGCCGACCGTCTCAAGTGGACTACACGTGCGTTACGGGCGGCGGTAGATCGTCATGGAATGGCCCACTCGCTCGATCGGCGTACTGCCCGCGATCAGGGAGCCGAGGTCGCCGCCGTGGCCGTTTCCGGGCGCCCCTCCCCCGCCCATGGGATCGGCGAACGCGCCGAGGACCGCGGAATCCGACACGGCGAGCACCCCGTGCACCTGATCCTCGGGCACCGTGAGCGGATCGGCGGCATCGATGCCGTAGTAGGACGGCAGACCGCTCCCCTGGTAGACGAGCCAGGTCCGCTCGCCCGCGTAGTCCTGTTTCAGGCGATCCGCCAGGCGGCCCAGATCCTGCCCCCAGTCGACGTTCGAGTCCAGCAGGTACTTGTGCGTGTTCTCCGGGCCTCCGAACGCCTCGTTGGAGTACGGGAGGTAGTACGGGAACGTCATCAGCGAGCTGACCGCGGCGAAGGCCACCACGGCGATCGCCGCCACCTTCACCCACCGCCGTCGCACGACGAGCACCGCGGCCGCGGCGACGGCCAGGAACATCGGCGCGAAGGCCAGGTACCGCACGCCGTTGTCACGGACGATCACCATGGCCGTGGCCATGAGCAGGGCCGTCGGGACGAGCACGTACGGCGCCGCCGGGCGCAGGCGCCGGACCGACAGCAGCACGGCGGCGCCCGCCAGCCAGATCGCCAGCGCCCCCAACGGTGTCTTCACCAGCAGCGCGGCGGGCCCGTAGTACCAGAGCGAACCCGTGTAGTGCCTGCCGAACAGGAAGTTGTGCCACACATGGTCTTCGAGTTCGAACTGGAACCGCATCCCGTCCCGCAACGGCTGTGGGAACGGCAGCCACTCGACGAGCGTGCGCATCCCGTGCAGGGGCTGCATACCCGACGGAGTCTCCCAGCGCAGGCTCGGATCCACGACGAGATACGACGCCCACACCACGGCGATCGCGATCAGCGCCATCCCGGCTCCCGCCAGCACACCGCGTCCGATCAGCAGGGCCGGGCTCTTCGGGTCGAGCCCACGGGCGCGGCGGGCATGCCAGACGGACAGCACGGCCAGTGGGACCAGGACCGGAACCACCACCAGGGAAAGCACCTTCGTGGCCGTGGCCGCGCCGAGGGCCAGCCCGGCGAGCGGGAGGTAGAGCCCGGGGCGGCGCCGGGCGCGCCACACCAGCCAGACCGACGTCAGCAGGAATCCGGCCACCGGCACGTCGAGCGTGGCCAGCGAGCCATGCGCGATGACGTCGGGCGAGAACGTGAACAGGGTGAGCGCCAGCACCCCGCCCGCGCGGCCGGCCAGATCGGCGGCGAACGCGAAGACGACCAGCCCGAACAACAACGTCAGCAGGATCACCGGGAGCCGGGCGGCCAGCATCAGCCGATCTGGGTCGTTGCCCGCTTCGTAGACCACGTGTTTGCCGAGTTCCCACTCGTGGCCGCTGAAGCCGGGGGCGATCTTCGGGTCGGTGAAGGCCACCCCGGCCGCGATGATCAGCTTGCCCAGCGGCGGATGCTCGGGGTTGTACCGCAGGCTGTGCTCTTCGAGGTAGACCACCGCGGTGCCGACGTAGACCGGCTCGTCGATGGTCGGGGACTGTTCCACGGCGGTCGTGATCATCGCGATCGCCATCTGCGTGAGCAGGGCGATCACCACGCCCGCGTACAACCACCGCTGGTGTCTGCGCACCCAGCGGAGAAACGCGTTGTCGTTCGAAGGGTCCGCTGACGGCTGAAGGCCATCGGTCGTCAAGTTCGGCGTCCTTCCCCCGGCGGGCCGGTGCGTCCGGCCCGCCCTGGATATCGATTACTCGGCTATGCGCCCGCGCCGACGAGGGCCATCACGGTCGGCGCCGCCGGTGGGGCGACGCCGTGTCGGGTCCGTGATGGCCCTCGTCGGCCGGGTGAAGAAACTCAGGCGGAGAGCGAAACTCCGGTCAGCTGCCGCTCCAGTTCCACGCTGGTGGCGTAGTCGGGAAGCAGCCCCTGCCGCTCCGCCTCGGCGAGCGTGATGGCGACCTGGTCGCGGTCGGACAGGATCGGCTCCACCTCGGTGCCGATCGGCAGGCTCAACGCGGGGTCCAGCGCCGAAAGCGCGAGTTCGTTCTGCGCCACGTAGCCCGCGGAAAGCATGTACGACATGACGGTGTCGTCCTCGAGCGCCACGAAGGCGTGGCCGACGCCGACCGGGAAATACATCGTCCGGAAATCCTGCTGGTCCATCAGGACCGCGTCCCATTTCCCGAACGTGGGCGAGCCGACCCGGATGTCCACGACGATGTCCAGCGCCCTGCCGCGGGCGCAGTAGACGTACTTCGCGATGCCCGGCGGCGTCACGGTGTAGTGGATTCCCCGCACCACACCGCGTTTGGACATGCTGTGGTTCGTCTGCGCCACCGGGAAGAGCGGGCTGCCGTGGGCTTCGGCGAAGGCCTCTTCCTGGAACGGCGAGACGAACAGGCCCCGGTCGTCGGGGAAGACGCGCGGGGTGAACTCGATCGCGCCTTCGACGGCGAGTTTGCGTGCTTGCACGGCTTGCTCCTGTGCTCGGTCAGAGGGTGGAAAGGACTTCGCGGACGGCGTGGATGACCTTGTCCTGCAGGTCGGGTGAGAGCGCGGGGTACATCGGCAGCGAGAAGATCTCGCCTGCCAGCTTCTCTGTGACCGGGAGCGAACCCTTCTCGTAACCGAGGTGGGCGAATCCGGCCATGGTGTGCACCGGCCACGGGTAGCTGATGTTGAGGTGGATGTCGTAGGCCTTGAGGCGTTCGAGGATCTCGTCACGATGCGGGTGCCGCACCACGTACACGTAGTACACGTGCTCGTTGCCAGGGACGGTCTTCGGCAGCTTCAATTCGGTGTCGCCGAGGGCGTCGACATAGCGCTGGGCGACGGCGCGGCGGCCGGCGGTGTAGGCGTCGAGCCGCTTGAGCTTGCGCCGCAGGATCTCGGCCTGGACCTCGTCCAACCGGCTGTTGTGGGCCGGCGTCTCGACCGTGTAGTAACGCTCTTCCATGCCGTAGTACCGCAACCGGCGCAGCTTCGCGGCCACCTTCTCGTCCGACGTGATCGCCGCGCCGCCGTCGCCGTAGGCGCCGAGCACCTTGGTGGGATAGAAGGAGAACGCGGCCGCGTCGCCGGTCGTGCCCGCGATCGTGCCGTCCTGCCGGGCGCCGTGCGCCTGGGCACAATCCTCCAAAAGGGACAGTCCGTGTTCCGCGGCGAGTTCCTTCAGCGGGGCCATGTCCACGCACTGGCCGTACAGGTGGACGGGAAGCAGGCATTTGGTGCGCTCGGTGATGGCGGCCTCGACCTGGCCGGTGTCCATCAGGAAGTCGTCCTCGCGGACGTCGACGAAGACGGGAGTGGCACCGGTGCCGTCGATCGCGACCACGGTCGGGGCGGCGGTGTTCGACACCGTGATCACCTCGTCGCCCGGCCCGACACCCAGCGCCTGCAGGGCGAGCTTGATCGCGTTCGTGCCGTTGTCGAGCCCGACGCAGTGCCCGATGCCGTGGTACGCGGCGAATTCCGTCTCGAAGCCGCGCAGGCTCGCGCCGAGCACGAGCTGCCCCGAGTTGAAGACCGTCTCGACCGCGTCGAGCAGGTCTTCGCGTTCGGTCTCGTATTCGGCGAGGTAGTCCCATACGCGCGTGGTCATGTGCGAGCCTTTCCGTGAACAGGGGTGGTCAGCGCGGCGACGGTGCGGCGCACTCCTTCGGGCAGTGATATCTCCGGACGCCAGCCGGTGATCGCCCGGAACGGCGTGGAATCGATGGTGACGCTGCGCAGATCCGTCGCCGGCGCGTGCGACGGGGGTTCCACACAGGTCACGTCCACCGGGGCGCGGCCGGTGTGGTCGGCCATTTCCTTGGCCACGAGCCGGAAGACGTCGGCCAGCTGGTCTCCCCGGCCGGCACCGAGCAACCAGTGGCCGCCGACCAACGCGTCCGGGGCGGCCAGCGCCGCGGTGAACGCCGCCGCGATGTCCTCGACGTGGACGAGGTCGCGGCGCACGGTGCCGTCGCCCCAGATGGTGAGGTCCTGGCCGTCGAGCGCCCGCCGCGCCATCGCGGACACGACACCGCGGTCGGGATTCGCGCCCTCGGCCGGGTTCTCGCCGAACACCGTGGGCAGCCGCAGGCTGATCCCGCGCACGAGGCCGTCGGCCGTGGCCTTCTTGAGGACCTGCTCCGCCGCCAGTTTCTGCTTGTCGTAAGGGGTTCCGGGCTCGTCGGTCTCGCTGCCGTCGATCGGTTCCCGGGGCGGCACACCGACCTGCGACGCGGCCCCGCCGTAGATCACCAGCGGAGGTTTCCCGCTGACAGCGCCGATTACGTCGACGAGATCCCGCATCACGCCCAGGTTCACGCGTTCGGCTTCCTCGGTCTCGGCCACCCGCCAGCCGCCGTCCGCCAGCAGCAGGTACACGATCGCGTCCGAGCCCGCGACCGCGTCGGCCAAAGCGGCGCGGTCGGTGAGATCGGCGGCGACGACGGTCGTTTCGGCCGGGCCGGGCGGCGGCGTGACAGACCTGCGCGCCACCGCTCGCAACCGGATCGGTTGCCGCGCCAGCGCGCGGGTGACGGCCGAGCCGACGAAGCCCGACGCCCCGAGGACGGTGATCAGCTTCATTTCATGCCTTTCCTTGCGGCTGCGCCGTCGCGGCGTTGATACAGGCGAGCAGGGTGCGGGCTTCGACGTTGACGTAGTGCCCGTGCCGGGTGAGCGCGGTGAGCTGGGCGGGCGTGACCCAGGCGTAGCCGGGCGGGACCACGGTCGTGTCGTCCGCGTCGATCGCGAGATAGCGGGCCCTGACGTTGAGGAAACGGCCGCCCTCCTCGGAATGTACCGCCTCGTACCGGATCCGCGAGCGCGGCGCGTCGAGGACGAGGTCGAGGAAGGGCGGGCGGCTCTCCGGCGGCAGGTGCGCGTAGTTGTGGGGCGTGCACTGGACGGTCGGGGCCAGCTCGACAGTGTCCAGGAAACCGCCGTCGGCGCGGGCGTGCACCAGGACGTGCGGCACGCCGTCGATCTCGCGCACGAGGAACGCGACGACCCCCGTGCCGACGGATTCCAGCAGCGGCTGGGTCCAGCTGATCTTCTCGCGGTTGCTGCCCTTGACCGCGACCGCGAGGACCTTGAAGTAGCGGCCGTCCTCGTGCTCGATCGCTTCGACACCCTGTTTCCAGCCGTCGACGTCCGTGAGCGGGATGCGCCGCGCGCGGACGTCGTGGCGCGAACGCTCGTTGGTGAACCACGACAGGAGCTGGATGTCGGAGAGCAGCGCGCCGGAAGCCCTGTCGTGGTACGGAAGACACGACAGCACGCTCCTGGCGTTCATGTTGATCGTCTCGTCCTCGTGCATCAGCTCCGCGATCTGGCCGAGGGTGAGCCAGCAGAAGTCGTCCCACATCGGCACGTCGTCGACGGTCTCGACGATCATGTTGCGATTGGACTTGCGGAAGAACCACGAGCCCTGCTCGGCCTGCAGGACGTCGACGATGATCCCCTCCGGATCGGGCGGGGCGAAGTACTCGATCAGTTTGACGTTCGTGCCGCCGTGCGCCTTGGTGTAGTTGCTGCGGGTGGCCTGCACGGTCGGTGAGAGCTGCACGAGGTTCGGGTTCCCCGGCTCCATCTTGGCCTGCATGAGGAAATGCAGGACACCGTCGAACTCCTTGGCCAGGATGCCGAGAATGCCCACCTCGGGCTGTTTGATGACCGGCTGCCGCCATTCGCGGTACGGCCCGTCGCCGTGGGGGCCGTCGGCCTCGACCACGTGCAAGCCCTCGATGGCGAAGAACCGTCCGCTGCTGTGCACGAGATTCCCCGTCACGTCCTCGAACCACCACTGGTCGAGATCGGCGAAGGAGATGCGTTCGACGTGGAAGACGTTGGCCTCACGGCGTTCGGCGATCCAGGCGCGGACGTCCTCGGTCCGCATGTGCACGCCGTCGGTCGTCGCGGCCGACCGGGCGATGCGGTCGGCGTGGTCGCGATCGGCACGAGGACGCACCGTCGCGGGCGCGAGAAGGGGCAGCATGGACCTCACCTTTCGTACCGAGTGCTCAACCGGCGGGCCGCGCTCACCGAGTCGCAGCCCGCCAGGCCCAGTGCGTTCCGGAGTTCGACGGCGAGCAGGTCGAGCACCTGACGGGCGCCCGCCTGGCCGTCCGCGGCCAGCCCCCACATGAAGGGCCGCCCGATCAGTACCCCCGACGCGCCGAGGGCGAGCGCCTTGAGCACGTCCCCGCCGGTCCGGATCCCGCCGTCCAGCAACACTTCGCAGCCGCCGGAGACGGCGTCCGCGATCTCCTCCAGCATCGCGATCCCCGGTACGGCCCCGTCCAACTGACGGCCTCCGTGGTTGGACACCACGATCCCGGTGGCTCCCGCGTCGACGGCGCGCACCGCGTCCTCGACCGCGAGGATCCCCTTGAGCACCACCGGAAGGTTCGTGTGCGCACGGACCGCCTCGACGGATTCCCAAGTGGCCGGGGCGAATTCCCGCGCGGTGTGGTCGGCGACGGCGGAAAGCCCTTCGGTACGGCGATGCGCGGCCGCACCGGCGTCGAAGTTGGCCGCGGTCACCGACTCCGGCAACGCGAACCCGTTCCGCATGTCCCGCAGCCTTCGTCCCATCCACGGCACGTCGACGGTGAACACGATCGCCTCGCAGCCTGCGTCCTCCGCCCGGCGCACGAGCTCCAGTGACCGCTTTTCGTCGCGCAGCCAGTACAACTGGAACCACGGCCGTCCGCCTACCACCGCGATCTCCTCGAGCGGGACACTGCTCAGGGTGCAGATGGTGTACGGCACCCCGGCGTCACGCGCCGCCCGTGCCGCCGCGAGTTCGCCTTCGGGATGGAACAACCGCTGGTACGCGACCGGCGCGACCGCCACAGGGAGCGAAGCGCGCCGGCCGAGAACCTCGGCCTCGGTGGTGCCGCCGGTCAGCTCGCGCAGCATCCGGGGGATCACGAAGATCCGGTCCAGCGCGGTGCGATTGGCCGCCAGTGACGCCTCGGCGCCGCTGCCCCCGGCGAGGAAGTCCCAGATCTCGCCGGGCAGCGCCGTCCGTGCGGCACGTTCGAGGTCGTCCAGGCAGAGGTGGGTCATCGCCGGGCGGGGCCGAGCTTGCTCTGCCCGGTGCGCTCCAGCTCCACGGCTTCGTACAGGGCCTTGATGTTGGAGCTGCCGAACGTTCCGGCGCCCTGCCGCTCGATGATCTCGAAGAAGATCGTCTTACGCGGATGCGTGGAGGCGGTGAAGATCTGGAACAGCTGGCCGCCGTGGTCCTCGTCGGCGAGCAGCTTCGTCTCGCGCAGATCGTCCAGCGAGTGCGTCTCCAGCTCGATCCGCTCACCGAGCAGGTCGTAGTAGGCGTCCGGGGTCTTCAGGAATTCCACGCCACGCGCGGAAAGCTCCTTGACGGCGCGGACCGCGTCCGGGCTGGTGAAGGCGATGTGCTGGACGCCGGACCCGTGGTGCTCCTTGATGAAGTCGTCGATCTGGCCGGGGTCGGCGGTCTTGTCCGGCTCGATCAGGGTGAGCGTGACCGCGCCCGACGTGCTCTGCACGACGGTCGAGTTCATCGCCTGCGCACCGACCACGATGTGCTCTTCGAAGATCTGCTTGAAACCGAGCGCGCGCTCGTAGAACGCCACCGTGGGGCCGAGATCGCCGGCGTTCAGGCACACCGCGAAGTGGTCGATCACGCCCAGTTCCACGCCGCCCTTGCCGCGCGGGGCCTCCTCGGCGACGTCGCTCTGGATCAGGGTGTGCACGACATCGCCGAAACCGCTGACGGTCGCCGTGAGGACCGAGTCCACGCCCTTCTCCGGCTCGCGGAGGGGTTTCGCTCCCGCCTTCACCGCGGCTTCGAAGGCCGCGGCCACGTCGGTGGTACGCAGCGCGATGTCGGCCACCCCTTCACCGTGGGTCTGCAGGTAGGTCGCCCCGGGGTGCCGGTCCGACAGCGGCTCGGTCAGCACCAGCGCGATCGCGCTGTGCCGCAGCGTCACGCTCCGGTGGTCGGCCGACCGGTCGGTGGCCGTGACGGAGAAGTCGTACTTGTCCAGCCAGCCGGACGCGGCCACCTCGAGGTTGGCCACATACATTTCCACATAGTCGATCTCGAAATTCTGCGTGTTTTCGTGAGAAGACAAGACATTCCTCCGTGGAATAGATGTAATCCTCAATCACAGGATGGCGCGAAGCCATTTCCGCATCAATGGTGTCCGCTTGACACTTCGGTCCACATCGGACGGACGTCGGGTCAGCGGCCCGTGAACCGCACCGGGAGCTCCCGGTATCCCTGTACGACGACCGCCCGCAGCCAGGACGGGTCCTTCACCAGCTCCACCCGCGACACCCGCCCGGCCACCTCCCGCAGCACCACCGCCAGCTCGATCCGCGCGAGCGCGGACCCGAGACAGTGGTGCATGCCGTGCCCGAAAGCGATGTGCCGGTTGGGTTTCCGCCCCGCCCGGAACGTGTCCGGCTCGTCGAACACGGCGGGATCCCGGTTCGCGGCGGGAAGCCACGCGACCACCGGTGTGCCGGCTTCGAGGTCGTGGCCGTTGATCGTGACCTCGCCGGTCGTCACCCGCAACACGTGCATCGCGGGCGAAGTCCAGCGCAGCACCTCGTCCACGACGGTGTCGACGTCGGCGTCCCCGTCCCGCACCTGGGCCAGAAGTCCCGGCACGGTGGCGAAAGCGTGCACCGCGCCGGTGATCGCGTGCCGCGTGGTCTCGTTGCCGCCGATCAACACGTTGTCGCAGTTGAGCAGGACGTCGTCGATCGAGAGCTCGTCGTCGGAAAGCAGGGTGCTGACGAGATCCTCGCCGGGGCTCGCCCGGCGAGCGGTGATCAGCTCGTCGAAGTAGACGAGGATTTCGGTGTGCGCCTGACGGGGCGTCATCCCGTCGAACAGTTCGTCCTCGCCGCCGAACGCGTGGTTCGTCAGGTCGATGAGCATGTCCTGGTCTTCGGCGGGCACACCGAGGATTTCGCAGACGACGGCGGCGGGGATCCGCGGGCCGATCGCCGCGGCCACGTCGCACACCTCGGCGTCGAGCACCCGGTCGAGGACGCCGGTCACCTCGGTCCGCACCCGTTCCGACAGTTTCCGCGCCGCCGCCCGCGAAAGCAGCGGCCCCACCAGTTTGCGCAGTTTCCGGTGCTGGTCCTGTTCGGAGACCACCATCATCTGACCGCCCGAGTTGTCGGGATGATCGCGGTCGAAGCCGATCATCATCCCGTACTCGGAGGTGAACGGGGCCGACGGCGCGAGCACCGCCGCGCACGCCTGATGCGAGAACACGGACCAGAACCCGCTGGGCGAGCTGCCCGGGCCGCTCCACACCATCGCGTCTTCCGCCGCGTACTCGCGCCACCGGTCGTGCCGGGCCAAGGTCGTGTACAGGTCGGGATCGCCGAGGTCGACGGCTGTCGTCGTCTGCATGAATGGTCTCCAGGTCAGGTGTGTGCGCCGTCGAGCACCTTGGCGAGTCGAGCCACTGTCGGGGCGTCGAAGAACGCCTGCACCCTCAGCCGGATCTTCAAGCGTTCGCGGACCCGGCTCACGAGGCGAGTCGCGAGCAGCGAATGGCCGCCGATCTCGAAGAAGCTGTCCTCCACCCCGACGGTGCTGACGCCGAGGACTTCGGCGAACAGCTCGGCGAGGATGATCTCCGTGGGGGTGAGCGGTGCCCGTCCGGCCGCGCGTCCGGCGTGTTCCTCTTCGGGAGTGGGCAGGGCGACCCGGTCGATCTTGCCGTTGGGCGAGACCGGCAGGCTCGGCAGACCGACGACCACGTCGGGCACCAGATATCCGGGCAGCTGTTCACGAAGCGGCGTCAGGAGTTTTTCGGTGGGCACGCGTTCGCCACCGGCGCCGACCACATAGGCGACGAGCCTGTTCTCGTGCTCGGTCACCACCGCCTGGGCCACGCCGTCCACCGCCAGCAAGGCGGCTTCGACCTCGCCCGGTTCGATCCGGTGGCCGCGCACCTTCAGCTGGTCGTCGACCCGGCCGACGAAGACGTACTGACCGTCCGGACGCGTCCGCACCCGGTCACCCGTGCGGTACATGCGCCCGCCCGGGCCACCGAAGGGATCCGGCAGGAACCGTTCCGCGGTCGCGGCCGCTCTTCGGAGGTAGCCGCGGGCGAGACCGGGCCCCACCGCGTACAGCTCGCCGACGTCGCCGTCCTCGACGGGGCGCAGCCGGTCGTCCAGGACATAGGTACGGACACCGGTGATCGGCCTGCCGATCGGCGGCGTCTCCTCCCCGGTCAACGGCTCGCTCGCGGTGACCGCCACCGTGGTCTCGGTCGGACCGTAGGCGTTGATCATCACGCGGTCCACGGCCCAGCGTTTCGCGACCGGGGCCGGGCACGCCTCGCCGGCGACCAGCAGCGTCAGCCCGGCGGGGAGGCCGCCCGCCTCCTCCAGCGGCGCCAGCGCCGACGGCGGCAACGTGACATGGGTGATCCGCTGGTCGCGCACCAGCCGGGAGAGGGGCTCACCGGGTACCAGATCCGGCGCGGAAGCCAGGACGAGACACCCACCCGCCTGCCAGATCGGCCAGAATTCGGCGACCGCGGCGTCGAAGCTGGGCGAGGCGAAGGCCAGCAACCTGCTGCCGGGCCCCAGTTCCTGACGGCGCACGTAGTCGTCGGCCAGGTTCGGGATCCCGCGATGCGTGACCAGCACGCCTTTCGGCCGCCCTGTCGAGCCCGAGGTGTAGATGACGTACGCGGGATGGCCGGGACGCAACGGACCGATCCGGTCTTCGTCGCCCAGGTTCGGCTCTTCCCGGCCAGGCTCCCGCGCCACGCTCAGGATGACGGGGGCACCGGCCACGTCCTGCCCCGGCAGGCACAAGAGGCAGTGCGCCGCCGCGTCGTCCAGCATCTGCCGCTTGCGTTCCTCCGGATAGTCCGGATCGACCGGCACGTACGCCGCGCCTGCCTTGTGCACGGCCAGAATCGCGATGACGAACTCGATCGACCTCGGCATCGCCAGCGCGACGAGCCGCTCCGGGCCGACTCCGTGCGCGACGAGCCGCCGGGCGAGCCGGTTGGCCTCGCCGTTCAGCTCGGCGTAGGTGAGGGTGGTGCTGTCCATCGCCACCGCAGGCCGATCCGGCAGCACGGCTGCGGTCGCCTCGAACAGGGCGGGGGTCGTGGCCGCCGAAAGGACGGTCATACGGTCTCTCCCAGTGTCTCGGACGATTCGGTGCGGAGGAACCGGATCAGCTCGCGGTTCACCGCTTCCGGGTTCTCCAGGTAGCCGAAATGCCCGCACTCGGGAATCGTGCGGTAGGTCGCGCCGGGGATCGCGGAAGCCAGCTCCAGCCCGGCCGCCGGTGGCGCCACGAGGTCGTGCTCGAACGAGACGACGTGACAGGGCACCTTGATCTCCTGGTAGAAAGCGAGGCGATCCGGCAACGCGCTCAGCAGCAGCTGCGACCGGACACCCGGGCCCCAGGATCCCGCCGCCGCGAACAGATCGAGCCAGTCTCCGGTGAGGTCGTCGTCGGCGAGCGTCGCGGGCCCCAGGTTGTGCATGGCGCGGACCGCGGCGAGGAAACCCGGCGGCAGCTCGATGCCCTGCTCGATCAGCTTCGCCTCACCCTCGGCGAGCTCGCGCTGGACGAGACTGCTCTTGCCGCAGGCGGCCATCAGCACGACCGATTCCAGCAGTTCCGGATGGGCGAGCGCGACCTCTTGCGCGATATAGGAACCCATCGACGTGCCGACGATCCGGCACGGCACCGCGTCCAGATAGTCGATCAGGGCGGCCACATCCGCGACGAGGTCATCGATGGTGAATCCGTCCGCGCCGTCGTCGCTCGGCGGGATCCCGCGATTGTCCATCGTGATCACCCGGAAACCGGCGGCGCGGAGCGCGGGCACCTGATGCAGGTCCCACACCGAACTCGGCGCACCGGTGCCGGTCAGCAGAAGGACCGGCGGACCGTCGCCACAATCGTTGTAGGACAACCGGATCCCGTTCTCGGTTGTCATCAGCATGATGCTCCTTGAGGGAAAAGGGCTGCTGCGCCAAGACGTGGCGCGGATCCGACCGTACCTTCGAAAGATCCGGTGTCAAAGAGCATCGGCAATGGACAATTCCCGGAAAAGGGGCGTCCACCGTCTCTTCTTGACACTCCGACGGACTGTGGAAATCCTAGTATTCATGGATTCAAACGGTCTGTCCACTCACTTGAACGTGGAAACGCTGCACGGATCGCTCACCGATCCGGCCATCTCGTCGATGAACCTGCTGAACGAACTGATCGACGAATACCCTGTGGCCATTTCCATGGCGGCAGGCCGGCCGTATGAAGAGTTCTTCGACATACGGCTCATTCACACCTACCTCGACGCCTATTGCGACCATCTCCGGCGCGACCGGAAAATGGACGAGGCCGTGGTGACCCGCACGCTCTTCCAATACGGCACCACCAAGGGCGTCATCGCCGATCTCATCGCCAAGAACCTCGCCGAAGACGAGAACATCGACGCCGCCCCGGAATCCGTCGTCGTCACGGTGGGCGCGCAGGAGGCGATGTTCCTGGTCCTGCGCACACTGCGGGCGGGCGAGCGCGACGTGCTGCTCGCCCCCGCCCCCACCTACGTCGGACTGACCGGGGCGGCGCTGCTCACCGACACTCCCGTGTGGCCGGTGCGGTCGAACGAGAACGGCATCGATCCGGACGACCTCGTCCTCCAGCTGAAGCGCGCTGACGAGCAGGGCAAGCGGGTGCGCGCCTGCTACGTGACCCCCAACTTCGCCAATCCCACCGGCACCAGCATGGACCTGCCTTCGCGCCACCGGCTCCTCGACGTCGCCGAATCGAACGGCATCCTGCTCCTGGAGGACAACGCGTACGGCCTGTTCGGCTCCGAGCGGCTGCCCTCGCTGAAATCCCTCGACCGGTCGGGATCCGTGGTCTACCTCGGTTCCTTCGCCAAGACCGGCATGCCCGGCGCCCGGGTCGGTTTCGCGGTGGCCGACCAGCGGATGGCCGACGGCGGCCTGTTCGCCGACCAGCTTTCGAAGCTCAAGGGCATGCTCACGGTGAACACCTCGCCCATCGCCCAAGCCGTGATCGCCGGGAAGCTCCTGCTCAACGACTTCAGCCTCACCAAGGCCAACGCGCGGGAAATCGCCATCTACCAACGGAACCTGCGGCTGACGCTCGACGCGCTGGAGCGCGGGCTCGGCTCGTGCGAGGGCGTCAGCTGGAACACGCCGACGGGTGGTTTCTTCGTCACCGTCACGGTGCCGTTCGTCGTCGACGACGAACTGCTCGAAACCGCCGCCCGCGAACACGGCGTGCTGTTCACCCCGATGCACCACTTCTACGGCGGCAAGGGCGGATTCCACCAGCTCCGGCTGTCGATCAGCCTGCTCACGCCGGAACTGATCGAAGAGGGCGTCGCGCGGCTCGCGGCGTTGATCAAGCCGCGGCTTCCCTGAGCGTTTCACGCGAAAAGCCCCCATCCGTTGGTGAGGATGGGGGCTTCTTCGTGCGCCGGGTGCTGGTGGGGGCTGCGGCTGAGGTGAAGGGGCCCATCGCCGCGTCTGATGCGGCGATGGGCCCCTTCAGCCCATTCCGGCCGGTCTGGGTTGCGTCGGGTCCCGACATCCGTGATGCGAAAGCCACTTTCGCAACGTTGAAGGTTGCGAAAGTGGCTTTCGCAACCTTCCCGGACCCGCGCCCGGCCCCTCGGAAGTACATGAAGGCCCCCTTCACTGCGTCTAGCGCAAGGAAGGGGGCCTTCATGTACTTCTAGCGACACCAACCGCCGTAGGTCAGGGCTTCGTACCGGTCACCAGCGCGTGCTCGAACGGCAACTCGACCGAGCGCACGTCGACGCATCCGACCGACTTGAGCCACGCCGCGGCCTCGGCCTGCGGCCAGGCCATCCCCCGCCCGGTGGCGAGAATGTTGAGGTACAACGAAAGCCGTGCCGAAAGCGGGCCGCCGGTCTCGTCGTCCGCGGCCGCGAACCCGTAGATCGAGATCTTCCCGCCGGACGGCAGCACCTCGTACGCCTTCGCCAGCAACATCACACACTGCTCGGCCGTGAAGGTGTCGAGGACGTGGCTGAACAAGGCGTGGTCGGTGCCGCTGGGGAACGGGTCCGTCAGCAGGTCGGCCGGGTGCAGGGTGAGCCGGTCGGTGACCTCGGCGGGCACCCGCTGTTCGGCGAGCGCCACGCTGCTGGCCAGGTCGAGCAGGGTGGCCTTGAGGCCGGGGTTGGCCTTCAGCAGGGCCGCCGCCGTGGTGCCGTCACCGCCGCCGACGTCGAGCAGATGCCGCGACGACTTCACGTCGATGTGCTCCAGCAGTCCCGGCATCGTCTGCAGCGAGAACGCCGACATCGCCGTGTAGAAGATCCGCGCCTTCTCCGGGTCGTTGCCGAGCCGCGCGTAAAGCGTGTCGCCCGGGCCCTCGAGGGCGTCGAGGGCCTCGTTGGTGCCGGCGCGCAGCGCGGAGGTCATCCGCGCGAACGCCGGGTAGTAGATGGTCTTCCAGCTGAGCAGGATGTGCTGCCAGCTCTCCGGCCCGGTCGTGGCGAGCAGCTCGGTCGCGACCGGGTGGTTCACATAGTCGACACCCCGCTTCTCGATCAGGCCCGAGGTGGTCAGCGCGAGCATCAGCACGCGGACCTTGTGCGGCTCCAGGCCGGTGAACTCACCGAGCGCCGCGGCGTCGGCACCGCCGCGCTCTTCCAGGAAGTCGAAGATGTCCAACTCGATGCCGGACACCACCGCGTTGAACAGCGCGGGGCCGTTGGCGATCAGCTGGAAACGACGGTGGACCTCGGTGGAGTCGAGCGATTCCTGCATCGGCAGATTTCCTTTCCGGCCGGCGGAGACTTCCGCAGACGTTGAGAACGACACCGGCCCGCCTCAGAAGGAGCCGGACGCCGGTCCGGCATTGGCGTCGAAAGAGCTGCCGGAGTAATCGGGATGGAGTACGGAGAAGGCATAGGTGGCGGGCGCGGCGATCATCGCCACGACCCCGAGCACGAGCGCCGCCGTGACCAGGGATTTCGACGCGCTTTCCCGCACTCGCGCCAGGATCAGCACGACGAGGGCGGCGACGCCGAGCACGAGCGTGCCCCATTTGGCCCACGGCAGGAAGTTCGGGTAATGGGACCACAGCCAGGCGCCCCAGGCCAGTTCCGCGGCGATCGCGATCGGCAGGATCCAGCCCTGCCTGCCGCCGTTGCGGTAGGCGCGCCAGAAGGTCACGATGCCGAGCCCGGAAAGGGCGGCGATCGCGGGAGCGAGCGAGGCGACGTACGCGGTGTGCGCGACGTCGCTCGCGCTGAAGACGACGAGGAAGGTCACCAGCCAGACGCCCCACATCACCAGCCCGCCGCGCACCGGGTCGGTGCGTTCGGCGCGGCGCCACCACCAGAGCCCGCACAGCAGAGACAGCAGGGCGAGCGGGAACAGCCAGGCGATCGCGACACCGAGGTGACCGTCGAGGAGTTTGGTCGCCCCCATCGGATCCGCCCGTGTCTCCACTTTGGACTGATCCGGCTGCGGGCCGCCCGGACCGAGCGGCTGGTCGCCGTCGGCCTTCGGGCCGAGGTTCCCGTTCTGCTCGTCTTGGTGCTTGGTCCCGAAGTTCCCGTTCTCGTCGAGGCCCTGACCGCCACCGGGGCCTTGCGGATCCCCGGGGCCGCCTTCCGGCCCACCAGGACCGCCACCGGGGCCGTCACCAGGACCGCCCTCGGGACCACCAGGGCCACCAGGACCACTGGGGAAGTCACCGGGTCCGCCGCCGGGACCGCCCGGCCCGAGCGACGGCAGGCCGCCGCGGCCGTTGGGGTCCTCGGCGCCGGGCAGGTGGACACCGATGCGGCCGAGACCGTTGTAGCCGAACACCATGGCGAACGCGCTGTTGTTCGTCGTGCCGCTGACATGCGGCCGCGCGCTGTCCGGGGTGAAGGTGTAGAGCGCGATCCACGACAGCGACACCGCCAACGTCACCACACCGGCGATGCCCAGATGCGTCACGCGGCGGCGCAGCTCGACCGGGGCGGTGAGCAGATAGCCGATGGCCAGCGCGGGCAGGATCATCCACGCCTGCACCATTTTCGCCTGGAAGCCGATCCCGACCCAGACACCCGCCAGCACCAGCCACTTCAGCCGCGCCTCGAGCACGGCGCGCTGGTAGGCGTCGACGGCGAGGACCAGGCACATCGTGAGCAGGCCGTCCTGCATGCTGTGCCCGAACATCGACGCGAGGACCGGGGTGAGGGTGAAGACGCCGGCGGCGAGCAGGCCGGGCACCACTCCCGCCCAGCGCCGCACGACCCGGTACATCACCAGCACCGAGATCACGCCCTCGATCACCTGCGGCAGCGCCAGCGACCATTCGTGGTAGCCGAAGATCTTGGCCGAGATGGCCTGCGGCGCGAACGATCCGGCGAGTTTGTCGAGCGTGTACGTGGCCCCCGGGTCGACGGTGCCGTAGAAGAACGCCTTCCAGCTCTCGGACATGCTCTTGGCCGTGTCCGAGTACAGCGGCGCGAAGTCGACCCTCGGCAGGTTCCAGGCGTAGAGGACCAGCGCCACGAACGCGATGCCCAGCAGCGCCGGACGCGCCCACGGCGGCTGATCGGCGGGCGAACGCCAGAACGCCCAGCGGCCGCGCACGCCCTCGGGGGCGTCCGATAATGATGGTGACGGCAGATGAGTGAGTGTTGCGGACACTCCGGTACCTCGCTTAACCGTTGTCTTCGTCGACGAGAACGGGCCAGATGGTTTCGCCGAATCCGCCCCGCGGTGAGTTCTTCCGCGCGTGCTCGTCCAGCCTCGCGAAGAGATTCTTGTTCCGGCCGTTGAGCATCGTCAGCTGGGAAGAATAACACTCCACGGCTTCGTTCTTCCGTTTCCAATTCTCCGCGGTCGCGGGAACGAATTCGGAACCCCCGAGGTGGAAACCGGGCGGTAATTCGACCTTTCCCGGAGTGAACATCGAATACGGGAGGTCTTCCCACAGCCGTATCGGAACGTTCATCGCACGCGCGGCGGACAACGCGGCGTCACGGGTGGCCAGGTTGTCGGGATGGTCCACGACGGCCGCGCACGTGACGATCAGCGTCGGCTCGAATTCGGCGACGATCGCCTCGATGTCGTCCTTGATCTCGGCGACGAGACCGTCATCGCCCGGTGAATCCTGGGCCAAAGCGAGCTTTTGCCCGCCCTCCACGTGATCCGTGAGCCATCGGCCGTCCGGCAGCCTCCGGTAGATGGAGTCGAGGAACCGGCCGTGCCGGTACGCCAGCCCGAGATGGGCGAGCGCGGCGATGTCCTCGTTCCGGCGATGGAGAGGCGCGTCGTCCTCCGGGGAAAGACCCCAGACCGCGTGCATACGCTCCGCCGCCGCGGAATACGGAGGTGGCGCCGTTCCGGCGAAGACGGTGTCGACGAGTACCTCCGCGCCGTCCCGCGCCGCCTGGGCGAGACCGGCGCCGAAGGAAAGGACCGCGTCGTCCAGATGCGGGGAGATCGCCAGCAGCCGGCGTGGAGGCATGGTGCTGATTTTGGTCACCGCCTTGTCGCGCTTCAACCGACGAGCCTGGACAGCGCCTGTGCCGCCACCGTCGTGCCGTCGGTGCGGATCGTGCCGGCGACGGCCTTCGCGCGGGCGCGGGTTTCCGGCGCCAGCGCGGTGACGAGCGCGGCGGACAACGAATCGACCGTCGGGTTCGGGCCGTCGTGCGCCACGCCGATGCCCAGTTCGGCCACCTTGGCGGCGAAATGCGGATGATCCGCGATCTGCGGGACCACGATCTGCGGAACGCCTGCCAGAGCCGCCACATGCGTCGTCCCGGTGCCGCCGTGATGGACGGCCGCGGCGACCCTGCCGAACAACGCCTGCAGGTTCTCCTCACCGACGGCCAGACAGTCGGCACCGTCGTCGGGCAGCGTCAAACCGGCCCAGCCGGTGGAAAGCACGACCCGGCGGCCCTGCGCGCGGATCGCCTCGACGGCCACCTTGGCGATGCCGGCGGGGGCGGGCGAGCAGCCGAAGCCGACGTACACCGGCGCCTCGCCCGCGGCGAGAAACGCTTCCAGCCGCGCAGAAAGCGGCCGATCGTCAGGGTGGATCCAAGCACCGGTCCGGACACCGCCGTCGGCCGGGGCCAGGACGGGATCCGCCGCCAGGAAGGGTTTGTCGGTGCTGCTGAAGTCGTACAGGTTCTTCACCGGCGGGAGGCCGATCGCGGCGCGCAGTTCGTTCAGCGCGCCGCCGAACATGCCGTCGGCGCCGTTGTTGTACATCCCCCGGTGTTCGGGCGACGGCACGAGCACCGGCGAAGGCACGACGTAGAAGTACGGGATGCCCAGTTTCTCGGCCACCGAACGGACACCGATCGCGCCCGACAGCAGCCCGGTCGCCACCACCGCGTCACAGCCCTCGGCGGCCGCCGGGATCTTCTCGAACTGCTCGGCGATCCCCGCGATCGCGGCCTCGGGCGATTCGGGCGGTCCGCCCAGCGCGCCCGCCTCTTCGAGCACCGGCTTGCCGACGACGACGTGCGGCACTCCGACCTCGGCCAGCCGCGCGGTGTAGTCCGGCGGGGCGCACATCCGTACCTCGTCGCCCTGCTCGCGCAACCGGAGTGCCAGTGCCAGCAGCGGTTCGATCTCGCCGCGGGTTCCGTACGACCAAAACAGCACGCGCATTTCGTATCCCCTGGATGCTTCAGCGCCGGACCGCGGCGATGCCGACCGTGGCGTAGTTGATGGTGAACGAGCCGCCGATCTCGTCGATCGCCGAGCCGAGGTACGCCAGGAACCGGGCACGCGCGTCTTCCGCGAGGTGGTTGAGCCCGCCCTGGGTCGGGATCTGGTCGAGCCATTCGTCCCGTGTGCAGACGCGCGACCACTCGAACCGCAGTTCCTCCGGCTGAGTGAACGCGCCGGTGCGGAGGATGCCTTCGGCCGCCTTCACGTACTGCTTGGCGTAGATCTGCTCGACGTACTCTTCGACGTCTTCGTCCTTTTTGGACGGAGGTTCGAACTTCACGTCCGGCATCGCGTGCCGGTACGCCTCCCCCTGTGCCGTCATGACGGCTTCCGGGAGTTCGAACCCGTTGTCGAACAACGCGATCAGCCCCTGGGGAACGAGCACGTCCGCCACCTTGGCCGCGCCCGCGAACGGGTCGACCCAGTGCCACGCGGTCCCCGAAGTGACCGCGTCGAAGGTGCGGCCCGCCGGGTCCCAGTCCTCGAACTTGGCGACCTCGACGTCGAGCCCACGCCTGCGGGCGACCTCCGCCATCCGCGCGTCCGGTTCGACACCGAGCACCGTGCATCCCGCCGCCTGGAACGGGCGCGACGAGAGACCGGTCCCGCAGCCGACGTCCACGAAGCTCTTGCCGGGGCTCAACGAGACGATCCGGTCGACCAGTGCCTCGGGATAGGTGGGACGGGCGCGGTCGTACCGTTCGGCGTCGGCGCCGAACCACTGCGCCATCTGCCGGTTCTCGTGCGGTGCTGCAGCCAGATCGGACATGTTCCTCACCCTGGTCGGTTGATGGTCAAACGGAAACGCGGCCGACGGCGGCGCGCAGGCGCTCCGCGGCCACGGTCGTCCCGTCGCCGCGGAGCGTGCCCGCGACGGCCTTCGCCCGGGCACGGGTCTCCGGGGAGAGCGCGGTGACGAGCGCGGCGGACAGCGAGCCGAAGGTCGGGGCCGGGCCGAACTCCTCGAACGCCACACCGATGCCCAACGCGGCCACCTGCTCGGCGAAGTACGGCTGATCGGTGATCTGCGGCAGCACGACCTGGGGGACGCCCGCCCGCGCGGCCACGGTCGTCGTACCCCCGCCGGCGTGGTGGACGACGGCGGCGACGCGGCCGAACAACGCCTGCAGGTTCACTTCACCGACGGCGAAACAGTCGGCTCCGTCGTCGGGAAGCGCCATGTCCGCCCAACCACGGGAGAGCACCACCCGGTGCCCCTGCGCCCGGATCGCCTCGACGGCCAGCTTCACCGTGTCCGCGATCTCGGGCGTGCTGCCGAAACCGACGTACACCGGCGGCGGACCCGCGGCGAGGAACTCCTCCAGGTCCGTGGGAAGCGGCCGCTCGTCGGGCAGAATCCACGCGCCGGTCTGGACGGCGCCGAGTTCCGGCCGAGGCGGGGCCAGGACCGGATCCGCCGCCATCCAGGGCTGTTCGGTGAAACCGTATTCGACGAGGTTCCCCACCGGCGCCAGGCCGAGCTCCGCGCGACGGCCGTTGAGCGCGTCCGCGTAGCGCTGGGAGAAGACGTCGGTGTAGAAGTCCCACAGCGCCCGGTTGTCGTCCATCGCCTCCTCCGGCGGCCGTCCGTCGCCCCGCGACAGCGGCGGCGGGTAGTACGGCGACGGCAGGTAGATCGGGCAGTAGGCGGCGTAGAAGTACGGGATGCCCAGGCTTTCCGCCACCGACCGCACGGCGATGGCGGCGGAGAGGACGCCGGTCGCCAGCACCACGTCACAGCCCTCGGCGGCCGCCGGGACCGCGTCGAACTGCTCGGCGAGCTCGTCGGCGGGACGCCGGGGTTCCGGCCCTTCCGCCATCCCCTCCATCATGGCGCGCAACGACTGCCCGACCGGGACGACCTCGATGCCGAACTCGGTCAGCCGCTCCACGGTGTCCGGCGGCGCGCACACCCGCACCTCGGTGCCGAGTTCCCGCAACCGCACCGCCAGCGCGACCACCGGCTCGACGTCGCCGCGGAGTCCGGTCGTCGACAACAACACACGCATTTCGTATCCCCTGGTTCAGACGGAAACGCGGTCGACCGCGTCGAGGAGGAATTTCGCGGCCACGGCGGCCCCATCGGTGCGGACCGTGCCCGCCACGGCCGCCGCCCGCTCCCGGACCTCCGGGGCGAGCGCCGTCTCGAGCGCGGCGGACAGGGATTCGAAGGTCGGCGTCGGGCCGTCGTGCGCCACGCCGATGCCCAGCTCGGCCACCCGGCCCGCGAAGTACGGCTGGTCCGCGATCTGCGGGACCACGACCTGCGGAACACCCGCCCGGGTGGCCGTGGTCGTCGTCCCCGCGCCACCGTGATGGACGGCCGCGGCGACCCGGCCGAACAGCAACTGCTGGTTGCCCTCCCCCGCCGCGAAACAGTCGCTCCGGTCGTCGATCAGCGCCAGATCGGCCCAGCCACGGGAAAGGATCACGCGGTGTCCGTGGGCGCGCACCGCTTCGACGGCGACCTTGGCGGCCTCCTCAGGGGCGCGCATGCTGCCGAAACCGACGTACACCGGCGGCGGACCCGCGGCGAGGAACTCCTCCAGCTCCGCGGAAAGCGGCCGCACGTCGGGCAGTGTCCAAGCGCCGGTCTGGACGACGTCGAGATCCGTCGGCTGCAGCGGGGCCAGCGACGAGTCGGCCGCGAGCAACGGGTGATCGGTGAAGCCGTAGCCGAAGACGTCCTCGACCGGCGGCAGACCGATCGCGGCCCGCTGGGCGTTGAGCGGCTCGCCGAACCGCCTGAGGGCGCTGCGGCTGTTGCGCTCCCACAACGCGCGGTTGTCGGCCCCCTCCGGCGCGGGCGGCTCGCCCAGCGGAGGCGGCGGCGCGTAGTGCGGCGACGGGATGAAGCGCGGGCAGTAGAACCCGTAGTAGTAAGGGATGCCCAGCTTCTCGGCCACCGACCGGACGGCGACCGCGGTGGCCAGCATCCCGGTCGTCACCACGACGTCACAACCCTCGGCGGCGGCCGGGACCTCGGCGAACTGGACGGCCATCGCCTCGGCCGAAAGCCGCGGCCCGTCCTCGGGCGACGGCGGTTTCGCGTCCTTGATCGCCGTGCGGGTCGACTGCCCGACCGGCACCAGCGGGACACCGACCTCGGCCAGCCGCTCGGAGGAGTCCGGCGGCGCGGCCATCCGCACCTCGGCCCCCGCCTCCCGCAGCCGCACCGCCAACGCCACCAGCGGTTCGACGTCTCCGCGGCTTCCGGACGTCGCCAGCAACACGCGCTTCACGTAATTCCCCGTTCTTTCAGGTCAGGCGGGAACCGACGGCTTTTCGCGGCTGACCGCGTCACGCAGCAGGTCCACGGCCACCGTGGTCCCGTCGGCGCTGGTCGTCTCGGCGACCTCGATCGCCTTGGCCCGGGTCTCGGGATCCAGTGCCGTGGTGAGCGCGGCGGACATGGCTTCGAAGCTCGGCGCCGGCCCCTCCAGGGCGACCCCGATCCCCAGCTCGGCGACCCGGTCGGAGTAGTACTGCTGGCCGACGATCGACCGCACGATGATCTGCGGGGAGCCCGCCCGGGTGGCGATATGGGTCGTGCCGGTGCCGTCGTGGTGGATGGAGACGGCGACCCGGCGGAACAGCTCCTGCAGGTTCACCTCGTCGACGGCGAAGCAGTCGGCCTCGTCCTCGGGCAGGTCCAAACCGGCCCAGCCGCGGGAAAGGATCACACGGTGGCCCTTCGCGCGGATGGCCTCGATGGCCACCTTCGCCGCGTCGGCGGTGCCGGACGAACTGCCGAAACCGACGTACACCGGCGGCGCTCCGGCGGCGAGGAACGCCTCCAGGTTCGCGGGAAGCGGCCGCTCGTCGGGCAGGATCCACGCGCCGGTCTGCACGGCCTCATGCCGCGGCTCCAGCGGCGCGAGGATCGGATCCGCCGCCAGCAAAGGCTTTTCGGTGGAGCAGTAGTCGAAGAGGTTCTTCACCGGCGCCAGGCCGATCTCGGCACGCTTGGCGTTGAGCGCGTCGCCGAACAGGCCGTCGGCGCCCTGGTTGTACATCTCCCGCTGCGGCGCTTCGAGGTGGCTCGGGAGGTGGATCGGGCACAAAGCGACGTAGTAGTACGGGATTCCGAGCTTCTCGGCCACCGACCGCACCGCGACGGCGCCGGACAGCAGACCGGTCGCCACCACGACGTCGCAGCCTTCGGCGACGGCGGGCATCTGGTCGAACTGATCGGCGATCCCGGCGGCCGCGAGCTCGGGGTCCCGTCCCTCGCCGTCGTTCATCCCGCGGTCCGGCCGGGGGACCGGCACCAGCGGCACGTCGAGCTCGGCCAGCCGTTCGGCGCTGTCCGGCGGCGCGCACACCCGCACTTCCGCGCCGGATTCCTTCAACCGCGCCGCCAACGCGACCAGCGGTTCGACGTCGCCGCGTGATCCACACGCCCACAACAACACGCGCATTGCGCTTCCCCTCTACCAGGTGACCGGCAACTGATCCGGGCAGTCGATGAACGCGTTCCGGAGCTTGACCTCGTCGTTGGACACCGCCAGGCGCAGCCCGGGGAATCGCTGCCACAGCGACTGATACGCCATCCGCAGCACCGACCTCGCGATCGCGGCGCCGATGCAGTAATGGATGCCGTGCCCGAATCCGACGTCGGAAACCGGCGGGCGCCGCGCGTCGAGAACGTTCGGGTTCGGCGTCAGCGCTTCGTCGCGGTTGGCCATCAGGATCGAGCAGAGGACGTAATCCCCCGCCTTGATCAGCTGTCCGCCGACGACGACGTCCCGGAGCGCCATCCGCGGATTCGGCTGCTGCACCGGCGAGAGATAGCGCAGCAGTTCGTTGACGACCCGGTCCGCCTGCTCACGGCCTTCGAAGAGCAACTGCTTCTGTTCGGGGTGGTCCAGAAGCGCGAGCACGCCGAAGCCCAGCATTCCCGCGACGGTCTCGACACCGCCGAGCAGCAGCGCCGTGCACAGGCCTTTCAGCTCGTCGTCGGTGACATTGTCCCCGTGTTCGCGCACCAGCATGCCGAGGAAACCGTCGTCGGGATCCTTGCGCTGGCGGGTGATGAGACCGAGCAGATACTGGTTGAACGCCGCGCTGTCGGCGGCCCTCGCCTTGAAACCGCGGCTGAGGTCGACGTTGCGCCGGATGCGGCGGATGAACTCGTTGCGGTCGTCGCGCGGGATCCCGAGGAGTTCACAAAGGACACCGCCACCCACCGGATCGGCGAAAAGTCCTTGTACGTCAGCGGGTGGGCCTTCGGCCTCGACCTCGTCGAGACGTTCGTCGATGAGTTCCTGGATCGCCGGTTCCAGCCGGCGGATCCGCCGGACGGTGAACTCCGGCGTCAGCATCCGGCGCAGCCGCGTGTGCTCGGGCGGGTCGTAGGTCGAGATCTGCCCGACGAACTGCGGTGCCATGGGAACGTCTTCGCCGTTGGTCGTCCGTTCGGCTTCGGCCTCGGTCAGCCGGGGGCGCGTCGTGAAGTTCTCGTGGTCGCCCAGGATCTTGCGCACGACGTCGTACCCGAGTGCCTGCCAGACATAGCCCTTGCCGAGCTGCGTGGACGCGTCACCGAGAATCCGGACCAAGGGGCCCTTCTCCCGCAACGTGAACATGTCCTCGTGCGGGTCGCAGTGCGTCCTCATCATGTAGTTCGCGGTCGGCTCCACGGCCGGCGCGACCTCGTCGATTGCGTGCTCCATACCGAGTGGAAGCTCCTTCATAGACCAGGAATCGCGGTCCGGCCCGGGGCCGCGCCGCAATCTTCATCCGCGATCGGGCGGGACGTCCAGCGCCGCCATGGACGCTCAGTGCGTACTCACCACTCGACCATCAGGCTCGTGAGCCCGTAAGCCGGTGTGGTGAGGCGGAACATGGTGTCCTTCTCTGGATCCGCGAGCCTCAGGCCGGGAAAACGCCGCCACAGCGACGTGAAGACCGTGCGCAGTTCGAGCCGCGCCAGCGAAGCGCCGAGACAGTGGTGGATCCCGTGCCCGAACGCCACATGCGGCACGGGCTCGCGGGTCAGATCGAGCCGGTCCGGATCCGGCACCAGCGCGGGATCGCGGTTCGCCATGGGGAGCGAACACAGAACGGTCTCGCCCTCCTTGATCACCTCGTCCCCGATGGCGACGTCCTCCATCGCCGTCCGGGGGGTCGGGGCGTACGGCACGGTGAGATACCGGATCAGCTCGTCGACCGCCCGGTCCGCCGCCTGCCCGTCGCCCCGCACCGCGGCGAGCTGATCGGGATGCCGCAGCAACGCCAGCACGCCGAGGCCGATCATGCCGGAGATGTTGTCGTCACCGGCCAGCATCACCTGCACGCAGAAGCCTCTCAGCTCCTCGTCGGTGGCCTCGTCACCGTGTTCGGCGACGACCGCCCCGATCAGCCCCTCGCCGGGTTCCTCGCGGTTCCTGGCGATCATCGCCAGCAGGTAGCGGGAGAACGCCTCACCCGCGGCCGCTCGTCTCCGCTGGCTCAGCGAAGCGTCGAGATGTCCGTGGCACAGCTTGAGGAACATGGCGCGGTCGTCACGCGGCACCCCGATCAGTTCGCACAGCACGGCTCCCGGCACCTCGTCGGCGACGAGTTCGATCACGTCGGCGGGAGAACCCTCGTCCTCCATGGCATCGAGCCGTTCCGACACGATCTGCTCGATGTACGGCTCCATGCGCCGCATCTTGCGCAGCGTGAACCCCGGCGTCAGCTTCTGCCGCATCCGGGTGTGCTCGGGCGGGTCGTAGTCCATCAGGTTGCCGACCAGCTCCTGCGGCCGGAAGATGCCTTCCCCGCCGACCTCGTCCTGCTCGTGCCACCGGCGCCGGGTGCTGAAGCGCTTGTGGTCGCCCAAAACCTGGCGCACGACGGAGTGCCCCGCCGCCATCCAGATGGTCTCGGCGTCCGCGCCGGTGCCCACCGTGACCTTCGACAGCGGTCCGGCGGCACGCAGTTCGTCCGCCGGATCGAGGTCCTGTCTGCGAATGTGCAGCGGACGCGTGTCCTCACCACTCAACGGGGAGCTCCTCGATGTTGAACGGCGCGGGTTTGCCGGCCACGAACCGCAGTTCCTCCTCCGGCACCGCCAGCCGCAGGCCGGGGAACCGCCGGGCCAGGATCGGCAGCGCGACCCGCAGTTCGAGCCTGGCCAGCGGGGCGCCGACACAGTGGTGGATGCCGTGCCCGAAGGCCAGATGCCCCGGGCTGTTCTCCCGCGTGATGTCGAACTTGTCGCCGAGCGTGCGGTTGACCGCCAGCATCGAGCAGGTCAGCACGTCACCGGCGTGGATCTCGTATCCGGCGATGTCCAGGTCGACGAGCGCCGTCCGCGGCGAAGGGGCCTCGACGATCGTCGGGAAGCGCAAGACCTCCTCGGTCGCGCTGTCCACGAGCTCCGGCCGTTCGCGCAGCAGCGACAGCTGGGCCGGGTTCGTCGCGAACAGGAGCACCGCCATGGCCAGCTGGGCGGCCATCTGCTCGACGGCCACGATCAGGATCGCCTCTGCGAGCCCCGACAGTTCCTCGTCGCTGACCTTGTCGCCGTGCTCACGCGCGATGAACCCGATCAGCTCGTCACCGGGATCACGGCGTTCGCGGGCCGCGAGCTTCTCGCAGTAGTTGACGACACCGAGGCTCGACTGGGCCCGCTGCTTGGGAATCCGGCTTTCCCGGCTGTCGCGGATCATCCGCGACAGATCGGCCTGGTCGTCGCGCGGGACACCGAGGAACTCGCACGCGATGAGCGCCGGCATGGGCCAGCCCGCGTACCGGACGAAGTCGATCGGCGAGCCCATGCTCTCCAGATCGTCCAGGCCCTCCTCGATGATCTCCTCGACCCGGGGCCGCAACCGCTCGATCCGGCGGACGCTGAACGCCCCGGCCACCGTGCCACGCAGGCGGGTGTGGTCGGGCGGGTCGTAGGCCTGCAGGATGCCCGGCAGATGGGCCCGGTCCGCCTCGTCGTCGACCGGCCGCATCGAGCTGAACCGGGTGGCGTCGGCGAGGATCTCGCGCACCTCGTCGTATCCGGTGACCAACCATTGCCTGCGGCCGTTCAGCCCCGTCTCCGTGTCGTACCGGTGCAGGGGGCCTTCTTTTTGCAACGCGGAGAGCTCCGGCGCCGGATCGAGCCGGATCCGCTGATGCGGCAAGGGAACTACCATGATTCTCCTCAGGTTTCCGGCGCTACCAGTCGAGCAGCAGGGCTTCCACGTCGAACGGGGGCGGGCCGAATTTGAGCTTGCGCTCGGGCTCGGCGAGCCTGAGCTTGGGGAAACGCCTCGCCAGCGCGGGGATCGCCTCCCGGAACACCATCTCCGCCAGCGGCCTGCCGAGGCAGTGGTGGATCCCGTGGCCGAACGAGACGTGCGGCGACTTCTCCCGCGTGATGTCGAATTCGTCTTCCGGTGCCGGGAAGTTCGCGCGGTTGGCCCCCAGCAGGGAGCACGTGACGGTGTCACCGGCCTTGACGAGGCGGCCGCCGATCGTGACGTCTTCCTTGGCGATACGCGGGTGAAGCTTCTCGTCGGTCGTGAGGTACCGGTTCAGCTCCTCCAGCCAGTCCGGGACGGTGTCCGGCCGTTCCCGCAGGATGTCGAACTGCTCCGGGAAATCGACCATCAGCAACGCACCCGCCGCGAGGAACCTGGCCACCTGGTCGCCGCCCGCGCCCATGATGAACGCGGCCACCCCGGCCAGTTCCGCGTCGGTGATCTCGTCACCGTGTTCGCGCACCACGACCCCGAACAGGTCGTCGCCGGGATCGCGGCGGACGCGGGCGACGGCCTTGTTCATGTACTGCATGTACTTGTTGCCCGCCGCGTTGCGCCGTTTGTCCGTCCGCTCGGTCCGGCTGGCGTGCAGGGTGCGCGACAGATCGGCCTGATCGTCGCGCGGGATGCCGAGGAAGTCGCAGGTCGCCGTCGTGGCGACGGCCCAGCCGAAATGCGGGACGAAGTCGGTGGGCCCGCCCATGTCCTCGATGGTGTCCAAGGTGTCTTCGACGATCTGCCGGACTTCCGGCCGGAACCCCTGCATCCGCCGGATGGCGAACGGCGGGGTCACCAGGCGGCGCAGGCGCGTGTGGTCCGGCGGGTCGTAGTGGGTGAGGAAACCGGGCCAGGCGATCCCGGCCGCGGTCCCGCCGTAGATCAGCCGCGCGCTGAACTTGTCGGAGCTGAGGACCTGGCGGACCTCGTCGTATCCGGTGGCGAGCCACGCCGTCCGCCGTTCACCGTCTTCCTCGGTGCCCAGGGCGGAGATGGGGCCTTCGGCCATCAGGGAAAGGAGTTCGGCCCCCGGGTCGAATCGGTTTCTCCGGTGGATTTCCAAGCCCTTGACGACGTTGAGCTCCTCGAACACGGCAGTTCCTTTCGCCTCAACCGGCCGTCGCGCGCGGATAGGGATGTTCCCGGTCGGCCGGACGAGCGTCGAGTTCGTCCAACCGCCCGGATCGGGGGCGGCGGGGGCTGAAGGGCGCTTTCCCCGCATGAGATGCGAGGAAAGCGCCCTTCACCGCGTGTCACGCGGGGAAAGTCCCCTTCGCCGAGGCTCGTCCAACCGTCCGCATTGAGCGGCTGGACACCCCCGCTCAGCCGTTGACTTCGGCGATCAGGCTCTTCGGCCGCAGGTCCGTCCAGTGCTCCTCGACGTAGGCGAGGCATTCCTGGCGCGGGGCCTCGCCGTGGACGCGGGTCCAGCCCGCGGGAACCTCGGCGAACGTCGGCCAGAGGGAGTGCTGGCCCTCGTCGTTCACCAGCACGAAAAAGGAACCGTCTTCGTTGTCAAAGGGATTGCTCATCGGTTTTCCTTTCAGGCGCCCGGCCGCGGCCGGAGCTTCTCGGCGACGATGGACCCAATCTGGACCAACGCCGCGGGTTGCACCATGTCGTAATGGTTGGTCGGGATCTCGTGGTGTTCGATGGCCCCGCTGGTGAAGTCCTTCCAGCCCGCGACGGCCTCCGACACGGGCAGGTGCGCCGGCCGGTCCTCCGAGGCGACGAAGAGCAGGATGTCGCCGTTGAACGGCGAGGCCGTGTGCTGCGGCCCGACCTTCCAGAGGTTCTTCATGACCGCTTCCAGCCGCTCCCGCGCACCGGGGCCCTGGACCATGCCGCCCGCCAGCTCCAGATCCCGCTGTTTCCGTTTCTGGAGGCCGTCTTCGTCGCGCGCGGCCTCTTCGGTCACCGTGCCGGTCGCGTTCCGTCCCATGTAGACGGGATACGCGTCGAGCAGGGCGAGCAGGCCGAGTTCTTCCCCGTCGGCTTCGAGCATCGCGGCCATCGCCTGCGCGATCCGGCCGCCGAGCGACCAGCCGAGCAGGTGGTACGGCCCGGTCGGCTGCACGGCACGGATGTGCGCGAGGTAGTCGGCCGCCATTTCCTCGACGCTCTCGGGCAGCCGTTCGGTCCGCGCGAGACCGCGTGCCTGCACGCCGTAGACCGGCTGGTTCGCGGGCAGATGCCGCAGCAGCGGCCCGTAGTTCCAGCTCAACCCGCCGCTCGCGTGAACGCAGAACAGCGGCGGCCGGTCGCCGTTCGCCTGAAGCGGCAACAGGATCTCGTAGTCGCCCGTCTTCACCGCGGTACTCGTGCGGCGCCGCTCCCCCACCACGATCAGGGTTTTGGCCGGGGTCTTGCGGGCGAGCAGGCCGGTGTTCAGCATCCGGTGCCCCGGCTCGCCGAACGGGCAGGGCTCGCCGGACTTGCCCTCGTCGACCGCCGGACCGGTGACGTAGAGATCACCGACGACGCCCGGGGCGACCGGACGGCGCTGCTCGTCGAGCACGAGCGCGCCGAGCGGACCCAGTTCCGCGACCACCGCGGGTACCTCGCCCGCCCACCGGGCGGGTGCGATCGCCGGACGGCCGCGTTCGGTCTCGTCGAGGAAGAGGTCCAGTTCGCTGATCCGCCGCTGGGGATCCTCCGCCACCTGCTCCAGGACGTGGACCAGCCGCCGCGCCACCGATTCCGCCGTCGCCTCGTCGAACAGGTCGGCGGCGTAGCGAAGAGTGCCTTCGAGACCGTCCTCGTCGTCGTCCTCGTCGAGCCGCTCGGTGAGCTTGAACGCGAGATCCAGTTCCGTGGCCTCGGTTCCGCCCGGTTCGACGCTGGTGCGCAGGGCGGGCAGTTCCGCCGCGTCCCACGCGCCGATGTCCTCCTCGTCGACCTCCAGCCCCACCTGGAAGACGGGGTGGCGGGACAGCGAGGCGGGCAGGTCCAGCAGGTCGACGATCCGCTCGAACGGCACGTCCAGCTGCTGACGCGCACCCCGGACGGCCTCCTGCACCCGCGTGACGACCTCGAGGAACGTCGGGTCACCGGAGAGATCCGTGCGCAGGGCGAGCGGCCGGGCGAACGGCCCGATCATCGGTTCGAGGTCGATGAGGTCCTCGTCCCGCGCCAGTTTCGTCCCGATCACCAGATCCTGGCCCGCGCCGAATTTGCTCAGCAGCATCGCGAGACCGGCGTGCACGACGTGAATGGTGTCCGCGCCGAGCCGTTCCACCGCCTTGGTCAGCCGTTCGTACGGTTCGGCGCCGAGCCGCAGCTCGACCGTGCCCGCCTTGCGCGACGGGACGGCCGGACGCGGCCGGTCGAACGGGAGCACCGTCTCGCCTTCGATCCCGGTGAGGGTGTCCCGCCAGAAGACGACCTGCTCGTTGATCAGGCTGCCCTGTTCGTCCTCGTCCGCGAGCAGCCGCTGCTCCCAGATCGCGTAGTCGGCGAACTGCAGTGCCAGCGGCGCGCGTTCCGGGACCCGGCCCGAACGCCGTGCGCCGTACGCGGCCGCCAGGTCGCGGAAGAACACGTCGAGCGAGTCGTCGTCGGCGAGGATCCGGTGCAGCCGCAGATGCAGCACGTGTTCCTTCTCCGCGAGCGCGAAAAGGTCGCAGCGCCAAGGAACTTCGCTGGTGAGATCGAAGACCGACGCACGCAGCCCGGCGAGCAGCCCGGGAAGCTCCTCCTCGGTGGCAGGCACCGGGGACAGCTCGATGGCCGCGGGCTCGTGGACGAGCTGCCGGACGTTCTGCGCGTCTCCGGGGAAGGTCGTGCGCAGCACCTCGTGCCGGGCGGCGATGTCGCCGAGTGCCGCCCCCAGCGCGGCCACGTCGAGCCTGCCGCGCAGGCGCAGCGCGACCGAGATCTGCAGTCCGGCGGTCTCCTCGCCGGGGCTGGCCAGCAGCCAGGCACGCAGCTGCCGCGCCGTGAGCGGAACCCGCTCGGGCCGCTCGGCGGGTTCCAGCGCGGGCCGCGACTTCGCGGCGAGCGCCCTGGCGACACCGGCGGGCGTCGGCGAGGAGAACAGCTGCCGGATGGGCAGATCCACGCCGATCACCTCGCGGATCCGCGCGATGAGCCGCATCGCCAGCGCCGAACTGCCGCCGAGGTCGTGGAAGGCGTCGTCGACACCGACGTTGTCGACGCCGAGGATCTCCGAGAACAGGTCGCAGAGCACCTTCTCGGATTCGCTCTCGGGCGCCTTCTCCGACGCGCGGCCGGCGAGATCCGGGGCGGGCAGCGCCCGGCGGTCGACCTTCCCGTTGGGCGTGACCGGAAGGCCGGGCAGCGCGACGACCGCCATGGGGACCATGTACGCGGGCAGCACCAAACCCATCTGCCGCTTGATCTCCTCGGGACCGGCGTCGCCGCCGTCCGAGACGAAGTACCCGACCAGCCGCTTCTCCCCCGGCTGGTCCTCACGCGCCATGACGACGGCCTCGACCACGCCCGGCTGCGCGGCCAGCACGGATTCGACCTCGCCCAGTTCGACGCGGTAGCCGCGGATCTTCACCTGGTCGTCGGCGCGTTCGAGGAACACCACCTCGCCGCCGCGGGTCCAGCGGGCCAGGTCGCCGGTGCGGTACATACGTTCGCCCGGCAGGAACGGGCACGCCACGAACCGCTCCGACGTCAGGCCCGGGCTGTCGAGATATCCGCGCGCCAGCCCCGTTCCCGCGATGTACAGCTCGCCAGCCACACCCGGCGCGACCGGCCGCAGGAAGGCGTCGAGGATGTAGATCCTGCGGTTGGTCATGGGGTGCCCGATGGGTAGTTCCCGGTCGACGACGTCACCGGGTTCGATCGGGAGCCACGTCGCGCACAGGGTGGTCTCGGTGGGCCCGTAGGTGTTGCGCACCCGAAGGTTCGGCTGGGCCCGCCGCAGGTTTTCCACGGACTGCGCGGGAACGATGTCTCCGCCCGTGCCGATCTCGACCAGACCGTCGAAGCATTCCGGTGACGTCTCCGCCAGGGCGCGGAAGGTCCCCGCGGTGAGGTGGACGTAGTTCGCGCCGCGGGCGACGGCCTGCCGCACTCCGGCCGCGTCGAGGACGCCCGGCTCGGTGAGCAGGACACGCGCGCCGGTCGAGAGCGGCACCCACATCGCGTACAGCGACGGGTCGAAGACGTGCGTCGCGTGCATCAGCACGCCGTCGCCAGGGCCGATCTGCCAGCCCCGGTCGCCCGCCAGTCCCGCCACGCCGCCGTGCGGGATGCCGACGCCCTTGGGCAGACCGGTGGATCCGGAGGTGTACATGACGTATGCCAGGTCGTCCGCGCTCGGCCGGAATTCCGTTGCCGTGTCCGCGAAAGCGTCGACGGCTGCGCGTGTTTCCGGTGCGTCGAGGACGATCGCGTCCGCCGGCGCGACCCCGCTGGTGGCCTGGGTGCACACGACGACCGAGACCCCGGAGTCTTCGAGGATGAACGCGATCCGCTCGGCCGGGTACTCGACGTCCACCGGGACGTACGCGGCGCCCGCCTTCCAGATCGCCAGGAACGCGATCAGCAGCTCCGGCGACCTTTCCATGGCGACACCCACGCGGTCGCCGCGGCCGACGCCACGAGCGGCGAGGTGCGCGGCCAGCCGGTTCGAGGCCCGATCGAGGGCGGCGTAGGTCAGATCCGCGCCGTCGGCGTCGGTGATCGCCACCGCCTCGGGCGCCTCGGTCACCCGCCGGGCGAACAGTTCGACGACGGATTCCCCGGGGGCCGGGCCTTCGGTCGCGTTGAATTCGTCCACCACCAAGGCACGTTCGGCCTCGCTCAGCAGGGTCAACCGGCCGACGAGGACGTCGGGTTCGGCGACCAGCCGCTCCAGGACGCGGGCCAGCGCGCCGACGACCGATCCGGCGACCTTCTCGTCGAACAGGCCACGGTCGTAATCGAGGATGAGCGGCATCTGCTCACCCGGACCGGTGACCAGCGTGAACGGGTAGTGCGACGAGTTGCGCCCGCGTTTGACCGGACGCAGGGTCAGGCCGTCGTGGGCCTGACCGAGCCCCTTGCGGGGGAAGTTCTCGTAGATGACCAGCGTGTCGAAGACCGCGCCGGGACCGACCACGGCCTGGACGTCCTGCAGGCCGAGATGCTGGTGGGCCATGAGCGCCGACTGGTCGCGCTGCAGTTCGGCGAACAGGTCGACCGCGCGCCGGGCGCCGTCGAGCCGCACACGCACCGGCAGGGTGTTGAGCAACTGGCCGACCATCGACTCGACACCGGCCAATTCGGCGGGACGACCCGACGCCGTCGCGCCGAACACGACCTCGGTGCGGCCGGCGAGCTGCGAAAGCACCACGGCCCACGCGCCCTGCACGACGGTGTTCAGCGTGAGGTCGTGGCCGCGCGCCAGATTCGCCAGCCCCTCGGTGAGTTCCGTCGACAGCTCGACGATCTCGGTGTCGATCTCCGGCACCCGGCCGGGATCGGCGGGCGCGACCGCGGTGGGCGTGTCGATCCCGGCGAACTCGTCGCGCCAGGCGGCGCGGGCGATTTCCTTGTCCTGCTTGCCGAGCCAGGCGAGATAGTCCCGATAGGACACTGTGGGCGGCAGCCCGGACGCGTCCCCGCCCGCGGCGTAGATCGCGGCGAGCTCGCGGTGGATGATCGGCATCGACCAGCCGTCGGTCAGCACGTGGTGCAGCGTGTGCACGAGCCGGTGGCGGTCCGGGCCGAGCCGGATCAGGTGCAGCTTCATCAGCGGCGCCACCTCGATGCGGAGCCGCTCGGCCAGCTCGTCCGCGGCCAGCCGGTCCACTTCGCTTTCGAGGATCTCCTCCGGCAGCCCGGTCAGATCCGTTTCACGCCAAGGGATCTGCGCGTCGCGGGTGATGACCTGCACCATCTGCGCGCCGCTGACGTACCGGAAACAGGCCCGCAGCGCGGCGTGCCGATCGACCAGCGCCTGCCACGTCGCGCGCAGCAGCGCGGCGTCCAGCGGGCCGTCGATACCGTAGACGGTCTGCACGGTGTACGTGTCCGGCCCGTCGTCGTCGAGCACGGTGTGGTAGAGCATTCCCTCCTGCAGCGGGGAAAGAGGCCAGACGTCCTCCACGCTGGAACGCGGTTTCGCGCGAGTGTCGTCAACGGTCACGATCTGCTCCTTGGTGGGTGGGTGAACTCGCGTTCGCGTGTTTGGAGGCGGAACTCGCGTGATCAGAGGCGGAACTCGCGTGATCGGGGCCGCGCACGTGAGTTACGGCCCCAATCACGTGAGTTACGGCCTCAAGCACGCGAGTGCGGTACTCGATCACGAGAACCCGGCCTCGAGTTGGTCCAGCTGGTCAGGGGAAAGGGCGAGAAGCGAGCCCCCGGCGGGCTCCGGTTCCGGGGTGCTTTCGCCTTCGGCCGGGATCTCCTTGACGAGCGTCGCCAGCCGTTCCGGTGTCTTCTCTTCGAACACCTGCCACGGGCTCAGTTCCAGCCCTTCGCGGCGGGCGCGGGCCGACAGCTGCATCGAGATGATCGAGTCGCCGCCGAGTTCGAAGAAGCTGTCGTCGGGCCCGACCTGCTCCAGGCCGAGCACCTCCGCGAACAGGCCGCACAGCCTCGCCTCCATGGCCGTGCGCGGGTCGCGTCCGGAGGACATGCCGGAGAAGTCGGGTGCCTGCAGCGCCCGGTGGTCGAGTTTGCCGTTCGGGGTGAGCGGCATCTTCTCCAGCGCCACGAACGCCGCGGGCATCATGTACTCCGGCAGGCGTTCCGCCGCCATCTCGCGCAGCACCGACGTCAGCGAACCGTCGGCGCCGTCCGACGGCACGACGTAAGCCACGAGCCGTTTGTCGCCCGGCCCGTCCCGGTGCACGGCGACCGCCGCCTGCGCGACGCCCGGATGTTCGGCGAGCACGTTCTCGATCTCCGCGGGCTCGACCCGGTAGCCGCGGACCTTGACCTGCGCGTCGACCCGGCCGACGAAGATCAGCTCGCCGTCGGGGTCCCAGCGGAACCGGTCGCCGGAGCGGTACATGCGCTCGCCAGGGGTGAACGGGTCCGCGACGAACCGTTCCGACGTCAGGCCCGGCCGCCCCAGGTACCCGCGAGCGAGCCCGGCCCCCGCGATGTACAGCTCGCCGGCGACACCCGGCGGCACCGGCTGCAGGTACGCGTCGAGGATGTAGTGCTTCACGTTCCGGATCGGGCCACCGAGCGGGACCACCTCGTGTCCCGGCGACAACGGGGCGCTCATGGTCGAGCAGATCGTCGTCTCGGTCGGGCCGTAGGCGTTGATGAACCGGCGGCCCGGCGACCAGCGGTCGACCAGCGCGGGCGTGCACACCTCGCCGCCGGTCAGCACGCCGCGCAGCGTGTCCGGCAGATCCTCCTCGACCGCCAGCACACTCGGCGACACCGTGAGATGGGTGATCCCCCAGCGCCGCAACGCGTCGCCGAGCGTCACCCGCGGCGGCATGGTCTCCGCGCCGGCCAGCACCAGGGTCGCGCCGGCCAGCAGCGACATGTACAGCTCGGAGACGATCGCGTCGAAGCCGATCGCGGACAGCTGCAGAACCCGTGAGGACGACGTCACGCCGAGGCGTTCGATATGCGCCGTCGCCAGGTTCCCGAGCCCGGAATGGGTGACCATGACACCCTTCGGCACCCCCGTCGACCCCGACGTGTAGATCACGTACGCCGCGTCGGTCGGTTTCACCGGCGGCAGCACGACCGCCGGATCCGCGGCCGGAAGTTCTTCCAGCATCAGGATTTCGCCGTCGAACGTCGACGGCACCACCGCCCGCGTGGCCGCCGTGCACACCAGCACCTGCGGCGCCGAACTCGTCAGCATCAGCTCGATACGCTCGGCCGGATAGTCCGGGTCGACCGGCACGAAAGCCCCGCCGGAGAACGACACGCCCATCATCGTCACCACGAGTTCGGCCGACCGCTCCACCAGGACACCGACCCGGGTCTCCCGCCGGACACCCAGCCCGACGAGCAACCGCGCCAGCGTCTCGACCTCGTCGAGCAGCCCGCCGAACGTCAGGGTCCGCTTCGCGTCTTCGATCGCCACCGCGTCGCGTGACTTCTCCACCTGACGGCGGAACAGCACCGGCAGGGCTTCGGCCTCGAACGGCACCTCGGTGCGGTTCCATTCGTCGATCACCAGGCGGCGCTGCTCCGGCCCGATCAGGGCGACCCGCCCGACCGGCACCCGCGGTTCGGTCACGACCTGGTCGAGCGCCCGGACGATCGAGGCGACGATCTCGTCGATCCGCGTCCGGTCGAACACGTCCGGCCGGTAGATCACCTCACCGTGGACGCCGCCGCCTTCGGAAGCGCGGATGGACAACGGATAGTGCCCGGTGTCGTCCGGGATCCCCGCCGGGCGCAACGCGAGGACGTCGGGATCGTCGGACGGCGGGGGCGGCGGCGGGTAGTTCTCGAACACCACGATCGTGTCGAAGGCCGCGCCCGGGCCGGCGAGCTGGTTGATCTCCGTCAGTCCGACATGCTGATGCGGCATGAGGGCGACCTGGCGTTCCTGCAGATCCGTCAGCATCTCCAGGAACGGCTGGGCACCGGTGAGCCGGGCACGGACCGGCAGCATGTTCATGAACAGGCCGACCGCGGATTCGACACCCGGGATCTCGATCGGCCGTCCGGCCACCGTGGTCCCGAAGACGACGTCGTCACGTCCGGTCAGCCTGGCCAGCAGCAGTGCCCAGACACCTTGGAAAAGCGTGTTCGTCGTGACGCCGTGGCGCCGCGTGAACTCCATCAGGCGGACGCTGAGCTCGGCGTCGAGTTCGAAGCGGACGCGGTCCGGCTCGATGGGCACGGCGATCGTGTCCGGCGGCACCACGTGGGTCGCCTCGTCGAGCCCGGCGAGTTCGGTCCGCCACGCCTCCTTCGCGGCCGCCTTGTCCTGACGGGAAAGCCAGGCGAGGTACTCCCGGTACGACGTCGGGGTGGGCAGCGTCCGCTCGCCTTCGTACGCCGCCATCACCTCGCCGAGGAAGACCGGAAGCGACCAGCCGTCGGCCGAGATGTGGTGCGACCGGAGCACCAGCCGGTGCCTGCGGTCGCCGAACCGCACCAGGTGCAGGTGCAGCAGCGGCGCCTTCGCCAGGTCGAACCGCTCGGCATGGGACTCCGCCGCGAGCCGCTCGAATTCCGCCAGCGCCTCGGCTTCAGGCAGGTGGGACAGGTCGGTTTCCTGCCACGGCACCGGAACATCGCGGACGACCGCCTGGACGGCCGTGCCGGAGCCGAGCCGGTGGAAACCCGCCCGCAGCGCGGGATGCCGGTCGAGCAGGGTCTGCCACGACGCGCGGAACCGGGCGACGTCGAGCGGCCCGTCGAGGACGATGTCGCGGATACCGGCGTAGACGTCCGGGCCGCGCTCGTCGACCGCGTGGAACAGCAACCCTTCCTGCAGCGGGGAAAGCGGCCAGATGTCGTGCAGGCTCGGGACGAGCGCCTCGACGTCCGCCACTTCCCGCTGCGTCAGCTCGATGAGCGGGAAGTCAGACGGCGTGTGTCCTCCCGCGCCGGCTTCAGCGTGAGTCGCGAGCTCGGTCAGCGAGTCCAGCCACGCCTTGCCGAGCGATTCCGCGTCGGTTTCGGTGAGCAGCCGTTCCGCCCAGGTGAGGGTCAGGGTGAACTCGGGTCCGGCGTCGCCGTCGAGCACCACCGCGTCGATTTCGACGGCGTGCCGCAGCGGCAGGTCGCCCTCCGCCGTGCCGCCGATGGTTCCGGCCAGCTGCCAGGGTTCCGCGTCGCCGTCGGGCCGGGGCGAGAACCGGCCGAGGTAGTTGAACCCGATCTCCGGCGATGGCAGTGCCGCCAGCACCTTCCCGGCTTCGTCGTCGAGATACCGCAGCATCCCGAAGCCGAGCCCGCCGTCGGGGACCGCACGCACGTTTTCCTTGACCTGCTTTAACAACTGGCCAGGTGTGTCCGCCCCGGCGGTGTCCAACCTCAGCGGATGGACATCGGTGAACCAGCCGAGCGTCCGCGAAAGGTCCATGTCTTCGAGGGGCTCACGGCCATGGCCTTCGACGTCCACCACGACGGCGGTGCCGCCGCGCCATCGGGTGACCGCGCCGGCGAGGGTGGCCAGCAGCACCTCATGGATGCCGCAGTGGAACGCCGACGTCGCCTTCTCCGCGAGGACGCTCGCGCGGTCCCGCGGCAACGTCCACGAGCGGCGGCCGGAGGTCGCGATGGTGTCGCGTTTCGGGTCGAGTACGCCGATCCGCGCCCGCGCGCCGTCGAGGATTTCCCTCCAGGTCTCCAATTCCCCGGTCCGCCGCGCGGCCTGGTCGGCCAGCGTCCGCGCCCAGCGCCGGAACGAAACGGGCGGGGGATCGAGCACCGGTTCCTCGCACGCCGCCTGCAGATCGGCGAGCAGGACACGCCACGACACGACGTCGACTGCGAGGTGGTGGGCGGCCAGCACGAGCCGCCCCTTGGCACCCGCGTCCACCCAAACGGCCTGGAGCAGCACACCCGCGACGGGATCGAGCCGTCCGGCCGCCTCGTGCGCGTGGCGCTCCGCGATCTCGTCGAGGTCACCGTCGCCCACCTCGACCCGCCGAAGCACTGCGGCGACGTCCACGGTTCCCCGCTCCGCCACGACCAGACCGGAGTCGATCACCCGGCTCCGCAGCAGGTCGTGCGTGTCGATCACCGCACGCAGACCGGTCGTCAGCGCCGTCTCGGTCAGGTCGCCGGGCACCCCCGCGATCACCCATTGCGCCAGCGCGCCCCGGGACATCGCGCCGGGATCGCGTTCGAGCAGCGCCCGCACGACCGGCGTCCACGGCACCTCGCCGACGCCGTCGGCGACCTCCTCCTGCCGCACACCACGTCCGGCGACCGCCGCGATTCCGGCGGGCGTCTTCTGCTCGAAGACCTGCTTGGCACCGAAGACATAGTCCTCGCGCCGGGCGCGGGCGGCCAGCCGCATCGAGAGGATCGAATCGCCGCCCAGTTCGAAGAAGCTGTCGTCCGCGCCGACCCGGTCCACGCCGAGGATCTCGGCGAACAGATCGGTCAGCACGCGTTCGGCCTCGGTCCGCGGTTCACGGCCGGCGGGTTTCCCAGCGAATTCGGGCGCGGGCAGGGCGGCGCGGTCGATCTTTCCGTTGAGGGTCAACGGGAAGGTGTCGAGCACGAGCACCACCGCGGGCACCATGAACTCCGGCAGCCGTTCGGCGAGCCGGGCGCGGACCGTCTCGGCGTCCAGTTCCGATTCCGCGGTGACGTAGGCGATCAGCCGCTTCTCGCCGGGTCGTTCCTCCCGAGCGACCACGACGGCCTGGGCGACGTCGGGCAGTGCGGTCAGCACGGCCTCGATCTCGCCCGGTTCGACGCGGTAGCCCCGGATCTTCACCTGGGAGTCGGCCCGGCCGCCGAACAGCAGTTCGCCGTCCTCGGTCCAGCGCGCGAGGTCGCCCGTGCGGTACAGGCGCTCACCGGCCGCGAACGGATTCGCGACGAAACGCTGGGCCGTCGCGTCCGGAGCACCCAGATAGCCGTGTGCCAGACCGGCACCGGCGAGATAGAGCTCGCCGGTCACCCCCGGCGCCACCGGCTGCAGGAACGCGTCGAGCACGTACGCCTGGCGGCCGGCCAGCGGTCCGCCGATCGGCAGGACGTCGCCCGTTTCCGCACCCGGTTCGAGGACGAGCCACGTGGCGCACAGAGTGATCTCGGTGGGGCCGTACAACTGACGGAACCGGACGTCCGGGCAGGCACGGCGCATCCGCTCCACGGACGCGAGAGGCACCGCGTCGCCGCCGGTCAGGATCTCCCGCAGCCCGACGAACGACTCCGGCGCTTCCTCGGCCACCACACGGAAAGTCCCGGCGGTCAGGTGGATGGTGGTGACGCCGCGCTCGATCGCCTCCCGCACCCGCTGCGCGTCGACCGCGCCCGGTTCCGCGACCACGACGGTGGCCCCGCTCACCAGCGGCACCCAGATCTCGACCAGTGACGCGTCGAAAGCGTGGGAAGCGTGCAGCAGCACACGATCCCCGGGGCCTTGCGACCAGCCCGGGTCACCCGCCAGCGCCGCGACACTGCCGTGCGGCACCGCGACCCCCTTGGGCACGCCGGTCGAACCCGACGTGTACATCACGTACGCCGTGTCGTGCGCGCCGACGAGGACGGGCGGCGCCGCGTACTCCCTCGCGCCCATGACGACCGGCTCGATCCCCTGCGGCACCGCGTCGAGGCTCGCCGCCACGCAGATCGCCAGCGCCGCACCGGAATCGGCCAGCATCCGCTCGATCCGCTCCGCGGGGTAATCGACATTCACCGGAACCTGGGCCGCGCCTGCCTTCCAGATCGCGAGCAGGGCGACGAGCAGATCCGCGCCGCGTTCCATCACGACACCGACGCGGTCACCGCGCCGCACCCCTCGCGAGGCCAGATACCCGGCCAGCCCATCGGATTCCCGGTCGAGTTCGGCGTAGGACAGCGTGCGCTCCCCGTCGACGACCGCGACCGCGTCCGGCGATTCCGCGACCCGCCGCCGGAACAGCTCCGGCACCGTGGTCCCGGACGTCGCCTCGCCCGTCGCGTTCCAGCGCTCCACCACGGAAGCGCGCGCCGGTTCGCTCGTCACGCCGAGGCGGCCCACGGGAAGCGAGGCCTCCGCCGACACCCGCTCCAGTACCCGCACGACCTGCCTGGCGACCTCGGCCGCCGTCGCCGCCTCGATCCGATCGGGCCGGTAGGCCACCCGGATCTGCAGGGTCTTGCCGGGCGAAACGCTCATCGTCAGCGGATAACCGGTGCCGGTCCTGGTCACGACCGAGCTGATCGACACCCCGCCGTCGTCGCCGAGACCGTCGGCGTCGTGCGGATAGTTCTCGATCATCACGATGGTGTCGAAGACCGCGCCCGCCCCGGCCGCGCGCTGCACCTGCGACAGCCCCAGGTACTGGTGCTCGGTCAACGCGGACTGACGGCTCTGCAGGTCCTGGAGCAGTTCCAGCACCGGCAGGTCGCCGTCGAGCCGCACGCGGACCGGGACGGTGTTGATGAACATCCCCACCATCTGCTCCACGTCCGGCACATCCGCCGGACGGCCGGAGACGACCGTCCCGAACACGACGTCGGTGCGGCCCGCGAGCCGAGACAGCACCAGCGCCCAAGCGCCCTGCACGATCGTGCTCAGCGTCAGGCCGTGTCCGCGGGCGAATCCGGTGAGCGCCCGTGTCGCCGCTTCGGGCAGCCATTCGGCGTGCTCGCCCGGAACGACCATCGCCTTGTCCGCGTCGGCGTCCACCACGGTCGGCTCGTCGGAACCGGCGAGTTCGGCGCGCCAGGCCTCCTGGGTCGCCTGCTCGTCCTGGCGGCTCAGCCAGCTCAGATAGTCCTTATAGGACGGTGTCTTCGCCGGGCCTCGTCCACCCGCGTACGCGATCGACACCTCGCCCAGGACGAGCGGCGTCGACCAGCCGTCCAAAAGAACGTGGTGCGACGTCAGCACGAACCGGTGCCGCACCGGGCTCAGCTTGATCAGCATCAGCCGGAGCAGCGGCGCCTTCGTCACGTCGAACCGCTCGGCCTGGTCCTCGGCGAGCAGTCGCTCGATCTCCGCGGCCGCGTCCTCCTCCCCGACGTGCGACAGATCGACCATGCGCCAAGGGATTTCGGCCTCGGCGGCGACGACCTGCACCGTCGCGCCGGAACCCAGCTGGTGGAAGCTCGTCCGAAGCGAGTCGTGCCGGACGACCACCTGGTCCCACGCGGCCCGCAGCCGGTCCGCGTCGAGCGGTCCGTCGAGGTCCAGGATCCGCTGGCTCTGATAGACGTCGACGCCGTCGTCGGCGACGGCCCGCTCGAAGAGCATGCCCTCCTGGAGCGGCGAAAGCGGCCAGATGTCGGTCAGCCCCGGCGTCGCGGCTTCCAGCTCCGTCACGTCCTGCTGCGCCAGCTCGACGAGAGCGAAGTCGGACGGCGTGTGCCCGCCCGCGGCGCGATCGTCGGCGAGCGCGTTCAGCGTCGCCAGCCAGGCCTCACCGAGGCGCTCGACCGTGGCGGGATCGACATCCCGGCCGTCGATGGCGAGCCCGAGCCGCGGCCCGTCCGGCGTGTCCTGCACCTCGGCGCCGACCTCGACGGGATGGGCCAGGATCATGTCCGGCCCACCGCCGAGCGGCCCTTCGCCCGCCTGCTGCCACGCACGGTCCTTGGCGGAAAGGCTGGTGCGGCCGAGATAGTTGAAGCCGATCTGCGCGGACGGCGACTCCGCCAGCCGGGCGCCGGTCTCGGGGTTGAGGTACCGCAGCAGCCCGTAGCCGAGTCCGTCGCCGGGGACCGCGCGGATCTGTTCCTTGGCGGTCTTCAGCAGATTCCCCGACGAGACGTCGAAGCGGACCGGGTGCACGCTGGTGAACCAGCCCACGGTACGCAGCAGGTCCTCGTCGTCGGCGGCCTCGCGCCCGTGTCCTTCGACGTCCACCAGCAGCGCGCCGGTCCCGCGCAGTCTCGTCACCGCACCCGCGAGACCCGCCAGCAGGACGTCCTGGATCCCGCAGTGGAAGGCGTTCGGCAGCCGGGTCAGCAGGTCGTCCGCCACGGCGCCGGACAGCGTCGCGGACCACGAGTGCGTCTTGCCCGCGCTCAGGTCCACGGCCGGTTCCGCCCCGTCGAGGAGGGCGAGCCAGCGGCCGGTTTCGGCCACGGCACGCTCGTCGCGCGCCTGCGCGGCCAGCCGCCGCGCCCAGTGTCGGTACGACGTCGTCACGGGTTCGAGCGCCGCGCCTTCGTAGGCCGACCGCAGATCGGGCAGCAGGATTCCCCACGAGACCGCGTCGACGGCCAGGTGATGCGCCACGAGCGCGAGCCTGCCCTGCCCGGATTGCGGATCGTCGATCCACACCGCGCGCAGCATGGTCCCGGCCGCCGGATCCAGCGTGGCCGTCGCCTTCCGGACCTCGCGTCCGGCGGCCTCGTCCAGGTCTCGGGCCTCGACGCGCGTCACCAGACCGGCCGCGTCCACCGCACCCGGCTCGGGCACGATCAGCCGTCCCGCGTCCACGCGCGCCCGCAGCAGATCGTGCGTGTCCAGCACGGCCTGCAGCGCCTTGACCAGCGCTTCCTGCCTGAATCCTTCCGGGGTGACGAGGACTCTGGCCTGCGCGAAGCCCTGCCGCACGGCGTTCTCGCCGAGGGCGAGCATCACCGGCGTCATCGGGATCTCGCCCACGCCGGACTCCACTGTGGACGGTACCGCGGTTTCCTTGGCCAGCGCCGCCAGCCGTTCGGGCGTCCGGTGCTCGAACACCAGCCGCGGGGTCAGGGAGATGCCCTCGCGCCGGGCGCGGGCGGCCACCTGCATCGACGAGATCGAGTCGCCGCCCAGCTCGAAGAAGCTGTCCTCGACACCGACCCGCTCCAGCCCGAGGACGTCGGCGAACACTCCACAAAGGACTCGTTCGTCCTCGGTCGCGGGCTCGCGGCCCGCCGCCTTCGCGGAGAAGTCCGGTTCGGGCAGCGCCTGCCGGTCCACCTTCCCGTTGACGGTCAGCGGCAAGTCGTCCAGCACCAGCATCGCGGCCGGGATCATGAACTCGGGCAGCGTCTCGGCGAGCTGTCCGCTCAGGTGCGCCGGGTCGAGGGCCTGCCCCGCTTCGGGGACTGCGTAGCCGATCAGGTGCTCGCCCCGGGCGACGACCACGGCCTGCGCGACCCCGGGCAGCCGGGCGAGCGCCACCTCGATCTCCCCCGGCTCCACGCGGTAACCGCGGATCTTCACCTGGTCGTCGGCGCGGCCGGCGAAGGCCAGCGTGCCGTTCTCCGTCCAGTACGCCAGGTCGCCGGTCCGGTACATCCGGCCGCCCGCGACGAACGGATCCGCGACGAACCGCTCGGCCGTCAGCATCGACCGGCCCAGATAGCCTTGCGCCACACCGGCTCCGGCGACGTACAGCTCGCCAGGCAAGCCTTGCGGAACAGGCCGCAGGAACGCGTCGAGGACGTAGACCCGGCGTCCCGCGAGCGGACGGCCGATCGGCAGCACCGCCCCCATCTCGTCGCCGGGTTCGAGCAGCCACCACGTCGCGCACAGCGTGGCCTCGGTGGGCCCGTACAGATGCCGCACCCGTACGTCCGGGCACGTCCGCCGGACACGCTCGACCGCGGCGGGCGGCACCGCGTCGCCGCCGGTCAGCACCTCGCGAAGCCCGGCCACCGATTCCGGCGCCTCCTCGGCCAGCACCCGGAAACTGCCGGCGGTCAGGTGCGCGGCCGTGACCCCGGAGGCCACGTAACCGGCCAGCGCCTCGCCGTCCACCACCCCCGATCCGGCGAGCACCAGCCGCGCGCCCGTCAGCAGCGGCACCCACATCTCGAACAGGGAGATGTCGAAGGCGTGCGAGGCGTGCATCAGCACGGCGTCTTCGGGACCGACGTCCCAGCCGGGCTCGCCGGCCAGTGCCGCGACGTTGCCGTGCGACACCGCGACACCCTTGGGCGTGCCCGTCGAGCCCGACGTGTACATCACGTACGCGACGTCGTCGGCCGTGACGCCGATCGACCGCCGCGCGGACTCCGCGACCGCTCGCCGGGTTTCCGGCTCGTCGAGGACGATCGGGGCGAGCCCGCCGTCCAGCACGGCGCTCCGGTGGGCTTCCGTGCACACCACCGCCGCCGGTTCGGCGTCCGCCAGCATGAACTTCACGCGTTCCGCCGGGTACGCGGGGTCCAGCGGGATGTACGCGGCACCCGCCTTCCACACGGCGAGCAGGGTCGCGATCAGGTCGGGCGACCGGTCCATCACGACGGCGACGCGGTCTCCGCGCCGGACTCCGTTGCCGCTCAGGTACCCGGCGAGCCGCTCGGCGCGCTCGGCCAGCTCTCCGTACGACAGCGTCTCGTCACCGGCGACGACGGCCACCGCGCTTTCGTCCTGACGCGAGAACAGATCCGGCGCCAGGACATTCGGCGGTGCCTCGGACGAAACGCCCCACTGACCGACCGTTTCGCGCTCGACCTCGCTGATGACCTCGATGTCGGCGACGGTGAGATCACGCGTCAGCTGACGCAGCACGCCGGTGAACCGCTCGACGATGGCGAACGCGGCCGCCTCGTCGAAGAGGTCCGTGAGGTAGTCGAGTTTGACGAGCATCGACTCGCCGGGAACGGCGACCAGCGTCAGCGGATAGTGCGCCGCTTCCTGGCCCTGGTTCACGCGAATGCCGAAGGGGGCGGCGGACTCCGGCCCGCCGAGCTCGCGCGGGAAGTTCTCGAAGACGATCATCGTGTCGAAGCTCGCGCCGGGACCGGCCGCCTGCTGGATGTCCGCCAGCCCGACGAACTGGTCGGGGATGAGCGCCGACTGCCGCTTCTGCAGCTCCGCCAGCATCTCGACGACCGGCGCCGAGCCACGCAGCCGCGCGCGTACCGGGACGGTGTTGAGGAACAGCCCCACCATTCCTTCCACGCCGGGCAGATCCGGCGGGCGCGCCGAGACCACCGCGCCGAACACGACGTCGGTGCGGCCGGACAGCTGGGCGAGCACCAGCGCCCACGCGCCCTGCACCACCGTGTTCAGCGTGAGCCCGTTGCCGCGGGCCAGCTCCTCCAGCGAGCGGGTGAGCTCCGAGGGAAGTTCGACCGTGACGCTCTCGGGAATTCCGGGCGCCCGTCCCGGATCGGCGGGCGCGACCAGCGTCTGCGACTCGAGATCGCCCAGTTCCTTCGTCCAGGCCGAAAGCGCCTTCGTCTTGTCCTGACGGCTCAGCCACGCGAGATATTCGCGGTACGGCGTCACTTCCGGCAGCTCCGCCGCCGCGTACAGCGCCGACAGCTCGTCGAACACGATCGGCAGCGACCAGGCGTCCATGATCGCGTGATGGCAGGTCACCACGAGGCGATGGCTGTCGTCGCCGAGCCGGATCAAGGTCAGCCGCAGCAACGGCGCCGTCGCGAGGTCGAACCGCTTCGTCCGGTCCTCTTCGGCCAGCTCGTGCACGGCGGCTTCGGGGTTTTCGAGGTGGGACAGGTCGATCTCGCGCCACGGCAGTTCGACCTGCCTGGCGATGATCTGCACGGTCTCACCGGTTTTGCGCTGCCGGAAGCAGGCCCGCAATGAAGCGTGCCGGGCCAGCAGCGCCTCCCACGCCGCGCGCAACCTCGCCGCGTCCACGGGCCCGTCCAGCTCCAGGACCCAATGTCCGATGTAGACGTCGAGCCCCTCACCGTCGTAGACCGCGTGGAAGACCAGCCCTGCCTGCAACGGCGACAGCGGCCAGATGTCCTCGATCCGCGACTGAGCCATCAATTTCTCCCTCGATCAGCGAGTCCTTCGGCGAATCCCGTCCTGCGCGAAGTCGAAGAGCCGACGTCGAACGCGGCATGTCCCCCCGCAGAATCGTCGCCCGAAGGGTCGGCACGGACAACATGTCCAACGGCCGCTTTTCCTGCGGTGAAAGGGACTGCAACATGCCCACCGGTGCCGGATGCGCCGAAGGGGACTTTCACCGCATCCCATGCGGCGAAAGTCCCCTTCGTCCAGGAACCGTTGGCCCTCACCGGGGTCGTGAGTGGCGTTTCGGGTTCTAACCCGAAACGCCACTCACGACCCCAAGGCGAAAAGCGAGCCTCACACGGTGTCGAACTCCGACTCCAGTTCCTCGATCTCGTCCTTGCCCATGTCGACCAGTTCGAAGTCGGCGGCGGGTTTCCGCGCCGCGGGGACCTCGTCCGGTTCCTCCCCTAATTCGACGAACGACGCGAGCCCCGCCGGGGTCCGGTACTCGAACACCTCCCGCGCGCCGAAGGTCATCCCCTCGCGCCGCGCCCGCGCCGCCAGCTGCATCGAGACGATCGAATCGCCGCCCAGCTCGAAGAAACTGTCGTCCGCTCCGACCCGCGCCAGCCCGAGCATTTCGGCGAACAGCTCGCACAGCAGCCGTTCGATCTCCGTGACCGGTTCCCTGCCGGCGATGTGCCCGCTGAAATCGGGCTCCGGCAACGCCTTCCGGTCGACCTTGCCGTTCGCGTTCACCGGCAGCGCGGCCAGCGCCATCACCACCGACGGCACCATGTACTCCGGCAGCAGCCCGGCGATCCGCTCCCGCAGCCGCACCGGATCCACCCCCGCGCCGGACACGACGTACCCGATCAGCCGTCCATCACGGACCGCCACCACCGCCTGGTCGACGCCCGGCTGGTCCGCCAGTACCGCCTCGACCTCGCCCGGTTCCACGCGATAGCCGCGGATCTTGACCTGCGTGTCCGCCCGTCCGGCGAAGACCAGCTCACCTTCGTCGTTCCAGTAGGCCAGATCCCCCGTCCGGTACATGCGCTCGCCGGACGCGAACGGGTCGGCGACGAACCGTTCGGCCGTCAGCGCCGTCCGGCCCAGGTAGCCGTGCGCCACCCCGGCGCCCGCGATGTACAGGTCGCCCGCGACGCCCGGCGGCAGCGGCCGCAGGAAGACGTCCAGTACGTACAGCCGCCGTCCCGGATGCGGCTTCCCGATCGGCAGCGTCGTGCCCAGCTCGTCACCGGGCTCGATCACCTTCCACGACGCGCAGAACGTCGTTTCCGTCGGACCGTAAGTGTGGAGCACGCGCAGATCCGGACAGGCCTGCCGCACCCGCTCCACGGCACCGAGCGGCACCACGTCCCCGCCGGTCTGGAAGTACCGCAGCCCCGCGAAGCAGTCCGGCTTCTCCTGCACCAGCGCGCGGAACTGCCCGGCGGTGAAGTTCACCGAGGTGAGGCCTTCCGCCGCGTGGGCGGCGAGCCGGTCCGCGTCGATCACACCAGGGCCGGCGAGGATCACCCGCGCCCCCGCCACGAGCGGTACCAAGACCTCGTACAACGCCGGGTCGAACGTGTGCGGCGCGTGCATCAGCACCGCGTCGCCGGGGTGCAGGTCCCACACCTTGTACCCCAGCAGCGCCGCGACGCCGCCGTGCGAGACGGCCACGCCCTTCGGCGTCCCGGTCGACCCGGACGTGTACATCACGTACGCCAGATCGTTCGCACCGACCGGTACCAGCGAAGCCTCACCGGAAACCCGATCGTCCACGAGGATCCGCTGATATCCGGACGGTGTCGCGGTCCCGGCCCGGCACACCACCGCGGCCGCCGAGGAATCCTCCAGCATGAACGCGACCCGCTCGGCCGGATAGTCCGGATCGATCGGCACGTACACCGCCCCGGCCTTCCAGACCGCGAGCCAGGCCGCCAGCAGCTCCGCCGACCTTTCGACCACCACCCCGACACGGTCGCCGCGCCGCACGCCCCGGGCCGTCAGCACCGTGGCGAGTTTCCCGGACCATTCGTCGAGTTCCGCGAACGACCATTCCCGGTCCGCGGCCACGATCGCCGTCGCGTGCGGGGTCCGTTTCACCTGACGGCCGAACATCTCCACCGCCGACGCCGCGTCGACGATGTCGTCCGTTTCGTTCCAGCGCTCGACCACCAGCGCACGCCCGGCGGCGTCCAGCACGTCCAGCCTGCCGACCGGCGTCCCCGGCTCCGCGATGATCTGCTCCAGCACCAGGGTGAGCCCGTCCAGCGCCGCCTTGGCGACGGAGTCTTCGACGACGTCCGCGTGATACTGCAGTTCGATTTCGAGGCTTTCGCCCGGCATGACACCCAGCGTGATCGCGTACGGCGTCGCCTGGTTGAAGTCCCGCAAGGTCAGGCTGAGCGCGGACGGCGAGTCGCTCGCCGGGTCGGCGTAGTTCTCGAACACGACGATCGTGTCGAAACCCGCCTCGCCCAGCTTTTGGATCTCCGGAAGGCCGAGATGGTGGTGCGCCATCATCTCCGACTGGCGCCCCTGCAGCTCCGTGAGCATCCGCAAGACCGGCTGAGCCGCGTCCAACCGCACCCGCACCGGCACGGTGTTGATGAACAGGCCCACGGTCTGCTCCGCGCCGGGCAGTTCGGCGGGCCGTCCGGAGACCACCGCGCCGAACACCACGTCCTGACGGCGGGAAAGCCTCGCCAGCACCAGCGACCACGCGCCCTGAACGAGCGTGTTGAACGTCAACCCGTTGCCACGAGCGAACTCGGCCAATGCGGTGGTGAACTCCGGCGAATGACGGACCACCTCGCTCGACGGCAGTCCGTGCGCCTTGCCGGGGTTTTCCGGCAACCCGAGCGCCGAGCCGTCGGCACCGTCCAGCTCCGTGCGCCAGGCCGCCTTGGCGGCCTCCTTGTCCTGCTTTCCCAGCCATGCCAGGTAGTTCCCGTAGGAACCAGGGGCACGCGCGACGCCACCCGTCGCGTAGATCTCGAGGAGGTCCGCCTCCATGATCGCCCGCGACCAGCCGTCGATGAGCAGGTGATGGCTCGTGGTCACCAGACAGTGCTTGTCCGGGCCGAGCCGGATCAGCATCAACCGCAGCAACGGCGGCCGCGTGAGGTCGAACCGCGTGGAGCGTTCCTTCTCCGCGATCACGGTCGCCTCGGCCAGCGCGTCCTCTTCGGACAGATCGGACAGATCCCGTTCGGCCCACGGGAGTTTGACCTCTCGGGGGATGAGCTGGATCGTCTCTCCGTTCTTCCGCCGCTGGAAACTCGCCCGCAGCGCGGCATGCCTGGCGAGGACGATCTCCCAGGACTTCCGGAACCGTTCCGTGTCCAGGGGTCCGTCGATGATCTGCGTCTGCTGGATGAGATGGATGTCGGGCGCCTCGTCGTCCAACGAGGCGTGGTAGAGCATGCCCGCCTGCATCGGGGAGAGGGGCCAGACTTCGGCCAGTGCCGATCCAGTGTTCGTCGAAGTTTTCACGATGCCCGGCCTTCGCTGAGTTCCGCTGCCAATGCTTCGAAGCTCTCGATCTCGTCCTGGTCCAATTCGAGGAGACCGAAATCGGATGCGGTGTGCCCGCCCGCGGCGGGGTCTTCCGCTTGGGCGGCCAGCCCGGACAACACGGCCAGCAGTTCCTGGACGAGTCGTTCGATCCCGGCCTCGTCGAACACGCCGTCCGACCATTCGAGCATGAGGATCAGTTCCGGCCCGTCCGGCAGGTCCTGGACGATCGCGTTGACGTCCAGCCCGTGCGGCAGCCGCATGTCCGCGTCGACGGAGCCGCCGATCTCGCCCGTCTGCTGCCAAGCCCGCACGTCGCCACCGTCACCCGCGGCGAACCGCCCGAGGTAGTTGAACCCGATCCGCGCCGACGGCAGCTCCGCCAGCGAGAGCGCGGTCTCGGCGTTGAGGTAGCGCAGCAAGCCGTACCCGAGCCCGTCGCCGGGCACCGCACGCGACTGTTCCTTGACGACCTTCAGCAACGTCCCCGCCGCCGCGTCCCCGGCGAGCACCCCGGCCAGGTCGATCCCGGAGACGTCGAGGCGGACCGGATGCGTGCTGGTGAACCAGCCCACCGTCCTGGACAGATCCATGCCCTCGGCGGGATGACGACCGTGGCCCTCGACGTCCACCAGCACCGAGTCCGTCTCGCTCCACCGCGCCACGGCTCCCGCGAGCCCGGCCAGCAGGACCTCGTGCACACCGCAGTGGAACACCACCGGGGCCCGCCCGACCAGCACCGACGTCTCCGCCGCAGGCACCACCCACGACCGCGAGCGCACCTCGCCGACCGCGGCCTGCTGGGTTCCGGTTCCGAGAATCGCCTGCCACGCGGGAAGTTCCGCGACCCGCTCGGCGGAGACGGCCCATTCCTCCAGCAGCCCCGCCCATCGCCGGAAGGACACCGCCACCGGCTCCAGTTCCGGTTTCCGCCCGGCGGCGGCGGCCTCACACGCGGCCTGCAGATCCGCCGCCAGGACCCGCCACGAAACCCCGTCGACGACGAGGTGATGCGCCACCACGATGATCCGGCCCACCCGCTCCGGTCCGGCGTCCAACCACACGGTTTGGACGACCACGCCGGCGGCGGGATCCAGCCGTCCGACGGCCTCCCGGGCCGCGGCGGTCTCGTCCGGCTCGCCTTCGACCTTCACCCGCGTGAAGATCCCGGCCGAGCCGCGTTCGCCGACCACCAGCCGTCTGTCGACGATCCGTGCCCGCAGCATGTCGTGCGTGTCCAGCACCGCTGTCAGCCCGGCGGTCAGCGTCTCTTCCGTCAGATCCGCGGGAGCGCCCAGGACGATCCACTGCGCGAACCCCGGGGCCGCGACGCCGTCCCCGAACAGCCGCATCACCGGCGTCATCGCGACTTCACCGACACCATCGGCCGCCACGGCCGACTCCTGCCGGGGAACCAGGGTCACCAGCTGCGCGAGCCGTTCGGGAGTCCGGTGCTCGAACACCTGCTTCGGCGTGAGCGAGATACCGTCACGACGCGCGCGGGACGCGACCTGCATGGACGAGATCGAATCCCCGCCCAGCTCGAAGAAACTGTCCTCGACCCCGGCCCGCGCCAGCCCGAGCACCTCGGCGAAGACCTCGCACAGGATCCGCTCGGCCTCGTTCGCCGGTTCCCTGCCGACCGTCTTCGACGAGAAATCCGGTTCGGGCAACGCCTTCCGGTCGATCTTGCCGTGCGGTGTCAGCGGCAGGACGTCCAGCGCCATCACGGCCGCGGGCACCATGTACGCCGGCATCCGCTCGGCGAGTTCGGTCCGCAGCGCCTCCGGGTCGACGTCGCCCGGCGACACGTAGGCCACCAGACGGCCCTCGCGAACGGTCACCGTCGCTTGGGTGACGCGAGGATTGTTGGACAGCGCGAACTCGATCTCGCGCGGCTCGACCCGGAACCCGCGGATCTTCACCTGGTCGTCGGCCCGGCCGGCGGACACCAGCTCGTCCTCGTCCGTCCAATAGGCGAGGTCGCCCGTCCGGTACATCCGCTCACCGGCGACGAACGGATCGGCGACGAACCGCTCGGACGTCAGCGCCGCGCGGCCCAGATATCCCCGCGCCACCCCGATTCCGGCCAGGTACAGCTCACCGACGACGCCCCGCGGCAACGGGCGGAGGAACGCGTCCAGCAGATAGCCGCGGACACCGGCGATCGGCCCGCCGAACGGGATGATCTCGCCGTGCGGCGCCAGCGGCATGCTCACCGTCGCGCAGATCGTGGTCTCGGTGGGCCCGTAGGCGTTGAGCATCCGACGGTCGGCCGAAAGCCGGTCCACCAGCCCGGGCGGGCAGAGCTCGCCCGCCGCGGTCACCGTCCGCACGCCTGCCGGGAAGACGTCCACGGTGGCCAGCACCGACGGCGGTGCCTTCACATGCGTGACGTCCCAGCGCTCCAGCGTGTCGCTCAACGACGCCTGCGGCGGCAGATCCTCGTCCGGCGGCATCACCAGCGTCGCCCCGGAAAGCAACGCCATCATCACCTCGGACACGATGGTGTCGAAGCCGAGTGCCGCGAACTGCAGCACACGGGACGACGGCGTCACGGCGAGCCGTTCGATATGCGCCATCGCCAGGTTGCCCAGGCCCGAGTACGTGACGATGACACCCTTCGGCGTCCCCGTCGAGCCCGACGTGTAGATCACGTACGCCGCGTCGCGCATCCCCACCTTCGGCAAGGCCGCTTCCGGGGCCGCCGTCAGGTCGAGTTCGTCGAGCACGACGATCCGGTCGGCGAATTCCTCCGGTACCGCGTCGCGGGTCTTTCGCTGACACACCACCAGCATCGGATCCGCGCTGCCGAAGATCAGCTTCACCCGCTCGGCCGGATACGCCGGATCCACCGGGACGAAGACACCGCCCGCCAGCGAAACCCCGAGCATCCCGATGAGCCACCACGCGGACCGTCCCGCCACGAGCCCGACCCGGCGTTCGCGGTCGACCCCGCCCGCCCGCAGGACGGCGGCGAACCTCGTCGCGCGGTCCCACAGTTCCGCGTAGGTCAGGTCGCCTTCCCCGTCCGTGACCGCCACCGCGTCCGGCCGCTCGGCCGCCATCCGCCCGATCAGCTCCGGCAGCGGCTCGCCGTCCAGCAGCGCGGGTTCCCAGCGGGGCAACGGGATCTCACCCATTCCGGTCCGCCCGACGAGGGCGGACGGGTCCTCGACGACGGCGCCGAGCGCGCCGACGAACCAGTCCAGCAGGGAATCGGCGACGGCCCGGTCGATCTGCCCGCGCCAATAAGCGAGCTGGATCCGGAACTCGTCGCCGGGGATCACCCCGACGGTCACCGGGTAGTGCGTACCTTCGACCGTGCCCAGATACGAGAACTGGTCGGCGAAATCCCGCGGGTAGTTCTCGAACACCAACAGCGTGTCGAACAACGCGCCGGGTCCGGCCGTCTTCTGGATCTCCGTAAGACCCAGGTGCTGATGCGGCATCAAGGCGACCTGGCGCCGCTGCAGGCCGGTGAGCATGTCCACTATGGACTGTGTGCCGTCCAGTGAGACCCGCACCGGGATCGTGTTCATCATCAGCCCCGGCATCGCCTCCACACCGGGAAGTTCGGCGGGGCGGCAGGCGACCGTGGTGCCGAACACCACGTCGGTCCGCCGCGCGAGCCGCGCCAGCACCAGCGCCCACGCGCCCTGCACCACCGTGGCCAGTGTCAGCCCGTGGTCGCGGGCGAAACCGGTGAGCCGGGTGTAGAGCTCCGGCGCGAGATGGGTGACGCGGTAGTCGTAGTCCGTCGCCGCGTCCGATTTGGCGACCAGCCCGGGCACGTCGATGTCGGACAGCTCCGCCTGCCACGCCGTGCGCGCCGCTTCCTTGTCCTGCCTGTCCAACCACGCCAGATAGTCGCGGTACGAGGCGGCCGTCCGCTCCGGGAAACCCCCGGCGGTGTAAGCCGCCGACACCTCGTTGAGGATCACCGCCACCGACCAGCCGTCGGTCAGGATGTGGTGATTGACCACGAGCAGCCGGTGCCGGTCCTCGCCGACCTTGATCAGGACGAGCCGGAAAAGCGGCGCCTTGGCGAGATCGAACCGGTCCCGCTGCTCCGCCGCGGACAGCGCCTTGACGGCCTCCTCGACGTCCGCGCCGGACAGATCGACCTCGCGCCACGGCAGGTCGACATGACCGGCGACGGCCTGCACCGCCTTGCCCGAAGAGAGCCGGTGGAAGGTCAGCCGGAGCTCGGGGTGCCGGGCGAAGACCGCCTCCCACACCGAACGCAGCCTGGCGACGTCCAGCTCGCCGGTCAGCTCCACGATCCACTGGGTCTGGTAGATGTCGGGACCCTGGTCGTCGAGGGTCGTCTGGAAGAGCAAGCCCGCCTGGAGCGGCGCCAGCGGCCAGACCGCCACGGCGTCCGGGACCGCGGCCGCGAGTTCCGCCTCGTCTTCCGCGGTCAGCTCGATCAGCGGACCGGTGACCTGCTGATCGGCCGCCACGGCACCCGCCACCGCGGCCAGCCGTGCGGGTGTCTGCTCCCGGAAGATCTGCGACGGCGTCACCAGCAGACCGGCCTTCGCCGCACGGGCCGCCACGCGCACCGCGAGGATCGAATCCCCGCCCAGCGCGAAGAAGCCGTCGTCGACGCCCGCACCGGCCGAACCGAGCACTTCAGCGAACAGTCCACAAAGGACACGCTCGGTCTCCGTGACGGGTTCGCGTCCGCCGGTCTTCGCCGTGAAGTCGGGGGCGGGCAACGCCGCCCGGTCGACCTTGCCGTTGCCGGTGAGCGGCAACGCGTCCACCGTCATCACCACGGCGGGGACCAGGTGGTCCGGCAGCACCGCGCCGAGCCGCTCGCGGACGAGAGCGGGATCGACGTCCGCCACGACGTAACCGATCAGCCGTCCGTCGATCGGCACCACGACGGCCTCGTGGACGTCCGGCTGGGCGGTCATCGCGGCTTCGACCTCGCCGGGTTCGACGCGGAAACCGCGGATCTTCACCTGGTCGTCGACGCGGCCCGCGAAGAGCAGCTCGCCGTCCGGTGTCCACTTCGCGAGGTCGCCGGTCCGGTACATCCTTTCGCCCGGCGCGAACGGATCCGCCACGAACCGCTCGGCCGTCAGCCCTGGCCGGGCGAGATAGCCGTCGGCGAGACCGGCGCCGGACAGGTACAGCTCGCCGACCACGTCCGGCGCCACCGGCCGCAGCGAGTCGTCCAGCACCCAGGCCCGGCGGCCGGAAAGCGGACGGCCGATCGGCAGGACCGAGACCGGCTCGTCCTCCGGTTCGAGCACGAACCAGGTGGCGCACAGCGTCGTCTCGGTCGGCCCGTACAGATGCCGGATCCGCGCGCCCGGCGCGGCCTGCCGGACGCGGTCCACCGCGTGCGCGGGCACCAGGTCCCCACCGGTCAGGATCTCGCGCAGCCCCGCGAACGATTCCGGCGCTTCCTCCGCCACCGCACGGAAACTGCCCGCGGTGAGATGCGCGCGCGTCACCCCGCCCGCGACCGCCTCCCGCAGGCGCCGCGCGTCCACCGGCCCCGGCTCGGCGATCACGACCCTGGCGCCCGACACCAGCGGAACCCAGATCTCGCACAGGGACGCGTCGAAGGAATGCGGCGCGTGCATGAGGACCGCGTCGTCGGGTTCCATCGCCCAGCCGGGATCCCCCACCAGTTCCGCGACGCTGGCGTGCGGGACGGCCACGCCCTTCGGTTTGCCCGTCGACCCGGACGTGTACATCACGTACGCCAGGTCTTCCGGGCTCGCCGGGACGACCGCGGCCTCGCCCGCGTCGTCCGTGACGAGAAGGGACTCGATCCCCGCCGGGACGCCGTCGCGGGTCGCGGCGGAGCACAGCATCAGGGACGCGCCCGAATCCTCGACCATGAACGCCACCCGCGGCGCGGGGTACGAGGCGTCCACCGGCACGTAGGCCGCGCCCGCCTTCCAGACGGCGAGCAGCGCCACCAGCAGATCCGCCGAGCGATCCAGCATGACCGCGACCCGTCCGCCGACACCGACGCCGCGGGCGATCAGCTTCCCGGCCAGCCTGCCCGCGAGCTCGTCGAGCTCCCGGTAGGTGAGGGCCCGGTCCCCGTCGGCCACGGCCACCGCGTCCGGTGCCCGGTCCACCTGCCGGGCGAAGAGGGCCGGCACCGTCGACGCGGCCTGCGCTGCGGAACTCATCGTCATCCTCCGTAGACCACGGTGTCCAGCGGTTCAGGCTCTTCGTCGAACTCGTCTTCCTCGGGCTCCGGTTTGGCCGCGTTGTTCTCCGGCCTGGCGAACTGCGTGTGATAGAGCTCCGAGTACAACCCGCCCCGCGCCAGCAATTCGTCGTGCGTGCCGCGTTCACGGACCGTTCCGCCGTCGATCACGAGGATCTGGTCGGCCTCGCGGATCGTGGACAACCGGTGCGCGATCACCAGCGACGTCCGGCTGCGCAGCGCGGTCTTGAGCGCCCGCTGGACGGCGGCCTCCGACTCGGAGTCCAGATGCGCGGTCGCCTCGTCGAGCACGACGACCGTGGGCGCCTTCAGCAACAGCCGCGCGATGGCGAGCCGCTGCTTCTCCCCACCGGACATGCGGTAGCCGCGATCGCCGGTGACGGTGTCGAACCCGCGGGGCAGGGACTGGATCAGCTCCCAGATCTGCGCCCCCTTGCAGGCTTCGATCAGCTCGTCCTCGGTGGCCGTCGGGCGGGCGTAGAGCAGGTTCTCCCGGATCGTGTCGTGGAAGAGGTAGGCGTCCTGGCTGACCACCCCGACCGTCCCGCGGATCGAGTCGAAGGTCAGGTCGCGCAGATCGTGGCCGTCGAAGCGGACCGCTCCCGAATTCGGGTCGTACAGCCGCGACACCAGATGCGTCATGGTGCTCTTGCCGGCGCCGGACGGGCCGACGAGCGCGGTGAGCGTTCCGGCGGGGGCCTCGAAGCTGATGCCGCGCAGGACGTCCGCCGTGACGTCGCCGTGTTCCCGTTTGGTCCGCAGGTGCTCGAGCGACGCCAGCGAGACCTCGTCCGCGGTGGGATAGCGGAACGCCACGTCGTCGAACTCGATACCCGGGGCGACGTCCTTTTCGAGTTCCTTCGCGTCCGGGCGTTCCTGGATCAGCGGCTTCAGGTCGAGCAGCTCGAAGATCCGGGAGAAGCTCACCACGACGGTCTGCGCGGTCTCCTGCATCCCCGACAGCTGCGTGATCGGCCCGAACAGGCGCCCGAGCAGGGTGGCGATGGCGATGAGCGTCCCGAGCTGGAACGCACCGTCGATCACGAGCCCGCCGCCGACGCCGTAGACGACCGCCGTGGCGATCGAGGCCATCAGCGCCATCATGGCGAAGGACATCCGGGCCCAGATGGAGATGCTCACGCCGATCTTGCGGATCTTCCCGGCGCGCGTGCGGTAATCGGCCATCTCCTCGTCCGGGCGGCCGAAGAGCTTGGAGAGCATCGCGCCCTGGACGTTGAACCGCTCGTGCAGCAGGCCGCCGAGGCCGGCGTTCGTCTCCATCAACGTGCCCGTGCGCCGCTGGATGATCCGTCCCACCCAGATCCAGGGCACGACGAACAACGGCACCAGCACCAGCGTGACGAGCGCGACGAGCCAGGACAGGTAGAACAGTTCGGCCAGCACCAGCAGGACGGTGACCACGCTGGTGGCCGCCATCAGCAGATGCCCGAACGCCTGCTGCGCCATGATGAGCTCGGTGTGCAGCCTGCCGACCAGCACCCCGGTCTGGGTGCGGGTGAAGAACGCGATCGGCAGCCGCCGGACGTGATCCAGCGCCTGCACGCGGAGGTCGTAGGTGACGCCCTCCCCGATCTTCGCGGAGACGTACGCCGACATCAGCGACAACAACGCGCCCGCGACGGCCAGCCCGGCGGTCAGGACCGCCATCAGGATCACGACACCGAAGTCGTTCTTGAGGATGCCGCCGTCGATGAGTTCCTTCATCAGCAACGGGGTCGCGATGACGACGAACGCCTCCATCGCGGCGATGAGGACGAACAGCGCCACCTTGCCGACATGGGGACGGAAGTACGCGAGGACTCTGCGCACCGTCCCGGGGCGGACCCGGTTCGACCAGGGATCGGGGTCGTCATCGCTCTTGGGCGACGCCCCGAAGCGCAACATTACTTCCATTTGGGCATCCCTCTCACGCACGAAGTCGGCGAGCTCAATCGTGCTGAATCGTGTCGATGTCCACGAGTGGCCCCGGGAACACCGCCGTCTGTTCGTCCACAAAGGACTCGCGTGTTCCGCCCCCGAGCTCGCGAGTTCCGGCTCCAAGCACGCATGGGCGGTACTGAATCACGATGACTTGCTACCCGATGGCCGGGATCCGGCCGTGGCCGTCCACGCCCCGGCGCAGCAGTTCCGTCAGATCGTCCAGGTCACCGGCCCGCAGCGCGGTGGCCGCCGCGGCGAGGTCGGCCGCGATCCGGTCGAGCACCGCCGCCACCGGAACCGCGTTGCCGGAGAGAATCCTCCGCCACAGCAAAGGATTTCCGGCCGCGATGCGGGTGACGTCCCGCAACCCCTGCCCGGCGAGGCTCAGGGCGACGTCGTCGCCGCTCGCCAGGCTCGCCGCCACCGCCGAGGCGGCGACGTGCGGGGCGTGCGACACCAGCGCCACCGCCGAGTCGTGCTCGGCGGCGCCGACGGTGACGGCCTCGGCCCCGCACAGCGCCACCAGTCCGCGGGTCAGCCGCAGGGCCTCCGCCCCTGTTCCGGGGCCGGGGCACAGCGCCCAAGGGCGGCCGGCGAACAATCCCGCCCGTGCCGCCGCCGGACCGGATCGCTCCCGCCCGGCGAGCGGATGCCCTGGTACGTAAGAGGTCATGTCGCAGCCGAGGCGCTCCGCGTCGGCGATCGGATCGACCTTGACGCTGGCCACGTCGGTGTACGCCCGCGCCGCGCCCCGCTTCTGGAGTTCGGCCAGCCGCTCCCCCACGAGCTGCGGTGGGACCGCGATCACCGCCAGGTCCACTTCCTCGCCGGTCCATTCGCGCCCGGCGCCGAGCTCCCGCGCCACCCGGACGGCTTGCGCGTCGATGTCGGAGAGATGAACCGCCACACCCTTTTCCCGAAGGGACAACGCGGCCGAAGTGCCGATCAGGCCGGTGCCGACGACAAGCGCCTTCTCGATGGTCACAGCTACTTCTTAGGCCGCCCACCCGGTGATGTCGAGCGACGGGGCCTGGGCACCGCGCAAGAGAAAAGGGGACTTTCACCGCGTGAAGCGGAAAAGTCCCCTTCGCCCCGTCCGTGCCTACCCGATGCCGTCCGCGCTCATCGTGCGGCCAGATCGGTCGCCCGGTTCTCCAGATGATCCGCGAACCCCGCCCAGACCCTGGCGTGATCCCTGGCGAAACCGGCGACCACGCCGTACAGATGCGGCGGGACACCGTGCAGGATCCGTTCCCATTCCTGCCCGTCCATGGAGTGCATGGCGAGCATGCGCAACAGGATCCGGCCGACCTCGCTCAGCCGCAGCGCCGGGTCGGCCTTGAGCCGCTCCAGCACGGTGAGCCGTTCCCGGTCCAGCGAATGACCGAGGTCGGTTTCGGTGAGGCTCAACGGATCCGGCTTGGTCCGCAGTCTCCTGGTCCCGTCCGGGGTCGGGCTCTCACCACGCTCCAGCCTGCCGCGCACGTCCCGCACCGTCTCCGGGGAGATGCCGACCTGCTTGGCGACCTGGCGGAGCGACAGGCCGGGGTCGTTGCGGATCAGGTCGGCGGCGAGCTTCCGCCGCTCCGAACTGTCCACTGGACGGATCCGCCCGTCCCGCCCGATCCTGGCGCCGTTTCCGCCTTCGCCGCCACGTTTGCGCAGGTCCGCCACCGTGCCTGCGGAAATGCCGGTCGCCGAGGCCACCCGCCGATCGGACCACTGCGGATGCGTCCCGATGATCTGGACGGCCGCCCGTTTCCGATCCGCGAGCGAAAGCGGCAACCCGTGCCGGATGTTCGCTTCCACCGCGAGGACGAAGGCGTCGGACTCGGCGCCGTCGATGAACCTCGCGGAAATTTTCGTATCGCCCCTGACTCGTGCCGCCTTCAGCCGGTGCAGGCCATCGACCACCTGCATCGTCGGGCGGTGAACGAGAATGGGCGGAAGCTCCCACTCCGCCGACAACAGTGTCTCGACGTGCTCTGGATCCTCGCCCGAAGTCCGCGGCGAACAGGCAGAAGACAGTCTCGACAGCTCGATTTCGACGACAGGGAGAGCGGACAAGTCAACTCTCGTCGGATCCACCTAGCCCCCATTGAATCTGTTGATTCATCAACTATTTGGACACGCCACGAAACCCCACCGTCCAACTGCTCGGCTTCGGCGGTTGGACACCATGAACCCGTCCGATGCCGGCCTCGGCCGTTGGACGGGATGCCCTCGACGGTGAGGATCCCTCAAGCGCCGACGGGCGGAGCCGCGTGCGAGCGGCCCGCCACAACGGTCTCCCAGTTGACCGTTCGGCGCGTATTCCGACGAACTACCGAAGCTGAACGGCATCCTCCCATCGCCCCGACGGCGATCTGCGAGACGAACACTGACGGAACGGCTGCCCGCTTCAGTGCGAGGTCTCGGACATGTCCGATCTTATGGTTCCGGTTCAGAGGTTCGGCGAGTGAAGTCTTTGGTCTGCCTCGTGGTCGCGAGTCACCCGACGCGTCCCCCCTGTCCCCAGTAAAGCGCGCACACCATGTCAGCCCCAGCTGATGCGCACATGTGCAGCATGGCATGAACAATCCATGTCGGCAATTGACGAACAGTGTGATTTTCGTAGTGAAGGGAGCCCACAAGATCAATATCCGAAACTCCGCATGCGGTATTGACTCGATTGGCGAACATAAGTAAAGCACCCGCGTACACGCTTGTCCGGGCACTCCGGATTGGGCTGTTCGCAGGCTCCCTTAGGCCGTTCGCGCGGCTTGCCTTCTACTCGGAGGATCACTGCCCCCGCCGGTTCACGTTCCGTTCTTCGACACTTGTTCACACGAACGGCCGAGTCCGCTTCCCACGGTCTGGTCGGCGTGGAACGCCAGGAGCAAAGTGAAGGCGGGCATGATGTAAAGCGGTCAGCCCCAGGCCATCCACGACGTCGTGGCACCCCCGGCAATTCATGGGATGAAATGGTGTTCACGACCGGCTGGACGGATACACCCGTAAAACGTGAAGGCCCCCTTGCCTCGGCTGAGCCGAGGGAAGGGGGCCTTCACGCGCGCCTGCCTACTCGATGGGGAAATCGAAATAGGTGTCCGGGTGAGGCTCGTCCTTCAGGGTGTAGTGCCACCACTCGCACTCGTACGAGCTGAAGCCCGAGCCCTCCATGACCGCGCAGAGGTGCGCGCGGTTCTTCGCGGCCTCTTCCGGCACACCGTCGGCACCGTGGTGCGAGACGACGTCCATCAGGTCGTGGTCGCCACCCATGTCGGCGAGCTCACCGGTGTCCAGGCGGTAGAGCGTCAGGTCCACCGTGCTGCCCCGGCTGTGCCCGGACTTGGTGGCCACGTAGCCCTGTTCGAACATCTGGGGTCGCTCGATGTTCGGGTAGTGCCTGGCCTTCTTCCGGCCGTCCTCGGGCTCTTCCGCCCAGCGCATGAACCGGTCCACGGCGCGCTGCGGGCGGTACACGTCCCAAAGGAGCAGACCGAAGCCGAGCTCCGCGGCCTTGTCCCGCGCCTTTTCCAGCGCCGCGCAGAACGCACGCGTGCCGACGACACGGTTCACCAGGTAGCCGTCCACCGGCTTGCCGGTGAAGTTGTCCCACGTGGCGTACTTGGCGTCCCAGCGGATTCCGGAGACGACCTCGTCGACGAAGACGAAATCATCCCTCATTCGTCACGTCCGCCAGCGTCAGCTTCACCAGGCGGTCGATCACGTCGCCGAGCGAGAGGCCGGCGGCGTTCATCATCCGCGGGTAACGGCTGTACGAGGTCAGGCCGGGCAGGGTGTTGACCTCGTTGAGCACGACACTACCGTCCTCCTTGAGGAACAGGTCCACCCGCGCGAGCCCGCTGCAGCCCAGCGCGCGGTAGATGACCTTGGCCGTCTGCTGCACGAGGTCGCGCGAGGAGTCCGGGATGTCCGCGGGGACGATGAAGCTCGAGTTCTCGGAACCGGTCTCGGGGCTCTCCTCCTGGTGGATCTTGAAGAAGCCGTGGGTCAGCGCGACGCGGTCGACCTCGCCCGCGAACAGGTCCTCGCCGTCGCCCAGGATCGAGCAGCCGATCTCGCTGCCGATGACGGCCTCTTCGATCAGGATCTTCGCGTCGTACTGGCGCGCCTCCGCCAGCGCGGCGGGCAGCTCCTCCTTCGAGGAGACCTTGCTGACGCCGAACGACGAGCCGGAGCGGGCGGGCTTCACGAAGACCGGGTAGTTCAGCTCGTCCGCGTCGACGTCCTTGTCCGGCGTGACGATGTGGAACGTCGGCGTCGCGATACCGGCACCGTTGACGACGGAGTACGTGAGGGACTTGTCGATGCACATGACCGAGCTCGGGAGGTCGCAGCCGACGTAGGGGACGCCGGAGATCTCCAGCAGGCCCTGCATCGCGCCGTCTTCACCGAACTTGCCGTGCAGCACCGGCAGCACCACGTCGAGGGCGATCGTCTCGTACTTGCCCTCGTCCAGGACGAGCAGACCGTGCACCCCGCGGTCCGGCGACAGGACGGCCGGGCGGACGTTCCCGTTCTCCCAGTCCTCGGCGGGGCCGTCGCAGAGCATCCAGGAGCCGCTCTGGGTGATCCCGATGTAGTACGGCTCGTACTTCTCGAGGTCGAGGTTCTTCTGGACCTCACGCGCAGATTTGATGGAGATAGGATGTTCTTCGGAAAGCCCGCCGAACAGAATTCCGATTTTCAGCCTACCCATACTACTTCCCGCTTTCGAATTGGAGACAATTGATGATGGAGTTTTCAACAGTGTCACTCAGTGCGTGGTCCGTGTAATAGGCGGTATGCGGACTGATGAGCACGTTCGGCAGCTTTTCCAGCCGCAGCAACGTTTCACTCTCGAGCGGCTTGTTCCGGCAGTCGGCGTAGAAGATCCCTTCCTCTCCTTCGACGACGTCCAATGCCGCTCCGCCCAGTTTTCCGTCTTCCAGTGCCGAAATGAGGGCTTCGGTTTCGATGAGCGGGCCACGTCCGGTGTTGATGATGTACGCGCCGTCCTTCATCCGCTCGATGTTCTCGCGGTCGAGGAGATGATATGTGTCCGTATTGAGCGGCACATGGAGCGTCACGATGTCGCTCTGCTGGAGCAATTCGTCGAGCGGAACGTAATCGGCCGACGCGGTCAGCAGCGTGTCGTAGGCCAGCACCCGGCAGCCGAAACCACGCAGCCGGTCCAGCACCGCGACCCCGATCCGCCCTGTTCCGACCACTCCGACGGTCAGATCGCGCAGCTCTTTCCCGCGCACTTCGTTCAGCCGGTAGTCGTGGACCTCGGTGCGGCGGACGATGGACTTGGCGTCGCGCACCGCCATCAGCATCAGCATCAGCGTGAAATCGGCCACGCTGTCGGGCGAGTAGGCGACATTGCCCACGGTGATACCGACGCTCGCCGCGTAGTCCACATCGATGTGGTTGAAGCCGATGCTCCGGGTGGAGATGTATTCGACACCCGCTTTGCCGAGTTCGAGAAGAATGGAGTTCGTGACCTTGGTCTTGTGACCGATACTGATGCACCGATTTCCGGAGACCAGCCCGATATTGGCCTCGGATACCGGCTCGTCCACAATGGTCGGAATTACGCCGAAACGAGGAGCCATCTCCCGGAACAAGGCGGCCTCGTCCGATCCGCAACCATAAATCGTGATTCCCCTCGCCAAGACGGCCGAGGAGGAGGCGGACGCCGGCGATCCGGTGCGGGGGGCAGCTGATCGCGCTGGTTCGCTGTGGGTCATGCCCGACATTGTAGGCAGCGCGTTGTTGCCGCTTCTTATGGGGTTTTCGATGCCCCGACAATAAGTTACCAACTGGTAGCGCCGAGTGCACGTCGTTGTCGCTCACCTGCGCCGCACAGCTCTACCGCAGATCTTGCCCACCTCCCCCGGACGCCGGAACCGCCCCGTGACCGATGCCACAAAGCCATCCGGACACGAGGTCCGCGAGGTGTTCGGGCGCGTCCCTGGCCACCAGGTGACCCGCCGACGGGACGCGGACGACGGTGACCTGACGGCCTGCCGCGCGCAGACGGCCGACATCGGCGTCGCGCAGCGGCGATCCCTGGCCGCCGTGCACCACCAGGATGGGCAGGTCCACGACCCCGGCCGTGGCGAGCAGGGCGGGGCCCGAGCCGAGGACGTCGTCCACCAGGCGGGCGTAGCGGCCGGTGAGTCCATGGAAATCGAGCCACGAACGCGCCCTGCCCGGCTCCAGGTCGGGTACGACGTCGACGAGCACGAGCCCGGACGCGCGCGCCGCGACGGCGGGATCCGCGAGCGCCGCGATGGCGGCCAGGCCACCGACCGAGGCGCCCACCAGGACGACCGGCGCGGGCTGGCTCGCGATCATTCCGGCCACGTCGTCGGCCAAGGCCCGGAGCGTGGTCGCCCGACCGGAGCTGTCGCCGTGTCCGCGCAGGTCGAAGGCCACCGACCGGAAGCCGTTCCGGGCCAGCACCGCGGCGACCGGCGTCCAGACCTCGCGGCGCTCCCCGCCCGCGTGGAGCAGCAGGACCGTCGGGCCGGCTCCGGTCACCGTGCCCCGCAGGGTGACCTCGCCCAGGTCGAGGCTGATTTCGGTACGCATGGCATCCCCCTTACCTTGGACCGTCAAGGTAACGCAGATACCTTGGCCCATCAAGGTACGATCCGCCCGTGACGACTTCCCGCGCACGACGGGCGCCCGAAGAGGCCCGGCGGCTGATCCTCGACGCGGCCGCTTCCCTGCTCGGCGAGTCCGGCGTCGCCGCCGTCCAGATGCGCGCCGTGGCCGCGCGGGTCGGCATGACCGACGCCGGCGTCGCCCACCACTTCGGCAACCGCGAAAAGCTGCTCGCCGAACTCCTCCGGCACGGCGGCCGCCGTCTCCGGGACGCCCTTCAGGACCTGCTCACCAGCTGGCTGGACCACGACGCCGACCTGCTGGAATTCGTCGAAGCCCTGCACACGCTGTACCGCGACGGCTACGGCGAGCTCGCGGTGGCGCTGCACGCGGCGGGCTGGCGCGACCCGGGCAGCGGGATGCTCGACCCGGTCGTCGACGCCCTCCACCGGCTCCGGCCGCCCGGCGGCTCACTCGACGACACGCGGCTCGCCGTCGCCGCCCTGCACCAGGCGATGGCCACGGAGCCCCTGTACGGGAGCGATTTCCGGCGCAGCGCCGGGCTCACCGGTGCCGCGGCCGACGACTCGTCCGCGCAAGTGCGCTGGTGGGCGCGTCAGCTCCATTCGGCGCTCGGGCTCAGGCCCGATACGGCCCCTGGTCCCCGAGATCCGGGCTCACCCGAGGCGTCCGGCCCTCCTGCCCGGGCACCGGGGTGACCGTCACCTCCCGCACCGGTTCGGCGTCATCGTCCGCGCGCTTCCGCCGCCGCGCGCCGACCGCCACGTCGTCCTCGCGCCGCCGGGCGAGCACGGACAGGGTGAGCACATGGGCCACGGCCATGAGCAGCAGGAACACACCCAGCCTGCCGACGAACGCGGCCGTCGAACCGGACCAGTCCGGCGCCACGACCGCCAGCAACGCCAGCATCCCGATCGCCGCCAGATGGAAGACCGTCACCACCATCCAGGCCACCGATCCGCTTCCCTCGCGGGCGTCCGGTGCGGCCAGGAAGCGGCGGGCGCCGCGGTACAGGACCTGGCCGTCCGCGACGACGAAGATCAGGCCGATGATCAGGAAACCCGGAAGTTCGTTGTCGGGCATCGTTGCCTCCTCCGTTTCCCGGGGGATACCCGCGGAACGCCGGGAGACGGGCCTCATGCCTCGATCGTGTGACCGGCCGGGTCCGTGAAGGCCCCCTTGAGGGACTTCGTTCGGCGGGCGAATGTCCCCAATGTGGCATTGGGGGCGCTGAGCGTCTCCAATGCCACATTGGGGACACACGCATAAGTCCGTGAAGGCCTCCTTGAGGGACTCAGGGTCCCTCAAGGAGGCCTTCACGGACTTGCGAGGCGCCACACGAGCCCCATGAGCACCAGCAGTCACAGCGGCCGCGTGTGAAGGCCTCCTTCCCCCGGCTCAGCCGAGGAAACTCGACCTTCACACCGTCCCCAAGTACATGAAGGCCCCCATCCTTGCGCCTAGGTACAGGAAGGGGGCCTTCACGTACTTCAGCGAGCGTCAGCGAATGCCCTGCGCCAGCCGTTCCCCCAGGCCTTCGACGTCGTCGAGCGCTGCTCGCAGCTCGGCGGCGTACTCCTCGGCCCCGGCCCGCAGGCCCCGCTCGACGACGTCCACGGCATCGAACGTCTCGACGTCCCCTCCGCTCAGCGCCGCGACGGATTCCTTGACGACGGCGCCGAGCAGGAGTTCTTCGGGGACCCCCGGCGCCCCTTCCAGCGGCCAGACGAGGTCGTCGAGCACGCTTTGCCCGCCGACTTCGCGGACCAGGCCGGCCGCGGTGCCCCCCGGCACCCGGAAACCCTCCGGCAGCACCGCGCGGACGCTCATGTTGTGCGAAAGCCAGTACAGCAGCTGCGCGTTCACTTCCAGCTTGACCGGCTTCGGCGCCAACCACAGCGTGAGGTTCACGTAGTACTCGGTGAGGCGATCGAGCACTTCGCCGCCTTTTTCGAAACCCCACAGGTTGATGTCGAAATAGTGGTGCCAAGTGGCGTCGGCGACGATTCGTCCGACGCCGGCGGCCGCGCCGTCGTACACGCAGGACACGCCGTAGACCTGGCCGTTGCGCTTGTCGGTGCCCTGCGCGACGATTTCGGGCTTCGGCTGCCCCGAACGGCCGGACGGCCAGACATCCGCGGGGAATTGCGCCGGGATGACCAGCTGCCCCTCGTGCATGTGGTCCGGGAAGATCGTGATCGGTCCCCGCCGTCCCTGGAACAGCACGTGCGGCCTGCCGAACCGCTTCCGCAGGATCAGCTCCTGCGGGTACGGGTCGAGATCGTTCGGAATCGGATTGTTGATGTCACTGCCCCACGGATCCGGCTGGTGGGTGTTGTGGCTGAACTCGATACTGGCGTCCGGCCGGTCGTTCCAAACCCGCAGCTCACCCGCGCGTGGGACCCGGTGCCCCAGTGCCCGCCCCAGGTTCAGGTAGTCGGGCAGCGACGGATCCGCTCCCGGCGGACGCGGATTCGAGTGGTCGCCGCAGATGAGCACGCCACCACCGGCGTCCATCCACGTCCGCAGCGCGGCGACCTCCGCGTCCACGAGTTCGTTTTCCGGCTCCCCCGGCATGTTGGACTGCAGGATGCCGAAGAACCACACCTGCTCGTAGCGGCCGAGCACTTCGGAAGTGAGTTTGTTGGCGGCGTGCCCGCCTTCGTGCCGGTTGATCAAATCGATCTCGAACTCGGCGAAGAAAGGCTGATTCCCCAATAGGAGATCACGGATGATTCCCAAGGAGAAGCCGCCGTTCCCCGAGAAGCCGACGAAATCGGTGTAGAACAGAATTCTGATCTTCGGCTTGGCGAGCGGGCTGACTTGATCAGCGACGAGACGCGCGTCGAACATCGGTATTCCCCCTTGCTTGAAGCGCCATGCCGTCCTCCCCGGCGGCGCCCTCCCTTCCACGTATACCGGAACTTCCGATGATCGTGCAGGCACCGGAGCGCGCCCGAAAGGGCGGCCCGGGACGCGCTTTTCGCCCGCGCCGGGCGATCTTCGGATACCGGCGATCTGCCACCGTGGAACACCGATCCGCCTCCCGGAAGGTGCCGCATGGTGCGAATATCGTTCGACGAATTCTCCGCGTACCGGTTCCGCCGCCGGAAAACCGGCGGGCGACGGAAAACCCGGAGCCTCACGAAACGGCCGCCCCCGATACCGGCGCCACCTCCCGCCACCGGCACCCCGTTTCCCCGCGCACTGGTGGTGCTTCTGGGATCCGCCGCCGCGGTCGTCGTGCTGGCCGGACTGAGCGCCGTCGCCTGGCTGGCCGGGCCCGTGTTCCTCGCCCTCGTCATCGTGATCACCCTCGACCCGGTGCGGACCTGGTTGCGCGGCAAGGGTTTCCCACGCTGGCTCACGGTCGCCGTCCTGGTCGTCACCGTCTACGCCGCGTTGCTCGCGCTCTTCCTGGTGGTCGTGGTCTCCCTCGCGCAGCTTTCCGCCCTGCTCCCCCGCTACGCCGGACAGGCCGACGAACTCCTCCGTGACGGAACGGCGTTCCTCGGCCGGTTCGGGGTCGGCGAACCACAACTGCGCGAAATTCTGTCCACTATGGACACGGGTAAGCTGATCGGGTTCGCCGGATCCCTGCTCGCCGGCGTCTGCGGCCTGGTCACGAACCTGGCCTTCCTGCTCGCCTTGATGCTCTTCCTGAGCACCGAATCGGCGTGGGCCGGGCAACGGCTCGGCCGGATCTCGCGCGATCGGCCGTGGGCGGGCGCGGCGTTGCGGCGGTTCGCCTTCGGCACGAGGCGGTACCTGGTGGTGACGACGGTGTTCGGCGGGGCGGTGGCGATACTCGACACGATCGCGCTCGCCCTGCTCGGCATCCCGGCGGCCGTGCTGTGGGGGCTGCTGTCCTTCGTCACCAACTACGTGCCCAACGTGGGTTTCGTGATCGGGGTGGCCCCGCCCGCGCTCATCGCGCTCCTCGACGGCGGCTGGCGCGCCATGCTCGTGACCATCGCCGTGTACGTCCTGCTGAACTTCGTGGTGCAGTCGCTGATCCAGCCCCGGTTCGTCGCCGAGTCGGTCGGTCTGTCCACTTTGGTCACCGTACTCGCGCTGGTGTTCTGGACCTGGCTGCTCGGGCCGCTCGGCGCCGTCCTCGCCGTGCCGGCGACGCTGCTGGCCAAGGCGCTGCTCATCGACGTCGATCCGCGGGCGCGCTGGGCCGAGGCGCTGCTGTGCTCGCCGGATCGCCGGAAGGGCTGACCGCCCGCTCAGGTCAGGCCGTGGTGGCGCGCGACCACCACGGCCGACCGGCGGTTGTTCACCCCGAGCTTGCCGTAGATCGACCGGACGTGGGTCTTCACCGTGTTGACCGACACCGTCAGATCCGACGCGATCTCGTCGAGCGAACGCTGGGACGGCAGCCGCCGCAGCACCACCTGCTCGCGATCGGTCAGCTCACTGGGCGGGGTGTTCGGCACGAGACGCCCGCGGACCGTCTGCGCGAAGCGGTCCAGCGAGCCGAAACCACCGGAATGGTCGATCAGCAGGTTCCTGACGCGCGGCTCCGCGAGCGCGAACGGGCGGATCAGCCGTTGCGGCCGCGCGAGGGTGAGCGCGCGGTCGAGCGCCTGCAGCGCCAGGGTCCGCCGGTGGGAACGCAACGCGAGCGCGGTCTCGGCCAGGCGGGTGTCCACCGGGGTGGCCGGCAGCAACGCGGGAGCGGATTCGGTGGCGCGCAGGACCTTTTCGGCGAGGTCGGTCTCCTCGACGGCGAGGTGGGCCCGGATCTGGAGCAGGGCCAGCTCGGCGGTGCCGGACAAGCTCTCCTGCGCCCAGGCGAACACCTCGGCCGCGTGCAGGCCCTCGCCCACCACGAGCGCCGCGTGGTGCTCGACGACCGTGCACATCCCGATGATCTCGCGGGGCAGTTCGAGATCCGCGAGCCGCCGCCGGGCCGCCCGCATGGCCTGCGAGCCCGCCGTCCGGTCGCCGCCGTCGAAGCGGACCATGCCCTCGAAGAAACCCCGCAGTGGCCCCAGAACCGGTGCGGATACGGGCACCTCCGCCCGCGGGGCCCTGGTCAGCTCGCCCGCGGCCGCCACCGGTTCGAAGCGCATCAGATCGTCGTAGGCGAGCATCAGATGGCATTCGGCGACCCCCGGCGAGCGGCACCAGCCGTGCCGCCGGGCGACGGCGAGCGCGCCGATGCACGCGCGCCGCATCGCCGTGTGGTCACCGAGCAATCCCGTCGCGACGGCGAGCGCGAGTCTGCTGTGCAGGACGAGATGTTCGAGCCGTTCCCCGTGAGCGAGGCGCAGCGCGGCCTCGGCACGGGCGACGGCGTGCCGCCGGGCACCCCGGTGCAGTGCCCGCCAGACCAGGTCGACCTTGTCCCACGCGATCGACTCCGGCGACCGCGTCACCGTGCTTTCGGGTGGCCCGTTCCCGGTCACCAGCGCGAGATGGGGCGCGGCCAGCCGTCGCAGTCCGTCGTCACCGAGATCGGTGGCGGCGGCGGTGAACTCCCCGCGCTGGACGTGTTCCAGCGCGGACGCCAGCCGGAGCCGGGGGCTCGCGCTCAACGCCCCCTCACCCAGATAGGCGAGCGCGCCCCGGACGAGTTTCCCGTCGCCTGCCAGGACCTGGCGCACCGCGTGGTCACGCGCCAGGCGCAAGGCGCCCTGACGATCCCGGCCCGCGACGGCGTGCGTCAGCGCTTCCCCGAACCGCCCTTCCCCGGCGTACCAGCGGGCGGCGATCCCCTGCAGCCGCCGTGCCCGCGCCGGGGACCGGCGCGCCAGCTCCGCCTGCAGGAAACCCCGCAGCGGGGCGGGAAGCCGGTAGGTGTCGGCCGGCGTGCGCACGACCAATCCGGTCTCGCGCTCGAGTTCGTCCAGGGTCACCCCGGCGTCCGGCGAACCGGTCAGCCGCGCCGCGAGCGCCGCGCTCACGTTGTCGCAGACACTGACGCAAAGCAGCAGATCCGACGTCGCGGACGGCAACCGCGAGAGCACCTCGTCGGCGAAGAACCGGGCCACGGCGAGCTCGTCGCCCCCGACGGCCGCGACGAGCCCGTCCGCGTCCTCGGCCTCGCGCACCGAGACCGCGGCCCAGCCGAGCGCGGCGGCCCATCCCGCGGTGCGCTCGGTCAGTTCGCGGACCCGGTCCTCGCCCACCGTGGCCCCGGTGGAGCGAAGCAGGTGCGCCGTTTCCTCCACGCTGAAGCGGAGTTCGGCGGCGCCGAGCCGGGAAAGCGCGCCTTCGACCGCCAGGCGGGCCAGCCGCAGTTTCGGCTCGACGCGGGTGGCCAGCACCAGCCGCAGCATCGGCGGCTGGTGCCGGGCCAGCGCGGCGAGCGCTTCCACCGGCTCCGGACGGGAGATCTCCTGGACGTCGTCCAGGACGAGCCACACCGGTTCACGCAGCCCGGTGAACACGTCACCGAGATCGGCGAGGAACTCGGTGCGCCGTCCGGGTGACGGTGGCCCGAGCCGGAACTCCGGGAGGCCGAGGTTCCGGCGCAGCGAGAGGAGGACGGCCGACCACAGACGGCGCTCGTCGTTGTCGTCGTCGTCCAGCGACACCCAGGCCACGTCCCGCCGATCGCGGGCCCAGCAGGCCAATGCGGTGGTCTTGCCGGAACCGGCGGGTGCCCGGAGCACGGTCACCGGCCGGGTTCCGGCACGGTCGAACAGGGCCGTGAGCCGGGCGCGCGGGACGAAGATCCCCGGCACCCGCGGCACCGTCACCTTGGCCGAAGGGATCCGCCAGGACCGCGATGTCGTTCGAGCGGGCAAGTCAACCTCTCGATCGTCCGAAGGATCGCGACCCCGGCGAGGCCACGACTGTACTGGTCAGCGGGTCACCAGAGCTCGTCCGAGGTCTCGTCCCCGTGCACGAGCACGGCCCAGATCACCAGGACGTCGAGGGCGATGACGACCACGCCCCAGATCGGGTACGCGGACAGGAACACCAGCTGCGCCAACGCGTTGAACCCGGCGAGCAGGACGGTGACGACGCGGGCCCACGGCGCCCCGGTGAACAACGCGCTCCCCGCGAACACGGCGAGGACCCCGACGATCAGGTGGATCCAGCCCCAGGCGCCGAGATCGAAGACGAGCAGCCCCGACGGGCCGAGCAGGTAGTAGTTCTGTTCGAACAGCGCGACCAGCCCCTCCACCGCGGTGAACAGGCCGGCCATGATGGTGATCGACGCGGCGAACCAGACCCAGCCCGATCGCCGCGACGCCCTCGCGGCGTGCTCCGGCGAGGACGGCGGGCCGGTGTCCGCCGTGGTGGTCCAGTGATGCGCTCTTTCGCTCATGGTCCCTCTTTTCGGAAGCGGGGGCTGCGGACCCGGGCGATCATGGTGCGTCCACCGTGACGGCGGCCTCCCCCGCGCCAGGTGAGATCAGGGCCGTGTCCCCGCCGGTCCGCCTCATCCGGCCCGGGCGATGCGGGGGTGCCGCCGCCCGGAGCACAGTGCGGCCTCCGAGCACCGATCCCGACCGAGGAGGACACACCATGAGTTCGCTGACCGTATGGGCCTTTCCCACCGCGGACGGCGCGGAGAACGCGCTCGCGCTGCTCGAACGGTTGCAGAAACAACAGCTCATCAAGATCGCCGACGCGGCCTATGTCACCTGGCCCGAGGGCAGGAAGAAGCCGAAGACCAAGGACCTCGGTTCGCTGACCGGCGCCGGCGCGCTCGGCGGCGGGTTCTGGGGACTGCTGTTCGGCCTGATCTTCCTGGTGCCGCTGCTGGGAATGGCCGTCGGCGCGGCGATCGGGGCACTGACCGGCTCGCTTTCCCGCGTCGGCATCGACGACGACTTCATCGCCGCGGTCCGGGCCAAGGTCACGCCCGGCACGTCCGCGTTGTTCGTGATGGCGGACGGTGCCGTGCTCGACCGGGTGGCCGAGCCGTTCAAGGAGACCGGCGCCGCCTTGGTCACCACGAATCTCACCGACGAGGAAGAGGCGCGGTTGCGTGCCGCGTTCGGCGAGTTCGCCCTCCCCGAACGGCTCTGATCCCGGCCGCGGGTTTTCCCGATTCACCGCGCGATCGGGAAAACCCGCGACGGCAGTTCCCGGACCCGGTGCACGGAGTCCACGCGCATCCCGAGTGCTTCGAGTGCGCACAGAATGCGCGAAACGCTTCTTTGCTCGGTCACCGTGCCGAAGACGATCAGCTCGCCGCCGATCGGGACCACGCACATTCCCCGGAAATCGTCTACCGCCCGGTTCGCCTGTTCGGGGATTCGGCCACTGCCCCGGAAGACGTAATTCATTCCGGCCAACGGGCTCATCGGTTCCCCTTTCCCCGCCCGGCCAGGTACCAGGCCGCGGCGAGTACCGCCAGATCGACCGCCGCCATGATCGAAGACCAGGTGTGCCACGGCAGGAAGAGCAGCCGCGCGAACAGGTCGAGACCGGCCCGCGCGGCGAGCCGGATCGAGGTCACCGAGGTCAGAGCCGCGAGCAGGACGGCGAGCGAGAAGAACCCCGTCTCGGGTCCGACCCGGCCGGTCCCCAGAAGGTCGAGTACCGCGAACTCGGCGGGACCGATCCAGAAGAACTGTGTCGCGACGAATACCGACGTCGGCCGTTTCCGGCCATTCCCTTTTCTCCGGCAATCTCCACGGGCCATCACGCGGCACACGATTCTGGGTGCGCTCGCCCTTTTCCTCGCCCAGCACGGGTGAGACCGGCGAATTGCCTGGCAGGATCCGCTTCGACGATGTGAAACTGGCCGCGAAGGAGGCTGGCGCATGATGCAGGATCAGCATATTCCGCCGCGAAGACGGGTCCCGAGGACAAAGGTGACCATCCCCGATCCGCCCCCGGATCTCGTTTCCCGGCCGCGTTTGCTCGCCGCTCTCGACGAAGCGGGAGAACACGCGTTGGTGTTCGTCGGGGCGCCCGCGGGTCTCGGCAAGACGGTGTTGCTCGCCGAATGGGCCGCCCGCCGTCGCGGGGCGGTGGCCTGGGTGTCCGCCGACGCGGAGGACGACGACGAGCGGCTCTTCTGGTCGGCGGTCCTCGAAGCACTGTGCGGCTGCGCCCGGATCCCGGCGGGGAATCCGCTGCGCTCGCTGGCGGTCCCCGAGTCCCCCGGCACGGATCTCGCCTTCCTGGCCACGATCGCCGACGCGCTGGACACGGTGGACGAACCCGTCCTGCTCGTCCTCGACGACGCGCAGGAGATCACCCACCCCGGCACCTGGCGCGGGGTGCGTGCGCTCCTGCGCCATCAGCCGTCGGGGCTGCGACTGGTGGTCTCGAGCCGTCTGGAGCCACCGCTGCCGCTGGTGCGTGCCCGGGTTGCGGGAGGACTCGTCGAAGTGGGCGTGGACCGGTTGCGCTTCTCGCCGGAGGAGGCCGACGCCCTCATCTCGGCGATCGGGCCGGGCATCCCGCCCCATCAGGTGGGGCTGCTCGTGAGCAGGACGGGCGGCTGGCCGGCCGGACTGCGCCTCGCCGCCGCTTCGGCGGCACGTCAAGGAAATCTCGCCGACTTCTTCGCCGGACGGGACCGGGCGGTGCTCGACTACCTGACCGACGAGGTACTCGCTCCCCTGTCCGCCGTCCACCGGGATCTGTTGCGCGCGATCAGCATCTGCGACGAGGTCCCGGTGGGGCTGGCGGCCGCGTTGACGGACCGGCCGGACGCGGAGGCGCTGCTGCGCGAGCTCAGCGAACCCGCGCGCGTGGTCCACTCCGGCGGAACCCCGCCGCGCCACCGGGTCCCGCCCCTGCTGCGCACCTACCTTCGGGCCGAGTTGCTGCGCCGGGATCCGGACCGGACGAGATCCCTGCACGCGGCCGCGGCGCGCTGGTTCGCCGAACACGACCAGGCCGCCGCCGCGCTGTTGCACAGCGTCCGCTCGGGGAACACCACTCGCGTCGGCGAACTTTCGCGCCGCCACGCGGTGCCGCTGTTCCTCGGTGGTGAGCACAACGTCCTGCGGCTCGCGCTCGCCGTCCTCGGTGAGCGGCGGGCCGTGGCCTCTCCCCTGCTCGCGCTGGTCTCGGCCGCGCTGTATCTGGAACGGGGTGAACCGACGTCGGCCGAGTCGCAGCTGAGCTGCGCGGACGCGGCCTGGCCCGCCGAACCGGAGGCGGAGCTGACCGTGTTGCGGCAACTGGTGCGATCCCGGCTGGCCCAGGTCGATCGCGGCCCGGCGCAGGCCGTCCGCGCGGCGGAACAGGTCGACGAGCATCTCGCGGCGGACACCGGGCTCAGCGGGCTGGCGACCCTGCACCGGGTGGGTGTGCTGACCGCACGCCGCGATCGTGCCTCCGCACGGGCGGCACTGGCCCGCGTCGCCGAGTCCGCCGGGGACGCGCGTCACCATTTCCTGGCCACGCAATGCCTTGTCACGCTGAGCGGACTGGCCGGATCGGACGGCGATTACCGCGAAATGGAGGCGCTCGCCCGGCGGGTGCAGGCCCGGCACGCGGCACACGACCCGCATCGCTCGCTCGAAGGCGCCCAGGTGTCCGCGCAACTCGCTTACGGCTCCTTGCTGCGCGGCGAGGCCGCCGAATGCGTCGAACACGCGAAACAGATCGGCCGGATGCTCGGGGACGCGCCTGCCCGCGCGGCCGCGAATCTGGGCCTGATCGCCGAAACCCTGCGTGGCGCGGCGGAATTCGAGCTCGGCGGCTGGCATTCGGGACTGCGGAGAATGCGCCGCGCCCGCACCCGGCTCGGCACCGGGCGGAGTTTCTCCGCCGAACACGCGGCGTGGTGCGCGGTACTGGAACACCGGGCGGCGCTGCGGCTCGGCGCGGCCGATCAGGCACGGGAGACCTTCCACTGGGCCCAGCCGATCATCACCGGTTCCGGCGAACTGCTGCTGATGCGGGCCCGCACCCAGCTGCGGCTCGGCAGGCAGGGCGCGGCGAGTGCCGTGCTGCGCTCGCTGTCGGAGGACGGCGCGCCGATGCTGTTGCCGTGGTCGGGGATCGAGGCGTCGCTGATCGGCGTGCGGGCGGCGCTCGCGGCCGGTGCGCCGGAACGCGCCGTGCGGTCGCTGGACGACGCCCTGCGCGCCGCCGGACCCGGCGACGTCCGGTTTCCGTTCGTGTTCGCCCCTTCCGACGTCATCGCGTTCCTGACCGCGCGCCTGGGCAAACTCGGCGCCGGTGAGCGGTTCGCCTGCCAGGTGCTCGCCCGGCGCCGCGAATCGCGCACTCCGCCGATGCCGGCGCCGCTGACCGAACGGGAACGCAATGTCCTGCGCCTGCTGCCGACGCAGCGCTCGATCGACGAGATCGCCCAGGATCTGACGGTTTCGCCGAACACGGTCAAAACCCACGTCCGCGGCATCTACGCGAAACTCGACGTCCGCAGCAGACGTGACGCCGTGGCGATCGCGCTCCGGCGCGGCCTGCTGGACACCGAGGGCATCGATCTCCCGCGCTGACGGCCACTCGCGATCCTGTGTCGCGAAAGCCACTTTCGCAACGTTGAAGGTTGCGAAAGTGGCTTTCGCAACACCGTTCCGCCTTACCCCTGAACGGAATTCGAACCCGGCGTGAGGAGACCACGGCCTTGGTGCCTACGACCGACACCACGCGGGCGGTTTGGCGGTTCGTCCATCTCGCGGTGCTGCGGCCGCTGCTCACCGTCACCGCGTTGCTGTGCCTGTACTACCTGCTCCCCGTCGACCAAGGGCTGCGTCCCTGGACCGTGGCCGCCTTCGCCTGCGGCCTCGCGATCGTGGTGCTGGTCGTCGTCGGCGAGGTGCGGATGATCCTGCGCTCGCCGTTCCCCGCACTGCAGGGGATCCAGGCGCTGGCCTTGGTCGTGCCGCTGTTCCTGCTTCTGTTCGCCGACGTCTACTACGTGCTCGGGCAGGACCGGCCCGGCTCGTTCGGCACGGAGCTGACGCGAACCGACGCCCTGTACTTCACGGTCACCATGTTCACGACGGTCGGTTTCGGGGACATCGCGCCGGTTTCGGCGACGGCGCGGATCCTCGTGATGATCCAGATGGTGGCGAACCTGCTGGTGCTGAGCATCGCCCTGCGGGTGATCGTGACCGCCGTGCGGCACCGGCGTTCGTCCACAGTGGACCTATCGCGCGGGCAGCAGCACCGCGGCGATCAGGCCGATCACCCCGGCCGCGGTCATCGTCGCGAGTGCCAAGGCGAAGCCGTGGCCTGCCGCCCCGGCCAGCACGGAACCCGCGAGCGCCGTCCCCACCGAAGAACCCAGGTTGGACACACCGCGCGAGACCCCCGAGATGTCGCCCTGGGCCGCGTCCGGGCTGCGCGACTGGACCAGGTTCACCGACGCCGTCAGCATGATCCCGACCCCGGCACCGAGCAGGAACAGCCCGGGAACGGCACTCGCCACCCCTGAATCCGCCCGCACCAGCAGGAGTACGAGCAGCAGCCCGGCGATGGCGAGCACGAAACCACCGCGGATCAGACGGCGTTGCGCGTGCCGCCGGGCCATCCGTCCCGCGGCCGCCGAAGCGGCGAGGATGCCGATCGTGGCGGGTGTCAGCGTCAGCCCGGTTTCGACGGCGTCGTACCCGCGGGCCTGCTGCAGGAAAACGGCGATCACGAAGAACGAGCCCTGCAGCATCAGCCATTGCACGTGCTGGGTGATCAGGCCGAGCCGGGTGACGCGGTCGCGGAAGAGCGCGGGGGACACCAGCGGTTCGCGGCCGCCCCGTTCCCGTGCGCGGATGTGGAAGTGGAAGGCGACAAGGATCGCGGCGCCGAGTCCGATGAGGAGCCAAGCCGGACGCAGCACACCGGCCACGACGAAGAACAGGCCCGCCGCCGAAAGCACCGCACCGCCGACGTCGAACGGGGTGCGGGCGGGGGTTTCCGGCGGCTCCGCGATCCGCAGCGCCAGCAGGACGATCACACCGACGATCAGCACCTGGAGGAGGAACGAGGACCGCCAGCCCAGCCACGTCGTGATCAGCCCGCCGAGGAGCGGACCGGCGGCGGCACCGAGCGCGCCCGCGCCGGAGACCACGCCGAACCGGCGGGCCCTGGTCTCGACGTCGGGACTGGCGACGGTCACCAGGATGTAGATCGGCGGGATCATCAGCGCCGACCCGATGCCCTGCAGCAGGGAATACCCCAGCACCAGCGCCACCGGCCCGTGCGCGGCCGAGGCGAGCAGCGCGCCCGCGCCGTAGACGGCGAGGCCGGCGACGAAACACCGCTTGCGCCCCAGGACGTCGGTCAGTTTGCCGCCGGGCACCATCAGCGTCGCCATGGTGAGGGTGAACAACGTGATCGCCGTCTGGACGCCGAGCACCGTGGTGCCGAGGTCGGCGGCGAGCACGCTCACGGCCACGGTCATCGTCGTCGCCGCGTAACTGGCGACGAACTGGGCGAGGGCCAAGGGCGGCACGAGCATCGGCGTGGCCTTCCGGTCGGGGGTTGCCGCACACGGTGTCGTGGCCACCACCGGGCCACCTCACCCCGGGCGGATGAGGCGGCGCCCACCCGTCCGGACGACGGTGATCACCGACCGCACCCGATGCCCGAGGAGGCGCCATGCCCGAAACCGCGATCGCCGACCACGGCCTGATCGGCGATCTGCAGACCGCCGCGCTGGTCACCACCGACGGGTCGATCGACTGGTTCTGCAGTCCGCGTTTCGACGCGCCGTCGGTCTTCGGCGCGCTGCTCGACGACGAACGCGGCGGCCGGT